>NZ_CP069128.1:1830000-2168501 GCF_029637485.1 Sphingomonas sp. LHG3406-1 | reverse complement strand
TGTTCACGAAGATATGGGGCCTCGCCTCCTGGGAGACGAAGTCTGCGACGTCCTTGAAGAGTGGTGTCTCGAAATCCCGTTCGTGAAAGGGGAAATTGTCGAAATCGAACACTGGTCACTCCCATGACTGTCGGCGGACGGCGGCGCCGTGCGGTACCCTTGTTACGATCACGCGGGTTGCCGCAGGCGCGCAGCGAGCTCGAGCAGACACTGGCCAATCGGCCGGATAGGGGCGAAGCGAGCGTCGCTGTCGTCGTTCTGGGCTTCGTAGAAGTCGATGAGGCGTTCGCCGATACTTTGCAGGGCGACAGCTTGACCCGCCGGACCAAACGCACTCCGCACCAAGAGCGCGTATGCCTGTTTCAGGGCATCCCGCAGGACGCGCCACGGATCGGAAGAGTGATCGACGACGAAAGGGAAGTTCATGCGGACCTCGCCTTTGTCGTTCACGAACCTCTTCACCGCATCACAGACCAATTCAGTCGCGCGTTCTCCGTCGACTTTTTCGATCTCTGCCCGCGTTTTCTCCCAGTCTCGAGCGGCACGCTCAAACTTCTTCGCCCAACGGCTTTCCGGCTCTGGCGGACTGATGATCAGCGGCGGGAGACCCATTGTGTGACGAAGGGAGGTCGCGTCCCAGCTGTCTTGTTTTGGCCCAGCTATCATGAAGTTCGGCCCAGTTTTTTTGGACTTGTCAGCCATAGAGGCTCCTTATTGTAACGCGGCTGGAGCAGCCTTGAGTGCAGCGAAACCGATCGGTGCCGCTTGAGGGGTTGCATCTAGTGTTCCCGAAACAGGCTGAAAAGGGGTCTGGCCTCAAAAAGTTTGGTTTCCTGTGATCCGACCCAATCGGTGATGTCAGTAACTTCTTGATTTATCAGATGAAAACGGTGCGTGACAATGCGCCTTCTGGACTCTGCTCAGCAGCACAGGTTTCCTGGCAACCAGCATGGACAGAAGCAGCCGGCCGATCTCCCGGCTGTGAGGCTGTCGAAGTCGAAGCTGACAACTTACCTACACTGCGCGAAGCGGCTCTGGCTGCAGGTGTACCGCCGAGATGTTGGCGTAATCGATCCTCGCACGCGCCAGGTGTTTGAGGCGGGACACCGGATTGGTGAGCTCGCGCGCCTGCAAGTCGCAAAGGGCGTGTTAATCGATCCCGATCCTCGGAACCTGGTGGCGGCCCTGGCCGAGACCCGCTCCGCCCTGTCTTTACGCCGGCCGCTCTTTGAGTCCGCCTTCCTGCACCAGGGAGTCGTGGTCAGGGTAGACATCCTACAGCCCGAGAAGAACGGCACATGGCGCTTAGTCGAAGTGAAGAACGCGTCAGCAGCGCGGCCTTACCACATCCATGATGTGGCAGCCCAAACGTGGGTCCTGACCGGCTGCGACGTGAATCTCTCGGGAGCTTCGATCCGACTACCGACGCAAGTCATGCGGCCAGGTGCTCGCGATTGGCGCCGGCGCACCTTTGTTGACATCGACGTGACCGATGAGGCCATCGGCCTTCACGCGAGTACCAAGTCGATCGCTACCGCGGCTCGGCACACGCTCGAGGGGTCGGAGCCACATCGGGAGACCGGGGCGCATTGCGATCGTCCATTCCGATGTGAATTCCTCGAGTACTGCTCGAAGCGCTGAGCGCCGAAAGGGGCGACCCCGTGAGGCCGCTCGCCTGATGCCCCGTTCGTCTGGCCCTTTGCCCTTGGCGCCGGGCGAGGCCTCAATCCAGGTCGGCGTAATTTTCGCAAGTTCGGCCTTCAATCCGGACGAACCTTCAGCCATGATCCGGCGATGGAACCTGCCAGAGCACCAACCGGAAACGTCGTTGCCCTGAAACGCGGCGGCGTAAGCGACGTAGCACCGTTGGTGATCCCCGAGCGAGCACTGAAGTACCCTGAATTACGGTACATGGGGTCGAAAAAGCGCCTCCTGTCTTGGATTCATCAGGTGCTCGCCACGCTCGATTTTGAAAGCGCCGCCGATCCGTTCTCGGGCACTGGAGCCGTGGCTTACCTAATGAAGGCCATGGGCCGCCGCGTGGTTGCGTCCGACTTCCTTAACTTCACGAGCATCATCAGCCGGGCTCTGGTCGAGAACAATCATGTAAGGCTGGGTGGCAAGGCCATTAAATCGTTGTTGGCACCAGAGAGCGGGTCTCACCGGTTCATCCAAGAGACGTTTGCGGGCGTTTTCTACACGCCCGAAGACCTGAAGTTCCTGGATGCGATCTCCGGCAACATTCGGCAACTAGATGACCCTTATGAGCAGGCGCTCGCATTCGCTGCCCTATTCAGATCCTGCCTCAAGCGGCAGCCGCGCGGCGTTTTCACAATTACCGGAGACCTGTCCCGCTACGATGATGGTCGTCGCGATCTTCGCCTAACTCTGGAAGAGCACTTCCTGGAGCAGGTTGAGGTCTTCAATGGCGCTGTCTTCGATAACGGACGTCGGAACCACGCGCTTCGTTCAGACGTGTTCCAGCTTCCGCAGAAATCAGTCGACCTGGTGTATCTTGACCCGCCGTACGTGCCGAGGGCCGACGATAACTGCTACATCAAACGCTACCATTTCCTAGAGGGCCTTTCCTGCTACTGGCAGGGACTAGAGATCGACGCTTCAACCAAGTCGAAGAAGATCGCAAAGCGGCACACGCCGTTCAGTTACCGCCGCAGTGCCGTCGAGGCATTCGACAGACTGTTTGCGCGCTTCTCACGCAGCACGATCGTGCTGTCGTATAGCTCAAACGGGTTTCCGGACTTGGAGCAGCTGGTTCAGCTAATGGGGCGACACAAGCGCAAGATTTCGGTGTTCGAGCAGCCCCATCGCTATCACTTCGGAACTCACGGCCGGGTCGAGCGCGCCAGCGTCACCGAGTACCTCATAGTCGGCCAATCATGAGGGTCATCGACCAGTCGCTCGACGACATCCTTGCAAATCTGAGTCCGCTCGACGTTGAGTGGATGGACGACGAAGCGTCTGCGGCCATCGCAAAGCTCGCCGACCTGCCACACAAAGTTCGTTACGACGCGGCTGACATCGCGCTTTTGTTCGACGGGCCATTCAACACCGCAATCCTTTGTGCTCGCCTGTTCCTCGCTAAGTCTAAGGACAAGATGGAGGAAGATCTCCGACGCGCGTTAGGGCCCGGTGGCTCCGGAGCTAGGCGTTATGCAGCTGACCCCGACGCCTACTACATCGCTTTGGATGCCATGGGCTTGCCGGTCGCGATGACCAAAGCGGTGAACTACCAGCCTGTTTGGAGTGACATCCTAGTTGAGCGCCTTCGTTCCGGCCGCGGCTCGGCGATCCAGGGGCAGAAGCGGGGCCGGGGCTTGGAGGACTTTGCCGAGGCGTTGGTCAAGGAGGTTTTCGGCGAAGGTGGATACCAAACACGTTGCACCTTCACAGGTGCAGCCGGGGAGTCCGCCAAGTGCGACATGGCCATTCCCGACAAGCTTCGGCCCCGCATTCTGATCGAGGTGAAAGGCTATGGTGCCACCGGTTCCAAGATGACCGATATCATCGGCGATCTCGATGCAATCATCGCGGCGAAACGTCACGACACTACGCTGCTCTTCGTGACAGACGGCACTACCTGGGAGCAGAGGACTTCTGACCTTCGAAAGATCGTCTCGCGCCAGAACGAGGGGAAGATTGCACGCATCTACACCACGAAGATGCGTGACGCCTTCGTGGACGACTTACGTACGCTAAAAGCCGAGGCGGATCTTTGATCTAACCTAAATGGTAGTCAGAGTGGCGAGGAGCCGCAGGCCCGCCAACGCCCGCCAAAGAATCAATATTTTTCGTAACTCGGATTGTACGTTTGGCTGGCGAACTCACCAAGAACAGACCGCGCCGTTCGCAAGGCACGCACCGCAGAGTGCGTCGCGACATCCTCTATCTTCGCATCGGCTCTTGAAAGGCTGAAAATAGACCGATAGAGAACCGCCATAGCGTCGCACACCAATTCAACAGAGGCCTGCTCGGCCCAGAAGTCGCCGAACTCACGCCTTCGCTGCTCTCCCTCCCACCGCGGATTACGCATGTATGCAAGCGTGTCACCGACCTTGATGGGAACGCCGTGCGCGATGTTATGGCGTATAGTGAAGCCGTAGGAAGCCGCTTCGCACCAGGCTGCAATAAACGTGCGATCATCCTCATCGACCAGCGTTTCGCCAAAACGCGATAACATTCCGATCAGATCGCTAATCACCTTGCCATCGGTATCGGGCTTAGTCCCGCGCGGATCGATGCCGTTCAACCTCCAAATCGCTCGTTCGACGAAATGTTCGATTGCGCCCGCGAAGCTAAGGATAGCCGCAATCTTCGTCGCAACAGAGGTGGTTAGTCCAAGGTGAGCTTGGAGGACCTCAGCGCGCCCGTATTCTTTCATAGCGAGCGTCATTCTTTGTCGGTCGAGCCGCCACCCAGGAGCTGCGCGATGCAGCCGCGAATTATCGCTCTTGCGAGCGCCTTGTCCGTATCATCATACTTCAACTGCCGAAGCGCGTAGCCATACGCGACCGCGAGAACCTCCTGTTGAGATGCGGCCGCGTCGACGGCCCACGCTCGGCAAGCTCTTACAAATGGCTCATAGATCGACCCTCCGCAAAATCCGTCCAAATCAGGCCAGTTCTCGGCTTGGTGGATCGTTGGCCAACCCGCTCGATCGGGTGCGTCCTTATGAAAGATGGTACTCAACTCAAGCGAAACGGGGTCAAGACACGCTGCGGTCCGGCCTGTGTCCGGGTAATCGATCACCATAGGGCGCCCGTTGGCATCGAAAAGAACGTTGCCGCAGTGTAGGTCACGATGTTGAACCGATCGCGCGACTTGAATCTCGACGAGCTCGACTGGAGCGATGTCGATACCGTCGAGCAAGGGTGCGACGAGCTCCAAGGCCACGTCGCCAATGAGATCTCGCCGCACGGTCGATACCCTGACCATTTCCGTTTGCCGCGCCCCGCGCCAAGACGCCTGGTCCGCACAAAGCCGATTCACAGCCTCGGCAGCGGTAGCCGGGTCAGCAGTCAATTCGTCGAAGAGTGACCGGACTTCGTTTCCGACCACTTGATAGAAGATTGCCGCGAACCCAGCCGCGCCCAGATCGAGATCTGCCGTGACCGGCGGAAACGCCCCATTAGCAAGCTTCACAATCTCGGTTCGATATTTGTCGCGCTCTGACGCGATTTCTCCGTGTGTCCCAATGCGAGCGACCGATGTGATCATGACGGCGCCCGCTGCATTCAGAACAGACACTCTCAGCACTCTAGCCCCAGATAGCCCCGCCTGCAGAATGCGTACCTCAACACGCGCCCCGCCGTGCGATCGACCGAACAATCTTAGAAGCCGCTCCTCCTCAGCACGCAAATTCGCCGGAGTTCCGACCTGCGCTAAGTGGATTGCCTCCGTGTGCTGGACGTCCGCTCGGAATGCCCGGACGGCAGCGACACAGTCGGTCATCCGGTCCTTCCAGAAAACTTGATAGATCGCATCTTCACGACCGCATGCATGGATGTCGCCGCGACGGCTGTGTGCGTTGAGGACCTCCGTTGGAAAGTCGGCGTCGACGGTCCCGGTAAGAAACCAAACAGAAGTCCCGGGTAGGCGCTCCACGATAAACTGAAACACGGCCCAGCCGTGGTCCTGGTGATCGTCGAGAATCCCGTCTTCCGTTGGTATGCGTCGATCGAGCAGGACCACGTCAAAGTGCTCTTCATCGAGTACCGCGAGAGCGCTGGCTTTGCTCCGCTTCCAAGCGAGCTCGCAGCCTGGAATTGCCCGAATGGCTTTTTCAATCACCTGCGCAAAGTCGACGTTATCCTCGACCAGCAAGACCCGCATTACGCGGTCGCCTTTGGCCAGCGCATCTCAAACCGAACTCCGATTTCGCCCGGTATAAGGCGGACGGTTCCGCCCAGCGATGTCATGGCCTGCTGAGCTGTCGCCAAGCCCATGCCAAGATGTCCCGCTTTGGTTGTCGAGCCTATTTCAAATGCGCGCGTAAGATTGCCGCGGAACCCAATTCCACTGTCGACGATGGCAACCCAAACGTCGACGTCGGTGACACCCCAATTGACGGTGATCTCGGGGTATTTCTTGTTCTCGACCGCGAGAGCGAGCGTTGCGTCCACGGCGTTACGAAGGCCATTGGCGAACGCCAAGCCTACCAAGCCTTTGTCACCCTCGACGACCGTCTGCTGCGGACCGGCCCGCAACACGCTCACCGGTTTCAACTCCGTTTCCTCAGCAATCCAAGCGTAAATGCATTGGTCTAAAGCGAATTCCTGGACTTTTGGCGCCCCTGCGGCCTGACGCAACCGAGCGAGCGCCGCGACCAGGGCTTCCATTCGTTCCAATCCGCGCTTTGTGTCTGACCCTTCGAAATCACCGATCTCTGTTTCGGCGGACAAACGGATGGCGCCGAGTATCGGCTCGATCTCGTGGATGATCTGCTTTGCTGTAGCTTCCAGGGCGTCAGAGTAGATTTGCGCGGTTTGATCTGGCGAAAGATCTATTCGTTCTTGCATTCGCAGCCCGTCACCATCGGGTCGGGCGCGCTGAAGTGCGCGCTTAAGGGCGCTGGACACCCATGCGACAGGTTCGACGGCAAGGGCCTTCTCGATAAGGACAATTTGTTTGTTGTCTGCGTGTTCGGCCAGGTATCGAGCCGCTTCGAGCCTGTCGCGCGGGTCGCGCGACTCTAACTTGCGGGCAATGTCAGAGCCCATCACCGCCACTCTCGGCATAAAACGCTGCGCGCCGCTGGAAGGCTTCTCGGCCACCTTCCATTATGTTCGTGATGGAATTTACAATCTCAGCGTCATCTAGGCTCCCGGCGACCTGGACGAAGCAGCGGTCACCATCCGACTCAAGGTGGCCGACCCAGTCGGCGCCTCCCAGAACTGGAATGTTGGGATTATGGGTCGCGATGATCGTTTGCGCTGAACCGCTGCGAGCGCGGATCGCTTTCACGAGCGTTCCGACGACGAAGGCGTTGTCCAAATGGTCTTCAGGCTGATCCAGCACGATGATTCGTTCTTCGTGCTGGAGGATTATTGGCAAGACGGCTGTGCAGCGCTGGCCCATCGACAGGAAGTCGGTGGTTTTGAAGCTGGTACCATCGAGAAGTTCGATAAGAACTTCGTCGCCTACTTCTGTTACCAAGAGATCGGCGCCCGCGTCTCCTCGTAAGCTTTCGGTCAGGCGCGCCGCCCGCTCATCGTTTATTTCCAAAGCCTTGCTGATGGCGGAAACGTCACCGCGCTCTGCAAGCACGGCTATTTCCTCAGGGCTAAACGTCTCGGCGATACGTTCGGCGAGCTCACGATATCGCAGTCCGCTCCCTCGGAGCGCCGCGTTCAGTACGCTTATGTACGCTCGATAGTCTGCAAGTGGCTTCACGGTAACACGGATCGCGGGCGCCAGAGCCGCGGTCAGATCACTCGCGACTTGCTGGCGAGCTGCAGTCAGCGCGGCACCTTGCGCATGCAACTCCTCCAGGGCGACCTGTCGCTCTGCCTGCAGGCGTTCGATCCGCTGTAATCTCTGTGCTCTCAGGTCCGACAAAGCGCCTAACCCGGCCATTTCCTGGCTGAGATCGGCGATCTGCCTATCGAGCACGCTTGCGCCCTTCTGATGTTCTTCGATCTTTTGCCGGACCTCACGACCTTGCCCCTCAAGGGTGGCCCTTTCCTCGGTCTCTCTCTGCTGGAGGGTTTGAAGGTCAGCAGCGATGCGCCTGTATTCTGCAATCGCATGGATGACGCGCTGGTGGTTGGTTTCTAATTCCGCTCTGTGGGGATGAAGTTGATCCCCTGCGACAGCTTGCGCTGGCCACGGTTCGATGGTTGGTCTCCGGCTCACCAACAGGTCGAGCTCGTCTGTCCATTCCACAAGCTTCTCAGCTGAGCGGCAGATCGATCCTGCTCGGACGGTGGCGGCGCTAAGAAGTGGCGTTAGTTGATCCAGCTGCTGTCGAAGGCCGTCTAGCTCTTTGCTGCCGGCACGTTGCGCGCCTTGATGTTGAAGCTCAGTTAGTCTGGACTGCAGCTTCGGCAAAGCCACGAGCTTTTCGCTGATGTCTGCAACCTCGGCCAAGAGACTGCGAATCTCCGTCGATGCTGACTTAATCCGCGCATCCAGAGGCGCGCGCTTTGCGACAGCTACAGTCCTTCCACTTATGAATCCATCGATTAAGCGCATTCGGGACTGGGAGCGGGCGCCAATCTGTTCGACTTCCTTTTGGGAGAAAACAAACGGCGGAAGAATTTCCAGGGGACAGCTGTCATCGTCATCGGTTGCGATTCTGGAAACTTCCACCCGATCGTGGCCGTTCGTCAGCGCTACAACAACCTTACCATCACCCAAAACGCCGAGGGCGTGCTCGAGAGCCTCTTTTGCAATCGCATCAGAAGAGGGCTGAGCGCCCAGGCAAAAGCGAATGAGCTCGATCACCGAGCTCTTGCCAGTGCCGCGACCGCCAATGAGTACGTTCAGTCCGCGACTTAGGGTTTGCCGGAAACCATCAAGCGAGCCGCCCTCGATCCTGATTGATTCGATCCACACCCCGTTTACCTTCGCCCTTCTACCGCATAGCTCTAACTCTCACTTAGCGTCGTAGTGAAGCTCTCGACAGTCGTTTATGATCCTGAGCAAACAAGTCAGGCGCTAGACAGGGGTCGAGGTTCAACTTGAACCTTCGCTACTGAAATTTAGCGGAAAGCACAGGTCCAGGTGCTATCCTGTGCCTCAACGAGAATGCCCCTTGCTCTCGTATGCGGCGAGGGGATACGCCTTCGGGAGGCAGGGGCCGGAGGTTCGAATCCTCTCTCCCCGACCACTTTTCAGCGTCGCTTCAGCGCCGCCAGCCGCTTCCGTAGCGCGCGGTCGAACTGCTTCAGGGTGAAGTTCTGCGGGTCGTCGTGCGCCTGCGGCAGGCCCTGGTCGATCGTCGCATGCTGCGCCGGGATCATCCACGTCCCCGCCCGAACGCTCGCCGCAATGTACAGGATGGCCAGCCGGTCATACTGGCGCGCGCTGAACCCCGGTCTTGGCGCGATCGCGTCGTTCCAGCCCTCGATCGCCGGATCCCGCCGCCGCGGCGCGACCGTCTCGATGTGGAGAAACAGCCCCTTCGCCGGAAGGCCGATCACTCGCGTCTCGAGCTTGGTCGCCCGCCACGGCCGCGACAAGGGCTGCCCGATCCTCACCACCCCCAGCCGGTTGAGGAAGACATGCGCGACCGGGAAGCGCTCCGGATCCGCGCCGACCGGAAAGTAAGGCGCGAAGTCGTTGACCCTCGCATCATTGTCCACATCCGCCGGAAAGGGCTGATCCTGGTAGTAAGGCGTGCTCGTGTCGTGGATGACGAAGTAGCGGGCGAGCGGGGCCGCGGAATCGCCGTCGCGCGCCCGCGACAGCGGCTCGTCGAGACCGCCGATGTCGATCCCTTCCGCCACGAGCAGCGCCGCCACCTTGTCCCTAGGCGGCAGCGGCTCGCCCCGCTCGAGCACCCTCGACAGGCCCGTCGGAAGCCGCTTGAGCGGTGGCCCGAGCTTCCCGCGCTTGCCGACCGGCTCCATCAGGCACCGCGCCTGATCGGCAGGGCTGCCGGCAAAGCTCAGCTGCTCGATGTCGAAGCGGCAGTGGCCGACGATCCCCGTCGCCGGAGCGGCCGGCTGGGCAAGCGCCTGCGCCACCGCCGCGAATAGCAACAATCCGGCCATCGATCGTCTCTCCCTCACCCGCCACATCGGACACCAGCCCCGCTGCGCCTGACGATGGCACGGCGCGGCGTCCCAACGGTTGTTAGCCCGACCTCACCGGGAGAAGAAGATGGACCGCATTGCCCCCGCCGACCTCAGCCGCGAGCTTCGCGAGGGGCAGTCGGCCGACCTCACCCGCCGCCGCTGGACCATCGGCCTCAGTCTCGTTGGTGCCGCCATCGGCGGGGTGGTGACGCTCTACCAGACCGGCATCGTCAAGCGCTTGCCCGACATCCTTCCCGGCAAGCTGTTCGACGCCGAAAAGGTCGACGCTTCCGATTATGCCTATCGGCGGATGCAGATGCCGGACGCGACCCTGATGGTGCTGACCTATGGCGCGACCGCCGCCCTCGCTGCCGCCGGCGGCGCCGAGCGGGCGACCCGGCAACCCCTCCTGCCCGTCGCCCTCGCAGCCAAGGCCTGGTACGACCTCGCGACCTGCCTCAAGCTCGCCCGGGAGGAATGGGCCGAGAACAAGGCGCTGTGCAGCTGGTGCCAGGTCGCGACGCTGGTCAGCGCGGCGACGGCGGCATTGAGCCTGCCGGAAGCGACACGGGCGGCGAAGGCGCTCGCGACCTAGCGCCCGCGAATGAAGGCCCTCACGTCGCGGCTGAGCTTCACACGGTCCTCGTCGCGGACATACATCATGTGCCCGGCGTCAGGTGAAGCGGACGCGGTCCTGCGGAATGCCGGTTCGGGTCAGCGCATATTCGGCGGCGAAGAAGGGCGTCGCGAAGTCGTACCACCCCTGCGCGACCAGCACGCGCAGGCCGCTGTTCTCGCGCATGGCCTTGCCGATCCACGGCGTGACGTTGAGATAGGCGTTGGCGTCGCGCCCGCCGATCCGCCAGTCCCAGTCCCGCCCGACGCTGCCGATCGACTGATATTCCCGGTCGGTGCGGAAGCCGAGGGCGCCGCGCTGCCAGCTGTTCACCGCCGCCGTATAGCCGGCGTCGATGCCATAGAAGCTCGGATCATTGTCCGGCGCCTCGCCGGCATTGTCATAGTCCCGCCCGGTGTAGCGGCTGTTGAGCCGGCCGACGGTCAGGCCCCGGTCGCGCAGCAGCTCCTTGTAGAAGCGGTCCGGCGTGACGCGCAGGTCGGCGCGCTCGAGATAGGCTTCGGACAGGCCCGTCAGCTGCGCCAGCCGCGCCCGGACAGCCGACCGCTCCTCCGCGCCCGCCCTCTGCCCCTTGAGCAGAAAGGCGGCATAGGGACCGATGGCGAACTGGCGCGCGGTCTCGGCGATGGCCCCGGCGTTCTCGCCATTGACCTTGCCATGGTAGAGGGCGGTCACCGCCATCGACGGAAGGTTGGTGATGAATCCGAGCTCGTTGCCGGGCGCATCCGATCCCGCGCCGAAGTCGAGCACGGTCGAGATCAGGATCAGCCCGTTCAGCCCGACATCGTTGAAGGTCGCGCCTTCCAGCTGGTTGACCACTGCGGCGGTCCGCGTGGTGCCGTAGCTTTCGCCGCCGAGATATTTGGGGCTGTTCCACCGGCCATTGTCGCCCAGCCATCGGCGGATCACCTCGGCGACCGCGCGCGCATCCTGCTGCACGCCGTAAAAATTCTTCGCCTCGGCTCCCGGCAGCAGGACGGAAAAGGCCGTCCCCGGTGGGTCGATGAAGACCAGGTCGGTGACGTCCAGCAGGCTGTCGGGATTGTCGAGCAGGGGATAGGGCGGCGCCCCGTCGTCGCGCGCGTCCGAGGGAATGGCGACCCGCTTGGGCCCAAACGCGCCCATCTGCAGCCAGACCGATCCCGACCCCGGCCCGCCGTTGAACAGGAAGGTCACCGGCCGACCGGGATCGCGCGGCTCCTTGATGTAGGCGGTGGTGACGATCGCCGCTTCCGGCACCCCGTCCTTGTTCTTGAGGATGGTCTCGCCGATCGTCGCCGAATAGCTGATCCGCTGCCCGCCGAAGGTGCCGCTGTGCCGCGTCGTCACCACCTGCGGCTGGTAGGCCCGTGCTTCCGCTTCAGCCTTCTCCTTGTCCTGCGCGAGCGCGGGCGGACTTGAAGACAGTCCCAGCAGAAGGGCGGCAAGCAGGTGCCGGTGCGCGATCATCTTCCGTCCCCCGGAGTTCGACATGGCAGGAGATTGCCGCGCTCAGCCGAAGATGAACAGGTCCCCGTCGCGATCGAGCAGCAGGGTCTTGGTCCCGGTGCTGAGGATCGCCACCACATGGTCGAGGCTCCCCGTGTCCGGCTGGAAATCCTCCGTCCGGTCCTCATAGGCGGCCGCGCCGTCGATCGTCCCGTTGGCCAGCGCGGCATTGGCGACCGAATAGATGCGCCCGTCGCGCCCGGCGACCAGCATCCGTCCCGCGAGGGACGGCAACGGTCCGCGATAATAAGCGAGTGCCGTCGCCCCGAGCGACTGCTTCGCCGCGCTGCCGCGGGCGATGACCAGTTCAGGATCGTTGAAGGGACCGCCGCCAGCACTCAGCACTTCCGAACCCTCGCGATAGGGCCAGCCAAAATCAACGGTCTGGCCGGGCTGGAGCCGGTTGATCTCGTCGAACCGCGTCGAACCCTGGTCGAGGATGAGGAAGGCGGGAGACTGGCTCGGATCGGGCCCGAGCGCAAACGCCAGCGGGAGCCGAAGCCCGCTTGCACGCCTGACCGGAGGCTGGAACAGCTGGAGGGTGGCGCCGGCATAGGGATCGGCATTGAACGGCAGTTCCAGCAGGCTCCCATAGCGATCGCTGGTCGCGCCCTCCGGCTTGCCGAGGCTGCCCCAGGCGATGCAATTGTTGCCGCTCGGGCAGATCCCGACCGTCGCCCCGACGTCCTCGACCATGTTGTCGTAGGGCAGCGACAGCAGCGGCGGCGACCAGTAGCTGTCGAAGGCGTTGCCGCCCGCCGCCGACAGGGCCCACATGCCCGCCAGTCCGTTCGCGAGCCGGGCGGTCACCAGCATCTGGCCCGAGAAGGCGGTGCGGGCGCTGGCGATCGAGGTGAAGCGACCGCGGGCGCCGTCGTCGGCGGACCATTCCACCACCTGGCTGCGCGCTTCGGTCGCAAGGTCGAAGCGCTGCACCTTATGGGCGGTCAACAGCATCACCTGGCCATTGTCGAGCACGGTCCCGCCCATCCAGCGCTCGCCGATGCTGGCGATGCGGCGAACGGTCACACCTTCGCGGTCGTTCTTCACCTCGATGGTCAGGTTGCCGCTGACGCTGGCCTTGCCGTCGCTGACCGTGACCGTGACAAGGTAGACGTTGTCGCCATTCGCATCGGCGGGCGCCTCGAAGTTCGGCGGGGTGCGGAAAGCCAGTTGCGCGCCGTTGGTGGTGAACTGACCCGAGTCCGGCCCGCCCGTAACGGTGAAGGTCAGGGCATCATTGTCCGCATCGCTCGCCGCGAGCGTCGAGACGACGGTGATGTTCTCGGCAAGGCTGTAATTGCCATTGCCGAACGTTGGCGCCGAGTTGAGACGACCTCCCCCGCCGCCACTCCCGCCGCCGCCGCCGCAGCCGGAAACCAACAGCAGCAGCGCCGCCGCCAACGCACTCTTACGCATACTCGTCCCCCTGAACCGCACCGACGCTAGGGGGTCCGGGAACGAAGCGCAATCAGCCGCTTGCGGCCGCCCTGCACTCCCTGTCAGCCGACCTCGGCTCAGTCGCGCGGCCTCAGCGACGCGCCCGCTTGTTCATCCGCATCTGCTGCTGCTTGCCGAAGCGCGTCTTGCGCGTCCCGGGCTTGCCTTCGGTCGAGTGGCCGACCCGGGGCGCCGCCTTCTGGTGGTCGGGAATGCCAAGCTCGTCCTCTTCCAGCTTGCGGATCTCGTCGCGAAGCCGGGCCGCCTCCTCGAACTCGAGATCGGCCGCAGCCTTGCGCATCCTCTCCTCGAGATCGCTGATGTAGGCGCGCAGATTATGCCCGACGAGGTGCGGCGTGTCGGGATCGCCCGTGTCCACCACCACCCCGTCGCGGGTCGAAACATGGGCGATGATGTCGCTGATGTCGCGCTTGATGGTCGCCGGAGTGATGCCGTGGATGCGGTTATACTCCTCCTGCTTCTCGCGCCGCCGGCTGGTCTCGTTGAGCGCGCGCTCCATCGAGCCCGTGACGCTGTCGGCATAGAGGATGACCCGCCCGTCGACGTTGCGCGCGGCGCGGCCGATCGTTTGGATGAGACTGGTCTCCGACCGGAGGAAGCCTTCCTTGTCCGCATCGAGAATCGCGACCAGCCCGCATTCGGGAATGTCGAGCCCTTCTCGCAGCAGGTTGATCCCGACCAGCACGTCGTAGACCCCGAGCCGCAGGTCGCGGATGAGCTCGATGCGCTCCAGCGTCTCGACGTCCGAGTGCATGTAGCGGACCCTCAGGCCCGCCTCGTGGAGATATTCGGTCAGGTCCTCGGCCATCCGCTTGGTCAGCGTCGTCACCAAGGTGCGATAGCCCGCCTTGGCGGTCTTCTTCGCTTCGGCCACCAGATCGTCGACCTGGTCCTCGACCGGCTTGATCTCGACCGGCGGGTCGATCAGCCCGGTCGGGCGGATCACCTGCTCGCTGAACACGCCGCCCGTCTCGTTCATCTCCCACGGGCCCGGAGTCGCGCTCACGAACACCGACTGCGGGCGCATGGCGTCCCATTCGTTGAAGCGCAGCGGCCGGTTGTCGATACAGCTCGGCAGGCGGAACCCGAACTCCGCCAGCGTGATCTTCCGCCGGTGGTCGCCCCGCGCCATGGCGCCGATCTGCGGCACCGTTTGGTGGCTCTCGTCGATGAACAGCAAGGCATTGTCGGGCAGATATTCGAACAGGGTCGGCGGCGGCTCGCCGGGCAGGCGACCGGTGAGGAAGCGCGAGTAATTCTCGATTCCCGCGCAGCTGCCCGTCGCCGCGATCATCTCCAGGTCGAAGTTGGTGCGCTGCTCGAGCCGCTGCGCCTCGAGGAAGCGCCCCTCGGCATTCAGCTCCTTCAGCCGTTCCTCCAGCTCGTGCCGGATCGCGCCGGTCGCCTGCTTCATCGTCGGACCGGGCGTCACATAGTGGCTGTTGGCGTAGATCTTGATTGACGGGAGGCTCGCCGCCTTCTTGCCGGTCAGCGGGTCGAATTCGACGATTTCCTCGATCTCGTCGCCGAAGAAGCTCACCCGCCAGGCGCTGTCCTCATAGTGCGACGGAAAGATCTCGAGACTGTCCCCACGCACCCGAAAGTTGCCGCGGTTGAACGCCGCGTCGTTGCGCTTGTACTGGAGCGCGACCAGCTTGCGGATGACCTCGCGCTGGTCGGCCATCTCGCCCTTCTTCAGCGAAAAGGTCATGGCCGAATAGGTCTCGACCGACCCGATGCCGTAAAGGCAGCTGACCGAGGCGACGATGATCACGTCGTCCCGCTCCAGCAGCGCGCGCGTCGCCGAATGCCGCATCCGGTCGATCGCCTCGTTCACCGAGCTTTCCTTCTCGATGTAGGTGTCGGTCCGGGGCACATAGGCTTCGGGCTGGTAATAATCGTAGTAGCTGACGAAATATTCGACCGCATTGTCGGGGAAGAAGCTCTTGAACTCCCCGTAGAGCTGCGCCGCCAGGATCTTGTTTGGCGCCAGCACCAGCGCGGGGCGCTGCGTCTGCTGGATGACCTGCGCCATGGTGAAGGTCTTGCCCGAGCCGGTAACTCCGAGCAGCACCTGGCTCTTCTCGCCATTCTCCCGGATGCCCTCGACCAGCTCGCGGATCGCCGCCGGCTGGTCGCCGGCCGGCTCGTAATCGCTCCTGAGCACGAACGGCCGCCCGCCTTCCGCCTTCTCCGGCCGCGCCGGGCGATGGGGAACGAAATCCGCACCGGTCTCCGGTTCGGCGAGGGTCGTGCGGATCTGGATTTCCATCGTGCCGATATGGGGCCAAGCGGCCCCTTGGAAAAGGGAACCGTTCGGCAAGAAATCGCCGCTACATGTTGGCGCCGTGTTCGCGCCGCTTGCCATGTCTGTACCTTCACAGGCTCGCCCACGCCTCCGGTTCACGGGGCTGAGCTGGGGTCATCTCGTCCTGCTGTTCCTCGCCCTTGCCGTCCTGTTCCTTGGCTCGGACGGCCTGTCCGCGCCGATCGCGCTGCGCGACGAGGCGCGCAACGCCAACAATGCGCTCGACATGGCGCTGAGCGGCTTCGGCCTTGTCGTCACCTACGACTTCAGGCCCGACCTGTGGAACACCAAGCCGCCGCTCGCCATCTGGCTGATGAGCGGAAGCCTGCGCCTGTTCGGACCCTCGGAATGGGCGCTTCGCCTGCCGTCGGCGCTGGCCGCGCTCGGGACATTGGCGACCACCCTCTGGTTCGTCCGCAAGGTGACGGGCTCACGCGGGCTGGCGATCGGCAGCGCCATCCTCCTGCTGCTCAGCCCCGGCTTCTTCGGTGAGCATGGCGCGCGCACCGCCGACTTCGACGCCACGCTCCTGTTCTTCGTCACCGCCGGCCTGCAGCTGCTCTATCTCGCGCTGCTCAAGCGACGTCCGTCCTGGCAGCTGCTGCTCGCCAGCGGCGCGCTGGTCGGCCTCGGCGCCCTCACCAAGAGCATCGCCGCCTTCATCCCCGTCACCGGGATCCTGCTGTTCATCCTGCTCGCCGGGCGTTTCGGGCGGGTGCTGTCCCAGTGGCAGCGTTACGCGCTCGCCGCAGCGGCAGCGCTGCTTCCCCTGCTCGCCTTCTACGCCGCACGGGAAGCGGTCGGCCCCGGCTATCTCGCGGCCGTGGCCTACAATGACGTCGTCGGCCGACTGACCGAAAGCCTGATCACCCGCAGCACATGGACCTTCTACTTCGAACATCTCGGCAAGGGCTGGTTCTTCGCCGGCCCCCTGCTCGTCGCCCTTCCACTCGGCCTGCGCGGCCTCAACCGCCGCGAGCGGGTCCTCGCCCTCTACACCGGCTGCATCCTGGTGACGGCGCTACTCGTCTACAGCGTGCCGACCAACCGCGCGATGCAATATGCGCTGCCGCTTTTCCCGTGGCTGGCGATCATTGCGGCCATCGCCCTGAAGCGCCTGCTCGACCGTTACATCGTCGAACCCTGGACCGCCGGAGAGCGCCTTCTACCTGCCGCGCTCGGTCTGGCCCTCTGCCTGATCGGATCGCAGCTGACCGCACGCGCCATGTGGTGGCGCTATGAGGGCTTTCCGGCGCGCCAACATTATGCCCTTGCCACCTACGGCGACCTGTTCGCCGCCCTCGCAGCCCGCGGCGTCCGCGACCTCATCGTCGTCGACCCGGGCACCGTCCGGCAGGAGGAGACCGGCTACGCACCCCTGCTCCGCTGGCACCGGCTGGTCTGGGCTGGCCGCGGCCTCGAGGTGACGCGCCTGCTCGCCGAGCCCGCCTCCTTCGATCGCCCGATTGCCAGTTGCGAGCCGGAGGTGTTCGGCAAGTGGCGCGGCCCGGACGTCGAGCGCGTCGGCCTCTGCGCGGTCCGCTGGCCCACGCGCTGAGACGAGACTGCTCGCCCGATTTCCGCTAGTCTCCGCCCGCCCGGACAGGCAGCAGCGACGAAGGGGACGCGTGCATGGCGGAGACCAGGACCAGGGCGACGGCAGTGAGCGTCGACGACTTCCTCCAGGCGGTCGAGCACCCCGTCCGCGGCGCCGACGGGCAGGCCCTGCGCACCCTGTTCGAGCGCGTGTCGGGCGAGCCCGCGACCATGTGGGGTCCCTCGATCGTCGGCTTCGGCAGCTACCACTACCGCTACGACAGCGGCCACGAAGGCGACGCGCCGAGGATCGCCTTCTCGCCGCGCAAGGGCAATCTGGTCCTCTACCTCGCCGGCTTCGATGGATTGGATGACCTGCTCGCCCGCCTCGGCAAGCACAAGCGCAGCACCGGCTGCGTCTACGTCAACAAGCTGGCCGACATCGACCTGCCGGTCCTTGAGGAGATCGTGGGCAGGAGCTGGGCTGCCCAGCGACCGGGCTGCTGACGCCCACGAACGCTTGCCTGCCCACTGACCTCTGATAAGCTGCAGCCGGTGAAGCGGGGGCTTCACGAGTGACGGCGTGCGCGGAACGGCAGGGGAGCCGGGCAAGCCATGATCTTCAACTCGCTGACATTCGTCCTCTTCTTCGCGGTGGTGCTGGCGCTCCACAACGCGCCGTTCGGCTGGCGGCAGAAGAAGATCAACCTGCTGCTCGCCAGCTACCTGTTCTACGCCGCCTGGAACCCGCCCTTCATCATCCTGCTGTGGGTGTCGACGGTGGTCGACTGGTGGGCCGCGCAGTGGATGGTGCGCGCGAGGACGCAAGGGACCCGCCGGGCGTGGATGATCGTCTCGGTGGTCGTCAACCTCGGCATGCTCAGCTACTTCAAATATGGCGAGTTCCTGCTGCAGAACTTCGTCACCGCGGCGGCCGCCGTCGGAGTGGTCTACCAGCCGCCCGCCTGGGACATCATCCTCCCCGTCGGCATCAGCTTCTATACCTTCGCCACCCTTTCCTACACGCTCGACATCTACCTCCGCCGCGCAGAGCCGGCGACGAACTTCCTCGATTACGCCCTGTTCGTGACCTTCTTCCCCCACCTCGTCGCAGGCCCGATCATGCGCCCGACCGAACTGGTCCCGCAGTTCGAGCAGCCACGCCGCGCCAACGCGCAGATGGTCGCCTTCGGCTTCGCCATGCTGACCATCGGCCTGTTCCAGAAGGTGGTGATCGCCGACGGCCTGCTGGCGCCGGTATCGGAGGGGCTATTCGATCGGCCGGGCGTTCCGCTGACCCTCGACGCCTGGGCCGGCGTGCTCGCCTTCGCCGGGCAGATCTTCTGCGATTTCGCCGGCTATTCGACGTCGGCCATCGGCATTGCGCTGACGTTGGGCTTCGCCATGCCGGACAATTTCCGCTTCCCCTACGGCGCGGTCGGCTTCTCCGACTTCTGGCGACGATGGCACATCACTTTGTCGTCCTGGCTGCGCGACTATCTCTACATCCCGCTCGGCGGCAATCGCCACGGACCGGCGCGCACCTACATGGCGCTGATGGGGACGATGCTGCTGGGCGGCCTGTGGCACGGCGCCGCCTGGACCTTCGTCGTCTGGGGCGGGCTCCACGGCACCTACCTGGCTGTCGAGCGCATGCTGAAGAGCCGTTTCGGCGACTGGAAGCCCAGCAAGGCGCAGTTGTTCGGCCTCGCCTTCCTCACCTTCCTGGCGATCAACGTCACCTGGGTCTTCTTCCGGGCCCAGGACTTCACCACCGCCGGCACCATCCTCGCCAGCATGGCCGGCCATGCTCCCGGCGGCGCGGCGATGATGCCGGGCTTCGACCTTGCCGCCGCCTTCCTCGTGATGGGCGCCATCTTTCTCATTCACTTCTCGATGCGCGACACGACTCTGGAAGCGGTGCTCGAGCGGACCTCGGCCTGGGTGCTGGCACCGGTCCTCGGACTCATGGCCTTCCTCGTCATCATCGAACAGGGGCGCGGCAATGCCTTCATCTACTTCGCCTTCTGAACCGCTGCCGCCGGTCGGCACCATCCACGAGGGCGCCTTGCCCAAGGGCCTGCGCCTGACCGCCAGCGATCGCCCCGGCCAGGCCCAGCCGGTCCCGACCCGCGACGTGCCCGCCCGCCCCTGGCCGCGCATCATGATGGCCGTCGCGATCATGGCCCTGCTGCTCACCGCCGGCTGGGAAGTCTGGGCCCGCTCCTATGGCCTGCGCACCGCCGACATCGGGGACAGCCCGCAGGCCTGGGCCGCAATGCGCTCCTCCATCCGGCCCGACGACCTCGTGATCGTCGGCGACAGCCGGATCCTGTTCGATACCGACCTCGCCCATTTCGAGCGGCTCACCGGGGTCCTCCCGCGCCAGCTCGCCATCCACGGCACCAACGGCCGCAACCTGCTGGAGAACATGGCGGAGGATACCGCCTATCGCGGCCTGCTGATCGTCGGAATGGCCGACACCAGCTACTTCCGCCCCATTGCGGCGGGCGCCGGCGTCGGCGCGCCCTGGATTGATGGTTTCGAGCGCAACCGCGAGCCCAGCCAGATCAGCGGCCTCCTCATCGATCGGTGGCTGCAGCGCCACCTCGCCTTCATGGACGAGGACGTCCGCTTCAGCCGCCTCCTTCCCCGGATTGACCGCGGCTGGCGTCAGGGCACCGACAGCGCCTACGAAGACGTCTGGAAGATCGACGAGAGCTTCGACAATCGCCAGCGCTTCATGTGGGCACCGATCGAGCGACCCGGCTATCTGCAGGGTCAGGCCCGCCACGCCTGGGACGGCTTCAAGGGCAAGCCGATTGCACCCGACAATATCGCTGCCGTCATCGCCAGGAGCCGCTCGGCCGTCGCCCGCATCCGCGGCCGTGGCGGCGAGGTCCTCTTCGTCCGTCCCCCGTCCGCGCCCGAGCTTCGGGTCAACGAGCAGCAGCGCCTGCCCAGGGCGAGGGGCTGGGACGCCCTCCTCGCCGCCGTGCCGGCAAAGGGTATCCACGCCGACGACCTGTCCCGGGCGCAAGATCTCGACCTCCCCGAATACAGCCACCTCAGCCGCACCTGCGCCACGGTCTTCACCGACGCCTACGTCCGCCGGTTGGTGCAGCTGACGAACCGGGTAAGGCTTCGCGCCGACGCGCCGCCGCCGCTATCGACCGCCAACTGCAAGGGCCGGCTCGCCGGGGCACCGCTCCGCCCCTCCTGAGTTCTTGCCCACCGTGGACGATCAACCCTGCTGGCTCTGCGCCAGGCCGCTCGGCCGGCGCGTGGAATATCATCATCCGGTACCCAGGAGCCGCGGGGGGCGGGAGACGCGGCCGGTCCACCCCATCTGCCATCGCGCGCTCCACGCCGCCTTCACCAACAAGGAGCTGCAGGCGATCGGCGACGATCCGGCCACCCTTCGCGGCAAGGCCGCAATTGGCCGCTTCCTCGCCTGGGTCGCCTCCAAGCCGCCCGACTTCCACGCGCCTACCCGCCGCAAGCGCACCGGCTGACCTCTCGACAAGCGCATTGCGCGCCGATGGGCGCACGCTAAGCTGCGCCATGGACGGGGGAGAGGGGACCGGCATGCGGATGCTGATCGTGGCAATGACATCGGCACTGCTCGCGGGTTGCGGCGGCGAAGCGGACGTCAGCGTCACCAATGCCTCGCCAGAAGAAGTCGCGAACAGGCTCGCAGCCTCGGGCGACGGCAATCTCGGGCTCAGGCCCGGCCGCTGGGAAAGCAAGGTCGAGCTGGTCTCGGTCGATGCGCCAGGCCTTCCGCCTGAGGCGCTGGAGACGATGCGCAGCGCCTTTGCCTCCAGCAACGAGAGCGGCGTCGCCAGCTGCCTCACGGCCGAGGAAGCGAAGAAGCCGGCCGCCGACTTCTTCACCGGAAGCGGTGGCAATGAGTGCCGCTACGAAACGTTCGAGCTTGGCGGCGGCAAGCTCGACAGCAAGCTGAACTGCAAGGGCGCGGAGCTGGTCATGAGCGGCACCTACTCGGCCGACGACTTCGCCATGACCATGACGACGAAAACGGAAACGGCGCGCGTCGCGGAAGGGGCGCCCCAAATGAATTTGACCATGCAGGTCAAGGCTAGCCGAACCGGCGATTGCGACGGCACCGAAAATGCCTGACCGGCCGACCAGACCAACAGGGGAGAACATCACGTGAAGCGTTATCTGCTCGTGCTTGCCGCAGGCACCGCCATCGCCGCCTGCAGCCAGGAGGCCGAAGCCCCCAAGCAGGCGGCTATTCCCGCATCATTGCCGGCCGGCGAATATGAGGTGACGGCGACCGTCACGTCGCTGGCCTCGACCGACAAGACCCCGCTTCCGACCTTCACCAAGGAAGGCGACAGGAAGACCACGCGCGGCTGCGTCGGCGCCGACGGCCTGCCCGCCGCGGAGCTGCTCGCCGCCAAGGGTGACACCTGCCAGCTCCAGAACCCCTATGCCCGCTCGGGCCGAATGAACGTCACCCTCGACTGCGACCGGACCGGCCAAGGCAAGGTGATGGCCGTGCTCGACGGCAAGTACACGGCCGACGGCTTCACCGGCACCGTTACCTCGACCAGCGCCTTCCCGGGGCCCGGCGACTACAAGCTGGTCGAGGAGATCAGCGCTCGCAAGGTCGCCGACCAGTGCACGGCCGCGCCGACGTCGGCCGCCGCCTAAGCCAGTTCCTGAGGCAAGGATCCGCTGCCTGCCGCGTCAATCCGGCAGGCAGCGGATCACCCGTTCTTCAATGGGCGGCAGCCGTCTTGGTGACCGGTTCCGGCATCAGCGAGCTGTGCAGGTGGTCGATCCGCCATTGACCGCCTTCGTGGCGATAGATGAACGAGTAGCGGGCGGCGGCCTGCGACTTGGCGCCGCTCTTGGGATCGGTCAGGGTCCAGGTCCAGGTACCCACCCGCTCGGCCATGTTGCAGCCGATCCGGACGGTGCTGCTGTCCACTCGCACGACCGGCGACTTGGCGAGGAAATGCACGAAATAGTCGCGGACCTCGCTCGGATTGGTGCGGAGCGTGTTGGACAGCGTCGGCAGCAGGACCGCGTCGGCAGCGAACAGGGCCGTCACCTTGTCCGGATCGTTGGTCTTCAGCGCGCCCGCAAAGCGGTCGATCTGCCCTTCGATCTCGATCCGGCTTGCAGCCGCGCAGCCCGGCACAGAAGCATTGGACGCGAGCGCCGGACCGGTCGCTGCGGCGAAGGCCGCAATGGCAAGAAAAGTCAGCTTCATCGGCAATCCTTTCGTGATTGGAAGAGGGCCGCCGCCACAGCGGCAGCGCCCCTCCTCTCTTCACTTCTAGGATGCGGGACGGGCCGACCGGTTCGCGGCCCCGCATCTCCGCCGTCCCGGCCGGCCGTTCGGGCTTCCGGCCCCTGAAAGTTCACAAGGCCTTGCCGCCGGTGAGTTCGTCGATGTGGCGCTTCGCGGCGTCCGGCCCTTCGGCAGCGGGCCAGTCCGGCTCCTCCTGCCCGCGCGTCTTCCACAGCGAATAGATGACGCCGCCGGCGATCAGCCCCGCCGTGATGCCGAGGCTCAGAACCGGCGGGAACTTGTCCCCGCCCAGCACGAAGTCGGCGATGAAGATCTTCGAGCCGATGAACACCAGCACCAGCGCCAGGGCGTATTTCAGATAATGGAAGCGGTGCACCATCGCCGCCAGCGCGAAGTAGAGCGCGCGCAGGCCGAGGATGGCCATGATGTTCGACGTGTAGACGATGAACGTGTCGGTGGTGATGGCGAACACCGCCGGCACGCTGTCGACCGCGAACACCAGGTCGGCGAGGTTGATGACCACCAGCGCCAGGAACAATGGCGTCGCCGCCCACACCAGCTTGCCGGTCCTGCTGTCCGCCACCTTCACGAAGAAATGCTGGTCGTGCAGCTCCTTCGTCACCCGCATGTGGCGGCTGATGAAGCGGACCACGGGATTGTGCTCGATGTCCATCGGCTTGTCGCCGGCGAACAGCATCTTGATGCCGGTCGCGACGAGGAAGGCGGCGAAGATGTAGAGCACCCACTCATATTGCTGCACCACCGCGGCGCCGAGGCCGATCATGATGCCGCGCAGGACGATCACCGCCATGATGCCCCACAGGAGCGCGCGATACTGGTACTTGGGCGGAATCGCGAAGTAGGTGAAGATCAGGCTGATGACGAAGACATTGTCGATCGACAGCGCCTTCTCGATGAAGAAGGCGGTGTAATATTTCATCGTCAGGTCGGCGCCGACCTCGGGACCCAACGCACCGGTCTTCTGGAAATAGACCCACACGCCGAACGCCAGCGCGAGGCTGATGTAGAAGGCGGACAGCTTGAGGCTCTCGCCGATCCCCATCTCCTTGTCCTCCTTGTGGAGGATGCCGAGATCGAAGGCGGTCAGGCCGACGACGATGCCAATGAACGACAGCCAGAACCAGACGGGCGTGCCCAGCCAGTCGTTGAAGAGGAATTCCATTGGGCGGCTCCTGTTAAGAGGCGGGAGCCGCCCGGTGACGGCTCAGAGGTTGAAGGTGAGCCCCAGCGTCGGCGCATGGCCGACCCGGTCGGGCGCGTTCTCGCGAATGTTCTGCTGGCGCGTGTAGCCGACCGACAGGTCGAGCTTGCCGATGCTCCGCTCCATGCCGAGGAAGGTGCGCAACCCGGTCAGCCCGGTCTGTCCGCCGTTGCTCGTCGCACGAAGCGTCAGGAAGCCCTCGGCAGTGGCGACGAACTCCCAGCCACCATCCTCGCGGCTCAGCGGAACGCCGACTCCGACGCGCTGGCGCAGCCGCCAGCCGGTCTTGTCCGCGCCGTCGATGAAGCGCTGCTCCAGCCGGGTCCGCCCCTTCAGGCCTGCGATCCCCAGCGGGTAGCTCGCCTGCTGCATCAGGCGGGTTTCCTTTGTGCTGCCTTCCTTCGAGCGGTGGATGCCACCGGTCAGCGTGGTCTTGCCGACCTTGGTGCCCAGCCACACGCGATAGGTCTGGTTGTCCCCGATCGGATTGCTGCTCCCGCGCGCCCGCTGCTGGGTTTCGAACTCGACGAAGCTCTTCTTGTCGAGCTTGGCCACGACCGAGCCCTCGAACCAGCCTTCGAGCCGGTTCTCCTCCGCCATCGCCGGCGTGGCGAAGGTAGCGGCGAGCGCCGCCACGAGCAGTCTTGTCTTCATCGGAGATGCTTCCCTGCCTTCTCGGGCAAGCCGGAAGAGGCCAGCCGCGCGCGTCCATTGTCGCAGCAATGTGACAAAACAGGGACATTTCGGAAAGCGATGGCTGGACCATGACGGGGGCCTCAGGCCGTCGCCTGGTGGGCCTGCAGCCGGCTCATCAGGTCCTTCACCCTGAGCTTCAGCTTCTTGAGCTGGCGCGTGCGAAGGGGATCGGGACGTCGGCGCTGCATCTCGTCGCCAAGGGCGCGATCGATGCGCTGGTGGGTCTCCATCAGGCGAAACAGGCGGGCGTTCATGGGTAAGCTCCTCGAGGCTCGGGTTCAGCCAATCGGAGCATCGTCAGTGACGGGAGCGCTTGCGCGAGCGCCGGGCCGGTTCACATCGGAAACTCCGATGCGGTCCGACATCACGCCTCCGTCCGGTCAACTCTGTGCCGGTCGGGGGGCGCCAGAGGGGCCCGGTCCGCTGCTCCTTGATAAGGGGGGAGGGTCACGAATTCAAGAATGGCAGATCAGGCAGGGACTGATCGGCGTGCGGTCGAGAGGGGGGAGCCCGCGCCCCGACGGCAGGCCGCTGCTTGGAGACATTCCCGCGAGCGGGCGATATGCACAACCGGTGGCCCGGCTGCTCCTGTTCAACAAACCCTTCGGGGTCCTGTCGCAATTTACCGACCGCAGATCGCCGACGGTTCGCTCGACCTTGTCGGACTTCATCACGGTGAAGGGCGTCTATCCCGCTGGAAGGCTCGATCGCGACAGTGAGGGGCTATTGCTGCTATGCGACGACGGGCGGCTTCAGGCGCGGATTGCCGATCCGCGTTTCAAGCTTCCCAAATCCTACCTCGTGCAGGTCGAAGGCGAGCCGCGGGAACAGGAGCTGGAGCGCTTGCGCGAGGGCGTCCAGCTCAAGGACGGACTGACCCTGCCGGCCGATGTCGCCCGCATCGACGAGCCACCCCTGTGGCCGCGCGATCCGCCGATCCGCCAGCGCAGGTCGATCCCCGACAGCTGGCTCAGGATCACCATCCGCGAGGGACGCAACCGACAGGTGCGCCGGATGACGGCGGCGGTTGGGCTACCAACGCTCAGGCTGGTCCGCTGGTCGGTCGGCAACTGGTCGGTCGCGGAAATTGCGCCGGGCCGCTATGAGGAAGTTCCTGTCTAGACGAGGTCGGCAGCCCGTCTATCGACAGGTCGTCGGAAGATCTGGACCCCCATGAATTATCGTCATTCCTTCCATGCTGGAAACAGCGCCGATGTCGTCAAGCACAGCCTGCTGATCGCCCTCGTCCGTGCCTTGCAGCAGAAGCCGGGCGCGCTGACCCTGATCGATGCCCATGCCGGCTGCGGATTGTACGACCTCGACGGCGAACAGGCTCAGCGCACCGGCGAGGCCGCTGAGGGCGTGCGGCGGGCCCTTGCCGATCCGAACCCCCTGCTGGACGACTATCGCGCGGCCGTGGCGGCGGTGAACACGGGGACCGACAGGCACCTCTATCCTGGCTCGCCGCGCGTCCTCTCACAGCTGTTGCGGCCGCAGGACCTCCTCATCCTCAACGAGAAGCATCCCGAGGATGCCATGGCCCTGCGCAGCGCGATGCGCGGCACGCCTGCCGCCGTGCATGAACGCGACGCTTACGAGCTGTGGCTGGCGATGCTGCCGACGAAAACGCCGCGCGGGGTCGTGGTGGTCGACCCGCCGTACGAACAGACCGACGAACGCGCTCGCGTCACTGCCACGCTGGCCGCCGCCAACCGCAAATGGGCACATGGCGTGAGCGTGATCTGGTATCCGCTGAAGGACCGCGACACCCATGTGCGCTGGAAGCAGCAGCTGCGCAGGCTCGGAATCCCGAAGATGCTGACGATCGAGCATTGGCTGTACGATTACGAACAGCCCGGCATCTACAACGGCGCGGGCCTCTTCATCGTCAACCCGCCTTACGCCTTCT
Organism: Sphingomonas sp. LHG3406-1; assembly: GCF_029637485.1. GTDB lineage: Bacteria > Pseudomonadota > Alphaproteobacteria > Sphingomonadales > Sphingomonadaceae > Sphingomicrobium. The sequence goes on along the minus strand of NZ_CP069128.1, from coordinate 2,142,196 downwards.
CGCAGGGCCTGCCCGACATGCTGGAAGCCCTGCGCGCCGCGCTCGCCCCCGAAGGACATCGGGGCCATCTCACGGCTGACTGGTTGAGCGCCTAATCTCCGCCGTTACTGTCCGCCAAGGATCAGCACGGCTTTCCTGCCGACGACCCTGGCAGTTGCGCATGAAGGCAATGCAGCTACGCCGTCGTGCTGCGTCCCCGTTGCCACACAATCCACCGCATTTTCGCTTTCCCCGGCATTTTCCCGCTTGCGCTGAATCGCGGGTCAAAGCACAAGATGTTGTAGCGGCATCGGGGGACCAACGCACAAACTTGTGGTTGGCGCTGGGGATAACTATATCTCTGGCGAGGGAGAGACGCGTCCCTGTGGATAGCGGGGATGAACCCTCTCCAACCTCTCGAGGCCCTAGCGAATCACGGCCGTCGGGCGTATCCCGGCACCGTGAACGGATCGGGAACAAGGAGCGGCGCAATCGGCCGCCAGGAGGAAATGACCATGGACTTCTCGAGCGGCAGCGAGGTCGGCAGCGCCGACGTCACCACCCCGCCCCAGGCCTCTAAGGAGGAGTCGGCGAAGAAGGACAGCAAGACGGTCGACGCCCGGCGCTTCTCGGTGACCACCGATTCGAGCCGCGACGCGCTCCTCACCGACTTCGGCAAGGAGACGCTGAACGACCGCTACCTCCTGCCCGGCGAAAGCTACCAGGACCTGTTCGCCCGCGTCGCCGCCGCCTATGCCGACGACGAGGCGCATGCCCAGCGCGTCTACGACTATATCTCCAAGCTGTGGTTCATGCCGGCGACCCCGGTCCTGTCCAATGGCGGCACCGGTCGCGGCCTGCCGATCAGCTGCTATCTGAACTCGGTCAGCGACAGCCTCGACGGCATCGTCAATACCTGGAACGAGAATGTCTGGCTCGCGTCCAAGGGCGGCGGCATCGGCACCTATTGGGGCAATGTCCGCGGCATCGGTGAGCCGGTCGGCCTCAACGGCAAGACCAGCGGCATCATCCCCTTCGTGCGGGTGATGGACTCGCTGACCCTCGCCATCAGCCAGGGCTCGCTCCGCCGCGGCTCGGCCGCCTGCTACCTCGACATCTCGCACCCCGAAATCGAGGAGTTCCTCGAGATCCGGAAGCCCTCGGGCGACTTCAACCGCAAGGCGCTGAACCTGCACCATGGCGTGCTGGTCACCGACGAGTTCATGGAAGCGGTGCGCGACGGCGCCGAGTTCACGCTCCGCAGCCCCCGCGACCAGAGCCCGCGCGGCACGGTCGACGCCCGCTCGCTGTTCCAGAAGCTGGTCGAGACCCGCCTTGCGACCGGCGAGCCCTACATCATCTTCATCGACCAGGTGAACCGGTCGATGCCCAAGCATCACCGCGATCTCGGCCTCAAGGTGTCGACCTCGAACCTCTGCTCCGAGATCACCCTGCCGACCGGCAAGGACCATCTCGGCGCCGACCGCACCGCGGTCTGCTGCCTGTCGTCCCTCAACCTCGAAACCTGGGACCAGTGGAACGGCGACAAGTCGTTCATCGAGGACGTCATGCGCTTCCTCGACAATGTCCTCACCGACTATATCGACCGCGCGCCGGACGAGATGGCGCGGGCCAAGTACAGCGCGGAGCGCGAGCGCTCGGTCGGTCTCGGCGTGATGGGCTTCCACTCCTTCCTCCAGGCCCGCGGCCTGCCGTTCGAAGGCGCCATGGCCAAAAGCTGGAACCTCAAGATCTTCAAGCACATCAAGGCGCAGGTCGACGAAGCCTCGCTCCAGCTGGCAGTCGAGCGCGGGCCGTGCCCGGACGCCGCCGACATGGGCGTGATGGAGCGCTTTTCCTGCAAGATGGCGATCGCGCCGACCGCGTCCATCTCGATCATCTGCGGCGGCACCTCGGCCTGCATCGAACCGATCCCGGCCAACGTCTATACCCACAAGACGTTGTCCGGCAGCTTCTCGATCCGCAATCCGTACCTGGAGAAGCTCCTCACCGAGAAGTCGAAGAACTCCGACGCGGTGTGGAATTCGATTCTCGAGCAGGGTGGCAGCGTCGCCCACCTCGACTTCCTCTCCGAGGATGAGAAGGCGACCTTCAAGACCAGCTTCGAGATCGACCAGCGCTGGCTGATCGAGCTCGCCGCCGACCGCACGCCCTACATCGACCAGGCCACCTCGCTGAACCTGTTCATCCCGGCCGACGTCGACAAGTGGGACCTGATGATGCTCCACTTCCGCGCCTGGGAGCTCGGCATCAAGTCGCTCTACTATCTCCGCTCCAAGTCCGTGCAGCGCGCGGGCTTCGCCGGCGGGGTGGAGGCCGACAACACCGCCGAAGCGCCCAAGTACGAGCTCGCCGCCAGCACCGACTATGACGAGTGCCTGGCCTGCCAGTGATCCGCTGAGCCCCCTCCCGCCGCGCGGGAGGGGCGGGCGCGAGGAGCCGGCGGCGGCAGGGCTCGCGGCCCTGCCGCCGCCACCGGAAGGAGGATTGACGCCATGCTGAAGATTGCCGTCATCGTCATCGCCGTCCTGGTGATCTTCTGGGCGCTGCGCTCGCTTCAGCGGAAGGGCGGGCGATGAGCTTCGCCAGCCCCGTCCTCGCCCCGCCGCCCTCCTTCGCGGTGATCGTCGTCGTCGGCGCCTTCGTGGCGAAGAAGGGCGGAGGCGTGCGTTGATCCCCCATGAACCTGCTCTTCGTCATCCTCGGCGGCCTCAGCGCCCTCTTCGGCCTCCTCACCCTCATCGCCGCCTTGCGGGGGCGCCCGGGGGAGAGCCGCAAGTCCACCGCCCAGCTCATCGGCGGCATGATGCTGCTCGCCTTCGGCCTGGTCCTGGGCGGCTTCGCCATCGCCTATGCGACGACCGAACCCTACGACTTCAGCAACGGGGCGAGCCCATGATCACGCCATCCATCCGCAGGAGACGCGCCGCATGAAACCGGAACTCATCCTCGCCCTATCGGCCCCGACCGCGGCCGTCGCCATCCCCGTCCCCAAGCGCCGCCCCCGCGACGCCGCCGCCGCTTCCACCGACACCAGCCCCAAGGACTAGCCCCATGCCCCTCCTCCAAGCCAACAAGGCCTACAAGCCCTTCGAATATCCCTGGGCGTTCGAATTCTGGAAGCGCCAGCAGCAGATCCACTGGATGCCGGAGGAAGTGCCTTTGGGCGAGGATTGCCGCGACTGGGCGCAGAAGCTCACCCCGCACGAGCGCAACCTCCTCACCCAGATCTTCCGCTTCTTCACCCAGGCCGACGTCGAGGTGCAGGATTGCTACCACGACAAGTACGGCTCGGTGTTCAAGCCGACCGAGATCAAGATGATGCTGACCGCCTTCTCCAACATGGAGACGGTGCACATCGCCGCTTACTCGCACCTGCTCGACACCATCGGCATGCCCGAGAGCGAATATAGCGCCTTCCTCCAGTACAAGGAGATGAAGGACAAGCACGACTATCTGAACACCTTCGGCGTCGACACCGATGCCGACATCGCCAAGACGCTGGCCATGTTCGGCGCCTTCACCGAGGGGCTGCAGCTGTTCGCCAGCTTCGCCATGCTGATGAACTTCCCGCGCTTCAACAAGATGAAGGGCATGGGCCAGATCGTCAGCTGGTCGGTCCGCGACGAAAGCCTCCACTGCGAGGGCATCATCAAGCTCTTCCACGCCTTCGTGAAGGAGCGCGACTGCCTCACCGCCGAGGTCAAGGATTCGATCATCGATCAGTGCCAGAAGACCGTCCGCCTCGAGGACGCCTTCATCGACCTCGCCTTCGAACAGGGCCCGGTCGAGGGCATGACGCCCAAGTCGATCAAGAAGTACATCCGCTACATCGCCGACTGGCGCTTGGGCCAGCTTGGCTTCCAGCCCATCTACATGGTCGACGAACACCCCCTCCCCTGGCTCGCCCCGCTCCTCAACGGCGTCGAGCACGCCAACTTCTTCGAAACCCGCGCGACGGAATATTCGAAGGCAGCGACCAAGGGGAACTGGAACGAGGTGTGGGACAATTTCGACCGCCGCCAGAAGGCCAAGGTCGCGAACGACGCGCCGGAGGCCGAGGCCGAAGGTGGGTTGTTCGATGCTGCCGGGGTGGCGGCGGAGTGACCTGTAGGACCTGAAAGGTCGAACATAGCGCCAAGGGACCGCTCCTCCTCCGGAGCGGTCCCAATTGGCCATGCGGGTGAGACCTGGCGAAGGCGAGGATCAAGGAGCCTGCGATCTGTAGCACCGGGCTAGTCGCTCCTTAGACGTAATTCAGCGCCCGCAAGCTCGTAATGTCCGTGCCGGTCACGATCAGGTGATCGTGCAGCACGATTTCGAAAATCCTCGCGCAGTCAGCAACCTGCCGCGTGGCACGCAGGTCCGCTGCGCTCGGCCGACCGTCGCCCGACGGATGATTGTGCGCCAGCACCAATCCCCTTGAACCCCGCTCCAGCGCCCGCAAGATGATGCGGCGGCAATCGATGGGCACGGCATCGACGCGTCCTTCGGCGAGCACGTCATGACAGATGATCCGACGGCGGCCATCCACGTGCAGCACGATCAGCACCTCGATCGGGCGAAAGCCGATGCAACGCGCCAGGAACGCCGCCACTTCCCCTTGGCTGGAGAGGAGCGGACGCTCGACTAGGGCCTCTGCCAATAGATCGACGTGGAGCTTTTGCGCTGCCTTGAGCATGCGCGCAGCCTTTGCTCCCACTACCGCCTTCAGCGCCAGAGGCTCGGCATCCAGCGCTGCCGCCAGACTTCCGAACGCGGCCCGGATTTGCTCCGATGACCGGGTTGCTCTGGCGAGGCCGACCTCGTTCAGGAATGTCTCCAGTCCGGTACTGGTACACCGGCGGTCAGGCGCCGACGGTAGGCGACCGTACCGCCTAGCAACAGCCCCACCATCGGCCACGACCAGATCATCGCCAAAAAGGCGTAGCTGGTTGGGATGATGTTTGGCTGGATCGCGCGCACGATGTGCGCCAGCACCGCAATCCATTGGCACGCGCTGGCTGCGATCAACCAGAGCCGGTTGGCACGCACCGTAAGCGCCGTCAGCGCCAGCGCCATCGCCACATCCACGGTCAGCAGCGGAGTTGCCAGGTCGCGGAATCCGCGCCCCGGTGCTGCGTCGCTTCCCGCCATGGATGAGGCGATGGTCGCGGCCAGGTAGATGGCGGCCGCCAGCCGCTCGGGTCCCCCACCCTTCCAAGCCGCAAAGCTGAGCGAGAAGACCAGCAAGCCAAGGAAGAAGAAGACCGGGTTCATATCCAGATGCTGGCGGCCGCACACTCATGCTGCAAGCCGCTTACGCGACGTTCGCGACATTCGAGGGTAGCTCGCCCGTGTTCGGCGGGCACTCCCAAAGGTTGCCGAATGAAACCGCCCGAAGGCCGATTTCGACCTGGGTAGCGCGGAACGCGGCATGGGCCGCACACAATTCCTCCCGGGCCTCCACTAGGCGCAGGCTTGCCCGTGATACGTGGGCCAGGCCTTCCTGCCCGGCTGTCAGCGGGAGATGGGCGCTGCGCCGGCCTTCGACCACTGCGATCGCAAGCTTGGCGGCATGCACGATCGCATTGTCCACATCTGCTTCGGCAGGCGCCAGTTCGTTATAGACCGCCTTGGCAGCGGCCAGTCGGTTGTTCAACATTGCAAGACCCCCGCGGGATCAAGGCACCGCTCAGGCTGTGATCTGGTCAATGCCTTGTGCGATTGCCAAAAGCAGCGTCATGGCGACGATCAGAGCAACGCCGCACAGGCCGATGGCCGCAAGGACCTGTCCAGCCGACAGCGAATATGCTCTCCCCATGGCTTCCGACGTTACATCCCGAAGGTCGGCAATCTGACGCTCCGGATATTGATCGGCTACCTCGGCGGTGCCAGGTTCGTGTAGCTCCGGGGGATCATAGTATGGCTCCACCGTAGTGCCTGCATGGAGGTAGAGCCGGGCCGCTGAGGCAGTGTCGGTCACGTTCAACTTGCGCCGGGTCGCTTTCAGATGCTGCTCGACCGCATGATGCGAGATCCCGAGCTCACGCCCGATCTCCTTCGCGGTCTTCCGGGCCAGATAACCCTCCAAGCATTGCTGCTGGCGCTCAGTGAGGTTCAACACGGAAGGACGCCCTCCAAACGCGAAAACCGAGCAGCACCGACAATGACGCATGAAGCCCACCTCAACAAGGCTACGATCCTCTTGATGAGTCGCGCCTCGCATCGATTTAGCCTATTTGGTTAGCAGTAGGACAGCGGTATCCAATTCAAAGTCGTACAAAAGGCGATCCTGCGCCAATTCATGTTGGGCTTCTGGCAGGTCCCTTGATCCTCACGCGGCCAAGGCCAGCCCGATCAGAACACCGATCGCCAGCATCGCCGCCCCGGCGCTCACCAAGCTGATCATTTGCCAGCGCCAGAGCTGCGCCTCAAGGCGAAGGGCCGGCGGACCAGCCCTGGTTGCCGCGTTCCTCTGCAAGGGTGCCGGAGCAATCGGCGGCGAGAGCGCACCCGCCTTCTCCGTCGCCTTAACTGACGCCGGGGAATTCGACGGCACCGGCACGCCCGCCTTCTTCGCTGCCGCCACCTTCGCCCGATTGGCCGCCAACTTGGCGCGGATCTTCTCCTTGTCCGCGACCGGGCGGTCGGCCAGCATCCTGTTACAGCCGGGGTGGCAAAGGACGAGGTTCGACAGCTCGTTCCCGCCGCCGAGCGACTGCGCCACCAGATGCTCCTTGGTCGGTGCCCTCTTGCTGTTCGGCTTCGCCGCAAAGTCGAGCGTGCCGTTGCAGAGCCAGCAATGGTCCCCGTCACGGGCGCGGATCTGATCGACGATACTCAGCTTGGTCGGCGCATTCATGCCGCCTGCCTAAGCGCCAAGCCTTGCCAAGCGGCTAATTGGCGACCGGCTCCCGCAATATCTTCTCCATCTTCCACCCCCTCGCCAACTCGTCCACCAGCTTGTCGACGTAGCGAATCTCCCGCATCAGCGGGTCCTCGACCGCTTCCACCTGCACCCCGCACACCTTGCCGGTGATCGCCAGGCGCGCCGGATTCATCGCCGGCGCCTCGGCAAAGAAGGTCTGGAAATCCGTGCCCGCCGCCAGCGCCGCCTCCAGCGCTTCTTGCGAATAGCCGGTCAGCCAGCGAAGGATCTCGTCCACCTCGGCGCGGGTGCGTCCCTTCTTATCCGCCTTGGCAACATAATGGACGTGGACGCTGGCGACGCTGGTGGTGAAGACGCGGTGCATGGGGCCGGCTCTCCGCTGCTGCTGTCCGCAATCATAAACCCGCACCGTCACCACTAGCTACCGCCACAACCATCTTGCAAAAACAAACCAGATCGGCTAAATTGACCCATGTCCGCCAGACCTGGCCCGACCACCTCCCGCTTCGCACCGCTGTCGCCGCGCTCGCCGGGAACGAACCGCGAACTGGACGACGTGGACGCTATGCCTTTTTTCGCTTCCCTCCGCCGCGCCGGTCACTGGCGCAAGGGTGCCGGCCGTGACATGGGTCGGCCATGACCCCGACCCAGCTCCTCGTTCCCACCTTCCGCAACCAGCTGACCGCGCTCCTCGGCTGGCTCGACAAGGCCGAGGCGCATGCGCTCGCCCACAACCATGCGCCCGGCGACCTGCTCGCCGTGCGGCTCGCAGTCGACATGTTCCCGCTCGGCACGCAGCTCCGCTTCGCTTCCTTCCTTGCCCAGGAGGCCGTCTACCGGCTGCGCGGGGAGGAGGTGCCGGCCGAGCTGCTCGCCGTCCGCACCCATGGCGCGATGCGTCCGGACGAGCCGGGGACGCTCGACGACTGCCGCGCCATCCTGGCGCAAGCGCTCGCCTTCCTCGATGGGGTCGGCGAGACCGAGCTGGACGCCGCAGCCGACCGGCCGCTCGCCCATGCGCTGCCGATGGGCATGGTGTTCGACATGACCGGGTCGAGCTACGTGCGCGACTGGGCGCTGCCGCAGGTCGGTTTCCATGTCGACATGGCCTATGCCCTGCTGCGCAGCGCCGGCGTGCCGCTGGGCAAGCGCGACTATGTGCCGCACATGTGGGCCTATCTGCGGCCGGGGACGATGCCGGCGGCATGAAGAGGCGGCGCGATTAGGGAAAGCGGGCGGGGCGTGCTAGGGGATGGGCATCGCGCGATCCCGGCTCGTAGGCCATGCGCGACTGAGAGACTTACGGTGCTCCCGCTTACGCCTTGTGGAGCTTCCCCATGGACCTCAACTATCTGTATCTGCGCCGCGGCATCTCGCTGGCCCGCGCCGGCGACGCTGCCTGCGAGCGGTCGCGTTCGGCCCATCTCGGTCTCTATCACGGCTATGGCCCCCGGATCGCCGCCGTCCGCCGGGCGCTTGGCGCATGAGCCGCGCCCTCTTCCTCAGCCTCTCCGAAGCCGAAGTGATCGCCAAGTGCGATCATGCCAAGGTCGGAATTTCGGCGCTCGAACGGCTCCCGGCCGGGGGCGTGCGCCTGGTGTGCATGAGCAGCGACGGCGCGGCGGTCATGACCCGCAAGCTCAAGTCGAGCCTGATCCCGGCCACCACCGCGCGGGCGCCATTCCGCCCCGCTTACTCCCGCCACTAGGCGGGCTGGGCGGAAGGGGCGAGAAGCGCCTTCCGCCCACCGGGGCTCAGCCGATCGGCTCGCCCGATTCTTCCTGCTCGAACAGGTTCGCCGCCACGTCCGCATTGGCGCTGAGGCGGACCTGGTCGCCTTCGACCTCGGCGATCAGGCCGCCGGGCAGATAATGGTGATGGTCCGTATGGGTCGCGCCGCTGTCCGCCTTGACCAGCTTGATCCGCTCGCCTTCGACTCGGTCGACGGTGCCGAGGTGGACGCCGTCGGCGCCGATGACTTCCATATGCTCACGGATCTGACTGAGGTCGGCCATTGCTCCCGCTCCTTTTCTGCTGCGTTGTTCCGGCCCCCAACGCTTCATGCGCGTTGCGGGTCCGGACGGCGGCGGGAGCGTGGCCCTAACTCCTGTCTTCGACCCTGACCGTATAGTGGCTTGGGCTCCAGCCGCTCCAGCGAGCGACGGCGAACAGGATGACTCCAATGGCCAGTGCGACGGCCATGATCCCCGTGGCGATCACCCACGCCTCCCGCTCGCGCAGTTCCGCGGTGGTGACCTTCCGTTCCGGCGGCGGCGGCGGGTCGCGCCGGATCCGGGAGCCGACCCTGCGAGCTCCGCCCGCCAGATCCACCGCTTTCTTCCCCGAGGCCAATGGTCGCGCCATGCGCCACCTTCTAGGGGCAAGCCCTTTCCGCTTCGTTAGCGCTGGCGCAGTCCGACCAGGCTGATCTGCCGACCGTAATTCGGCTCGCCCCGATGCGTCGACCGCCGGAAGGAGTAGAAGTCCTCCTCTCGCGCATAGGTATCGAGCCAGAGCGCCTCGACCCGCCGCAGCCCTGCTGCGGCAAGCCGGTGGAGCAGATAGGCCGGTAGGTCGAAGTGCGGCTTGCCGGCAGGCCCATCCGAGAAGAAGCGCTCCGCTGCGTCGTCCGCGGCGAGGAAGGGATCGGGGAAGGCGTGATCGACTTCGTAGCTGGCGCGGGCGATGGTCGGGCCGATCGCGGCTGCGATCCGGTCTCGCTGGGCGCCAAGCTTCTCCATTGCGCCGATGGTCGCCTCGGCCACCCCGCCGAGCGCGCCGCGCCAGCCCGCGTGGGCGGCGCCGACGACGCCTGCCTCCGAGTCCGCGAACAGGAGGGGCGCGCAATCGGCCGTGAGGATGCCGAGCAGGATGCCTGGCCGATCCGTCACCAGCGCGTCGGCATGCGGCCGCTCGTCGTCGCTCCAGTCGCCGGCCTCCAGCACCTCGACACCATGCACCTGGTAGGGTGAGACGATGCGCGCGCCCGGCAGCACCGCGTCAGCTGCACGACGGCGGTTCTCTTGGATGAGCGCGAGGTCGTCGCCGCTGCCCCAGCCGCAGTTGAGGCTCGCCATCGCGCCCTCGCTGATGCCTCCGCGCCGGCCGAGGAAGCCGTGCGGTACGGCAAGAGCCGCGCTGGTCCAGGCCGGAGCGCTCACAGCTTCATCGCCCACACGCGATCCTCGTCCGCATGATCTCCGACCATGAAGGTCACCGGGCCAAGGTCGGTGAAACCGAAGCGTCCGTAAAAGGCCTGCGCCCGGAAATTCTCGCTCCAGACCGACAAGGCCAGACGCTCCGCCCCGCGCCTCCGCGCCTCGTCAAGCACCCAGGCCATCAACTGCTGCGCGAGCCCGGTGCCATGCGCTTCCTTGAGCAGGTAGAATTGGCGAAGCTCGATCGTGCCCTCCGGCTCGACGTGCGGAAGCTTGTTGGGGCCGAGCTTGGCGAAGCCCAGTGGCTCGCCCGCCTCGTCCGTGCCCAGGGCGAATGCGAAGTCCGCGTTCCCATGTTCCGCGTCCCAGCCGTCCGGCGTAAGCTCATCGAGGAAGGCCTGGAGGTCAGCCGGAGCGTAGAGATGCGCGAAGGTGTCGCAGAAGCTCGTCCGAAAGATCCGGTCGATGGCGGGCAGGTCGGCGGCGGAGGCGGGACGGACGATCATAGTCCCGCCGGCCTTGGCCATTCCGGTGAGTGGATGGCAAGCACCTTGAACAGGCTACCCATCTGGTCGGGCCGGCAGAGCCTCGCCCGGGCGGCTTCCACCTCCTCGGCACGCGACGGCGAGCGATCGGCAAGCGCCCGCGCCCGGGCCTGGATTCCGAGCCGCTCCAGCCATGCGCCCTGCTCGGCGGGCCCGGCGACGAAGGCTCCTGCCTCCCGCGCCACCTCGGCCACGCGCTCGAAGTCGACATGGCTCGTCAGGTCCTGCTCGCCGGGGTCCGCCAGCGCGGGCGCGAAGCGATGGCCGCGAACGGCCTGGAGCGTGTCACCGGGCGCGCTGCGCTCATGCCCATAGTCGATGATCAGCGCCACGCCGCCAAGCGGCACCAGTCCTTCCGCCAGCGCCTGCACCGCCCCATCGCGCGCCGGCGAGCTTTCGACCACCTCGCCGTCGCGATCGAAGGCGAGGCCATCGCCGATCCATTCGACGTGCCGCTCGATGCCGCCGACATGCTGGCGGATCGGCAGCGCATCGAGGAACTCGTTGGCGACTACCAGCAGGGGGCCATCGCCTGGCAGATCGCCGATGCTGTCATGGTGCGTCACCGAGCCGAGCAGCGCGGACTGGGCCTGTCGAAGCGTCGGACTGGTCTCCACCAGATGCACGGGCGGGTCGAGCCCGGCCGAGCGCATCACCCTCAGTGCATCCGAGGCCAGCGTCCCCCGTCCGGGCCCAAGTTCGACATAGCGGACGTTCGCTGGCGCCCCGGCACGCCGCCACGCATCGGCCAGCACCGCGCCGACCAGTTCGCCGAACATCTGGCTGATTTCCGGCGCGGTGGTGAAATCGCCGTCCGTCCCGAGCGGATCGCGGGTCGCGTAATAGTAAGCGTTGCAGGCCTCCATATAGGCCTCGACGCTCATCGGTCCCTCGCTCCTCAGCCGCTCCGCGATGGCGCGCGCGAAGGGGGTCAGGCGACGCTCTCCTGCCCCGTGATGCTCTCGACGCGCTGGCGGCGGCCGGCGGCGGTGACCATCAGGTAGAGGCCGAGGATGATCATCGGCACGCACAGCCACTGGCCCATGTGCAGCCCGGTGGTCTCGGCAAAGCCGCGCAGGTGGTCGTCGGGCTCGCGGATGAACTCCACCCCGAAGCGGAAGACGCCGTAGAGGAAGGTGAAGGTGCCGACCAGCAGGCCCGGCTGGTAGCGCGCGCGCGTCTTCCAGAACATGACCGCGAGGACGATGAAGAGCACAAGGCCTTCGAGCGCGGCCTCGTAGAGCTGGCTCGGGTGGCGGGCCGGGCCAAGCTGGCGCACACCGTCGATCACCTCGGGGAAGCGGACGGCCCAGGGCACCGTGGTGGGGGCTCCCCACAATTCGGCGTTGACGAAATTGGCAAGGCGGCCGGTGAACAGGCCGATCGGTACCACGCAGGCGACATAGTCATGCACGCGCAGCCAGTTCAGCTTTTCCTTCCAGCTGAGATAGATGATGCCGACGCTGGTGCCGATCACGCCGCCGTGGAAGCTCATTCCGCCGTCCCACAGCCGGACGATCTCGAGCGGATTGTCGAAATAGAACCCCGGCCGGTAGAAGAGGACGTAGCCGAGCCGGCCACCGAGGATCACGCCGAGGGAGGCGTAGAAGACGAGGTCGTCGGCATGGCGGCGGGCCATGGGCGAGCCGGGTTGGCGGATCAACCGGAGCATGTACCAGTAGCCGAGGAAGATACCGGCGAGATAGGCCAGGCTGTACCAGCGCAGCTCGAAGAACCCCAGGTCGAGGGCGACCGGGCTGAGTCCGAGACTGGTAAAGTCGATTCCCGCAGATGTTACATCGTTCATTCGGCACTTCCCTCGTGGTGCGAACGTCTCATAAGAGGGCGCACAGCAAAGGCCAAGGAGACCCGCGACCATGCCGACCGAGCTCGACCAACGTTATGACGCCGTCCTCGCGGCGGTCACGGGGCCGGGCGGACGGGTGGTGGTGGACACGGACGAGCAAGGCCGGCGCGTCGTGGCCAACTTTCCTGCCACCCTGCCGGGCTTCTTCAAGGTCTTCTGCGCGCTGAACGGTCAGGTCGAGGCGGTGATCGCCGGCGATGAACGGCTGACCTTCGCCGACCTGGACCGGGTGTCGGACGATCTCGCCAGGGCACTGGTCGGACGCCATGGCATCGCCAAGGGGGACCGGGTTGGCATCGCCATGCGGAACTGCCCGAGCTGGATCGTCGCCCACATGGCCGTGCTCAAGGCGGGCGGCATCTCCACCTTGCTGAACGGCTGGTGGCAGAGCGCGGAGATGAGCCATGCGCTCGAACTGACCGAGCCCAGGTTGATCATCGCCGACGAACCGCGCGCCAGGCGCATCGCCGCCGCATGCGGACCGTGGCCGATCGTCGCGCTGCCGATCGAGCGGCCGATCGTGGAGGCCATCGCCCCGCTGACCGAGGGCGCGGCAAGCGACGTCGCGCTGCCCGAGATCGGCCCTGAAGACGACGCCACCATCCTCTTCACCTCCGGTTCGACCGGCGGCGCCAAGGGCGCGCTGTCGACGCACCGGGCGGTGACCCAGGGCGTCTACACTTACGCGACCAGCATCATGTGCCTGCTCGGCATCATGCAGAGCATGGGGTCGGAGCCCAGTAACCCACCCAAGACCCTGCTCAACGTGCCACTGTTCCATGTCACCGGGGAGGTGCCGGTGCTGCTCAACAGCTTCGTCATCGGCCGCGGCATGGTGCTCATGCCCAAGTGGGACGCGGGCGAAGCGCTGCGCCTGATCGCCCAGGAGAAGATCACCTATTTCGTCGGCGTTCCGACGATGAGCCTCGAGATGATGAGCCATCCCGATCGCGAGCACCATGACCTCTCCAGCCTGACCGACATCGCCGCGGGTGGCGCGCCGCGGCCGGTCGCGCACGTCCAGCGGCTGAAGGACAGCTTCGACACCGCCCAGCCGGCGCTCGGCTATGGCCTGACCGAGACCAATGCGGTCGGCTGCGGTAATTTCTGGGGCAACTACATCGCCAAGCCGGCCTCGACCGGCCGCGCTCTGCCCTTCGTGGACCTCGCCATCCTCGGTGCCGGCGACGCCCACCTGCCGGTCGGCGAACGGGGCGAAGTGGCGATCCGTTCGGCCGCCAACATCAAGGGCTATTGGAAGAACCCCGAAGCGACGGTCGCGGCCTTCACGGCCGACGGCTACCTCAAGACCGGCGACATCGGCTACATCGACGAGGACGGATATCTGTTCATCGTCGACCGCAAGAAGGACATCATCATCCGCGGCGGCGAGAATATCAGTTCGGCCGAAGTCGAAGCTGCGATCTACTCCTGCGAAGCGGTGGCCGAAGCGGCGGTGTTCGGCGCTCCCGACGAACGGCTGGGCGAAGTGCCGGTCGCGGTGGTCCTGCCGGCGGAGGGAAGCGACCTCGGCGAGGCCGACCTGCGCGCCTTCCTCGAGCCGCGCCTGGCAGCCTTCAAGGTGCCGGCGCGCTTCATCTTCGCGACCGACAGCCTGCCGCGGCTCGGCACCGGCAAGATCGACCGGGTCGCGCTCAAGGCGCACTACGCTTCTTGAAGCTGACCCGCCGCACCCTGCTGGTGGGCGGCGGCGCCGCGGTCGGGCTGGCCGTCGGCTGGGCCGTATGGCCGCGCGGTGAGCGGGCGAGCCTGCTTGGGAGCAAGGATGCCGCGCTGCTGGGTCCGGCGTTGGCGATCGGCAAGGACGGGCGGGTGACCGTGGCCGTGCCGCAGGTGGAGACTGGACAGGGCGTCTGGACGGGTCTCGCTCAGGTCGCCGCCGACGAGCTTGGCGCCGCGTGGGAGACCATCGAGGTCGCTCCGGCGCGGGCGGGCAGCCGGTGGGACAATCGCCTGGCGGACGGCGAAGGCTGGTTCGATGGTGACGCGCGGTCCTGGTCGCTTCCCGAAGGTGCCACGCGGATCACCGCCGGCTCGACCAGCATCCGGGCGATGGAAGCGCCGGTGCGTCAGGCGGCGGCGGCGGCGCGGGCGCTGCTGATCGCCGAGGCGGCGGATCGCTGGAGCGTCGCCGCGGGCGAGTGCGACAGCGCGGATGGCTTTGTGACCCACGAAGGCAAACGCCTGCCCTTCGCCGCCCTGGCCGAGGCGGCGGCAGGACGCGATCTTCCGAAGGAGGCACCGCTCCGCGCTTCTGCCGGCACCCTCGCCGCCAGGCCGCTTCCGCGCCTCGATGCCTTGCCCAAGGCGCAGGGGCGGCTCCGCTTCGCCGGCGACGTGCGTCTGCCCGGCCTGCTGCACGCCTCGCTTCGGCGCTCGGGTGGCGGACCCGTCCGCATCGACTCGCCGCCACCGCAGGGTATCCAGTTCGAGCAAGGCGACGGCTGGGTCGCGGCCCTCGCCGAAGATTGGTGGGCAGCGGAAAGTGCGCTTGCCCGCGCGAACATCCGGAGCTTCGGCCCGGCTGGCGGCAACGACCTCGTCATCGCCGACGCGCTCGACCGCGCACTGGCTGGCGAGGATTTCGAGCTCCTCCATTCGGTCGGCGACGTGGACGGCATCTTCGAAGGGGTGCGGCCGCTCGCCGCCACCTATTCGTCCGCAGCCGCGCTCCACCAGGATCTCGAGCCACCGAGCGCCACGGCGCGCTTGAGGGACGGCCTGCTCGAAGTCTGGGCGGCTAGCCAGGCACCGGAGCTGGCCCGGCGCGCCGCTGCCGATGCGGCTGGCGTCGGCCTTGGCGATACCATCCTCTACGCCATGCCAGTCGGCGGCCAGGGCGGCTCAGCGCTGGAAGCCGAGCTGGTGCCCGCCGCGGCCGCCCTTGCAAGGCGAACCGGCCGCCCCGTGCAGGCGACGCTCGGTCGCACGGAGCAGCTGCGCGGCGATGCCGTCCGTTCGCCGATCAAGGCGCGGCTGTTTGCCCGTCCACTTCCGGACGGAAGCATTGCGGGCTGGCGGCTGCGGCTGGTGGGCGAGGACGGTACGAGCGCGGCCATGAAGCGGCTGCTCGGCCGGGAGGGCGGGCAGTTTCGTAGCGCGTCGGTGGTGCCGCTTCCCTATTCCATTCCGCATGTGGCGATCGAAGCGGCGAATGCCGGGCTGCCGATCCGCATCGGCTATCACCGCGGCGAATTGCACCCGGTCCTCACCTTCTTCACGGAAAGCTTCCTCGACGAACTGGCGCGGATCGGTGGACGCGACCCTTTGAGCCAGCGCATCGCGCTTCTTTCGGGAAACCCCCGCCTTGCCCGCTGCCTGGTCCGGGCGACGACGCTGGGCGGCTGGGACGGCGGCGGCCCGGGAAGCCAGATGGGACTTTCCGCCTTCAGCGGCTATGGCAGCCACATCGCATTGGTCGGGCAGGCGCAGGTCGGAGCAGGGGGCAGGGTGGAAGTGAGCCGGCTGGTGGCGGTGGTGGACTGCGGAAAGGTGGTGAACCCGGCGCTGGTCCGTCAGCAGATCGAGGGCGGGATGCTGGCGGCGATCGGCCAGGTGACCTCACGCGCGCCTTCCTTTCGTCACGGCCGCGTGCTCGGGCCCTTGGAGCCGCAGGCCCCCGGTCTCGCCGGCGGACCCGAGATACTGGTCGAAATACTGGCTAGCGGCGAAGCGCCTGGCGGTGTGAATGGCCTTGGTCCGGCCGCTGCCCCCGCAGCGGTCGGCAACGCCCTTGCGGCGGCAACCGGGCGGCGCTTGCGCAGCCTGCCCTTCGACCCGATGTCCTGAGCCGATGCTTCCTCCCTCTGATCATCCTTCCATCCCGCCGCGCAAGGTCGGCCTGCTGCTGATCAACCTCGGCACGCCCGACTCGTCGGACGTCCCGGCCGTGCGCAAGTATCTGGCCGAATTCCTGTCTGATCCCCGGGTAATCGAGATCCCGCGCGCGATCTGGAAGCCGATCCTGCACGGCATCGTGCTGCGCACCCGGCCCGCCAAGTCGGCGCATGCCTATGCGCAGGTATGGAGCGAGGACGGCTCCCCTCTCGCAGCCATCACCAAGCGGCAGGCACTCAAGCTTCAGGAGCGGCTTGGGCAGGACGTGCGGGTCGACTGGGCGATGCGCTACGGCAACCCTTCGATCCCGGACCGCTTGACGGCAATGAAGGACAGCGGCTGCGAGCGCATCCTGCTCGCGCCCCTCTACCCGCAATATTGCGCCGCCACGACGGCGACGGCGAATGACCATGCCTTCGCGACGCTCGCCGGCATGCGCTGGCAGCCGGCGCTGCGCACGCTCCCGCCCTACCATGACGCGGACGAATATATCGAGGCGCTGAAGGCCGACCTCGAGCGGCAGATGGCCACGCTCGACTTCGAGCCGCAGCGGCTCTTGCTCTCCTACCATGGCATGCCCGAGCGGACATTGCGCAAGGGCGATCCCTACCACTGCCATTGCCGCAAGACGGCGCGGCTGCTGGGCGAGAGGCTGAAGGTCGCAACCGACACCAGCTTCCAATCCCGCTTTGGCCGCGACAAATGGCTGGAGCCTGCGACGGACGACGTGCTGAAGGCCTATCCCGCGCAGGGCGTCACCCGCGTCGCGATCGCCGCCCCCGGCTTCTCCGCCGACTGCCTGGAAACCGTCGAGGAACTGGGCATCCGCGGCAAGGAGGATTTCGAGAAAGCCGGCGGCACCCATTTCGCCCGGCTCGACTGCCTCAACGACGGCGACATCGGCACGGACATGCTCGAAGCCCTGATGCGCCGCGAGCTTGCGGGGTGGATAGCGCCTGCCTAGGCTATCCCTCGCCGATTAGGGGAGAATCACATGGCCAGGGTTGCGATCGTCACCGGTGGAACACGCGGCATCGGCGAGGCGATCAGCGTCGCCCTGAAGGATGCCGGCATGACCGTCGCCGCCAATTACGCCGGCAACGAGGAGCGCGCCCGCGACTTTACCGATCGGACCGGGATCCAGGCCTTCAAGTGGGACGTCAGCGACCATGAGGCGTGCATCGCCGGGGTCCGGTGGGTCGAGGAGGCGCTCGGGCCCGTCGACGTGCTGGTCAACAATGCCGGAATCACCCGCGACACGACAATGAAGCGGATGGACCATGCCAAGTGGCAGGAGGTCATCGACACCAATCTCGGCGGCTGTTTCAACATGGCGAAGGCGGTGTGGGACGGCATGGTGGCGCGGGGCTATGGCCGGATCGTCAACATCGGCTCCATCAATGGCCAGGCCGGCCAATATGGCCAGGTCAACTATGCCGCCGCAAAATCCGGCATCCACGGCTTCACCAAGGCGCTGGCGCAGGAGGGCGCGCGCGTGGGCGTGACCGTCAATGCCATCGCGCCGGGCTACATCGACACCGACATGGTCGCCGCCGTTCCCGAGGATGTTCTCGGAAAGATCGTCGCGCGCATCCCCGTCGGTCGCCTCGGCCGCGCCGACGAAATCGCTCGCGGAGTGATCTTCCTGACCGAAGAGAATGCGGGCTTCGTCACCGGCTCGACCCTGTCGATCAACGGCGGCCAGCACATGTACTGACCGGACGAACCCCGGAAGGACTTGCGGCGTTGGCCTTCGAGACCGACGCCGCATCCTTCATCCGGGCGACGTCCAGTGGAGCTTGGGCCTTGGAGACCGTTACCTATTCGCCGCCCGTCAAGCGCAGCGTCCTCATCCGCGGTCACCAGACCAGCATCAGCCTCGAACCCATCTTCTGGCGGGCGCTCGAGATCGCTGCGCGCGATGCCGCCATGCCCGTCAACGCCCTCGTCGCCGAGGTGGACGAGGCACGGCTCAAGGTCGCCGATCCGCCCAACCTCACCAGCGCGTTGCGCCAGTGGCTGTTCGGCAGCGCACTCGGCGGCTAGGCCGGGCGGGCGGTCAGGATGGCTTGCGCGAAACGCGCCTTTGCGTCGGGCACGCAATGCAGGAACAGGGCAGGCTCGATCAGCTCCAGCTCCATCAATTGCAGCGCGCCGTCAGGTCCACGGATGAGGTCGACACGAGCGTAGGTCGCGAGCGCAGGCGCGGCGGCCAGCGCGGCTTCGGCGAGCGCCATGGCACCTTCGGGCAGCGCACACGGTTCGGTTGATCCGCCGTGATCGGGCTGGACCCGGAAGTCGCCCGACCTCGGTCGCTTGGCAACGCTGTGCGAAAAGCGGCCGCCGAACAGGATCAGGCTATATTCGCCCTCGCTGACCACCGACGGCAGCCATGGCTGGATCAGCATGCGCTGCCCGTGCACCTCGGCCGGGACGGGCTCCCCCTTGCCCAGCCGGTAAGTGCCCCAGGCCCCTGCCGACACCGGCGGCTTGATCACCAGCTCGTCGCTGCCGAGCACGCCATGAGCGGCGGTCAGTGCGGCCTCGTTCAGATGGTCCACTTCAAGCGTCGGTACGCTGGCGATCCCCTTGGCTCCGAGCTCGGCCAGATAGGCCTTGTCGCTGTTCCAGCGCAGCAGCGCCGGCGGATTGAGCATCGGCCAGCCTCCGGCTTCGGCGCGGTCGAGCAGGGTCATCCACTCGGGCAGTCGCAGATGATAGCCCCAGGTGACGAGCGGCAGGACAAGGTCGAAGCCGTTCGGTCCGTCGAGTTCGGTCCACGGCACCGCCACCACATCGGCGCCGCTCGCCCGCAGGGCCTTGGCCTCGATGTCGAAGGCCCAGTCCCACTCCCCGACATAGTCGGGCGCGGGCGTCAGCATCGCGATGCGCACGCAGCGGCCTAGCGGGCGAGCAATATGCGGGCCTGGCCGGCGATCTGCGCCAGCATCGGCACGGTCACCGTTCCGCTGCCGCGGGCGCGGTCGACCAGCCGCCGGAACTGCAGGATGCGCTTCTCGTGCCGCTCCGCCCAGCGTTCGACAGACGCCTCCGGATCGTCGCCTCGGATGCGCGCAAGCCATTCCACGCGAAGCTGCTCGAAGTCGTTGAGCAGATTGGCGACCAGCAGCCGCTCCCAGTGATCGGTCGGGTTCAGGCGGAATGCCTGGCTCTGCGCCCAGTCGAGGCCGAGCGTCTCGCCGATGCGGACATAGGCCTGGGTCAGCGCCAGCGCGTCCAGCTCCTTGCGCATGGCGAGCGCGGCAATGCCGAAGACGCCGTCCAGCTCGTAGAGCTTGACCAGGCCGCGGGTGATGGCTTCGCTCGCGCCCAGCGCCTCGATGGACTGGTGCCGCGCCATTGCCTGCATGCGGACCTCGTCGCGGATGATCGTCCGAGCGGCCGCTTCGATCTTGAGCAGGCCAGGTTCGAGCAAGGCAACGAGGTCGGACACCCTCATCTCGCCGCCACCGGCGCGAAGGATGTCGGCCATGTGGCTGCGGATGCTCTGCGCCGCCATGGCGAAGAGGTCGAGCCGCGCAGCCTCGCCGACGTCGGCCTGGTCCATCCGGTCCCACAACAGGTCGAGCTTCAGCAGACGCTCGGCCGTGAGGAAAGCGGCGACCACCTGCCCAAGCGAGCAGCCTTCTTCCTCGGTCAGTTCGAGCGCGACGTTCGGTCCGAGCCGGTTGACGAAGCGGTTGGCGACCTTGGTGGCGAGAATCTCGTTTCCGAGCCGATGATTGAGCAGTGCCTCGCGATGGGCTTCGCGCAGCGGCGCCGGGAAGGCCGCGAGCAGCTGATCGTGGAGGAGCGGGTCCTCGGCCAACCGAAGCTCCTCAGCCGCATCCTGCAGGCTCAACTTGGCGAGACTGAGCAGCACCGACAGCTCCGGACGGGTCAGGCCTCGGTTCTCCGCAGCGCGACGGAGCAGATCCTCGCTGCCTTCCAGGCCCTCGACGCGGCGGTCGAGGCGACCCGACGACTCCAGCAGCTCCAGCGTCCGGACCTGCGCGGGAAGAGCCGATACTCCACCCCGCTCGGCGACCGACAGTGCCAGCGTCTGCCGGCGATTGTCCTCGAGCACCAGTTCGGACACCTCGTCCGTCATCCGGGCGAGCAGGTCGTTGCGCGCGTCCAGCGTCAGCCGCCCCTCCAGCATCTCCTGGTTGAGCGGGATCTTGATGTTGACCTCGTTGTCCGAGCAGTCGACGCCCGCACTATTGTCGATGAAGTCGGTATTGCAGCGTCCACCTCGCTCGCTGAACTCGATGCGGGCGGCCTGCGTGATGGCAAGGTTGGCGCCCTCGCCAAGCACCTTGGCGCGAAGGTCGGCAGCATCGACGCGAAGCGCGTCGTTGGCTGGATCGCCGACTGCGCTATTGGCCTGCGCACGCGCCTTCACATAGGTGCCGATGCCACCGAACCACATCAGGCCGACGGGGGCCTTCAGGATGGCATTGATGAGACTGGTGGGATCGAAGATGCCGGGCTGGACGCCGATGGCGGCAGCCGCTTCCGGCGTCAGTTCGATCTCCTTCTGGCTGCGCGGCACGATCATCGCACCGGGGCTGAGCTTGGTCCGGTCGTAATCGTCCCAGCTCGACCGCGGCAGGTCGAACAGGCGCTTGCGCTCCTGCCAGCTGACGGCCGGATCGGGCGTCGGATCGATGAAGATGTGGCGGTGGTCGAAGGCAGCGACGAGCTGGATTGCCGTACTGAGCAGCATGCCGTTGCCGAACACGTCACCCGACATGTCGCCGCAGCCCGCGACCGTCACCGGCTGCGTCTGGACGTCGATGCCCATTTCGAGAAAATGGCGCTGGACGCTGATCCACGCGCCCTTGGCGGTGATCCCCATCGCCTTGTGGTCGTAGCCGTTGGAGCCGCCGCTGGCGAAGGCATCACCGAGCCAGAAGCCCCGCTCCAGCGCGATGGCATTGGCGACGTCGGAGAAGGTGGCAGTGCCCTTGTCCGCGGCGACCACGAAATAGGGATCGTTGCCGTCGTGAACGACAACGCCCTCGGGGTGGACGACCCCGCCTTCGACGATGTTGTCTGTGACCGACAACAGAGAGCGGATGAAGATGCGGTAGCTTTCGGTACCTTCGGCGAGCCAGGCTTCGCGATCGGTCGCGGGCGAAGGCAGCTGCTTGGGATAGAAGCCGCCCTTGGCGCCGGTCGGCACGATGACGGCGTTCTTGACCAGCTGCGCCTTCATCAGGCCGAGGATCTCGGTGCGGAAATCGTCGCGCCGGTCGGACCAGCGAAGGCCGCCGCGGGCGACTGGCCCGCCCCGCAGGTGGATGCCCTCGACCCGCGGCGAATAGACCCAGATCTCGCGATAGGGCACCGGCGCCGGAAGTCCGGGGATGCGCTTCGGGTCGAGCTTGAAGGCAAGCGCCTCGCCGGGACGCGGCGCAAAGGCGTTGGTCCGCAGCGTCGCACCGACCACGTTGCGGAACAGGCGCAGGATGCGGTCGTCGTCGATCGACTTGACCTGTGCCAGCGCCGTGTCGAACGCAGCCTTCTCCGCACCGACCGCTCCCTTGCGGTTCTCGCGTGCGGGATCGTGAGCGGCCGAGAACCAGCCGATCAGCGCGCGGGTGGCAGCGGGTGAGCGCTTCAGCGCATCAACCATCGTCATCAGCCCATAGGCGACTCCGGTCTGGCGGAGGTAGCGGAACCAGGCGCGCAGCCAGACCACCGGCTGGGGATCGAGCCCGGCGAGCAGGACGAGCTGGTTAAACTCATCATCTTCGGAGTGGCGCTGGAGAACGGCGCCGATCGCCCCCTCGATGACGTCGGTGCGGGCGAGCACCTGGTCCATCTCTGCGCCCGGCAGCTCCAGCCGGAAATCGTGGATGTGGCCAAGCCGGCTGTCCTCGCCGAGAGCAGCAGGCCGTTCCTCGATGACCCGAAAGCCGAAATTCTCAAGCACTGGCACCGCTTCCGACAAGGGCACGAGCCCGCCCGAGCGGTAGAGCTTGAGACGAAGCCGGCCCGGCCGGTCGCGCTCGTCGCGAAACAGGCGGACGTCACGATCCTCCGGACCCTCCAGAGCGCTGAGGCGGAGGATGTCGGCGGCGGCCTCGGCGGCGCTCGCACGGCTGCGATAATCTTCCGGGACGCCCGGCAGGTAGGTGAGGGCAAGCCTGGTCGCACGACCGCTTCCGACCCGCTCGCTCAGCTCGGCCTCGACGGCCGGTGCCCAGCCACGCACCATGTCGACCAGCTGCGCATCGAGCGCCTCGACATCCGGCAACGGCCGCGACGCCGCGAAGCCGAGGGTCAGGCGGATGAGGGCGAGCCCGCCGTCGCCGAGCTCGACCGCCCAGCTGGTGACCGACGACAGCACCGCTTCCTCGATCAGCCGCATGATCGCCTGGCGGCGTGCGGTGGTGAGTTCGTCTCGAGGAAGCCATACGAAAGCGAAAAGGTGACGGCGGAGGGCGCCGGGGAGGAGGAGCAAGGCGGGGCGCGGCCGGTCCGCAAGGCTCATCGCGGTAAGCGCCGCCTCGCGCACTTCGGCCTCCTCGAACGACACGAGCAGGTCGTGCGGAAGAGTGGAGATGGCGTGGGCCAGCGCCTTCGCGCCATGGCTGGCAGGCGCGAAACCGAGTTCGCGATCGAGCTTGGCGAGCCGCTGGCGAACGACCGGGATCTCGGTTGGCGGCGAGCGCAGGGCCGCGCTGGTCCACAGACCCGCATGGATCGACAGCGCACCATCGGCACGGCGCACGACCACCACGTCGAGCGGCACGCGGCGGTGCACGGGCGACAGCCGGTCGGCCTTGAGGAGGAGAACGGAGCGCGTCTCTTGCGCAACCGCGTCGGTGATGGCGCGCAGACCCTCTGCGCTCCACAGGTCGATCCCGGCGGAAGCGAGAATACCGAGCCCCTCGCCGATGCTGCCGTCGGCCGCGACAGTCTTGTGTCCGAGCAGGGTGAAGTGATTGTCGGCAAGCCAGGTCAGCAGCGCTCCGCTTTCGGCGTCGATCGCGGACACCGCCGCGGCATCGTCGTGCATGAGCTGGAGCATGGTCCGCCAGTCGGTCACCGCGGCGCGGACGCAGGCGAGCACGCTTTCCACGCCCTGAACGAGTTCCTGCCGACCGCGTGCATCGGCACGATCGAGCTCGACATAGATGACGGATTCGGGGTTGCCCTCGCCGAGGGACACCAGTCGCGCGCCGTCGCGGCGGGCGGAAACGATCGGATGGAGCAGGCGGTGGACGGTCAGCCCATGGCCGGCGATCACCGCGGCGACGCTGTCCACGAGGAAGGGCATGTCATCGTTGACGATAACCAGCCGCATGAAGCGGCGCGCGGCCTCGCCACCCATCGACTGGAGCTTGAGCGCGATCTCGCCGGGTTGGCGGTTCGCCGCCGTATCGGCGATGAAGGCCGCAGCCTCGGCCCGCTCGTCCCGGCTGAAGCCCTCGGTCTCGCCGGGCAGGGCGCCCTCCAGCAAGGCTTCGAAAAAGGCGTCCGTCAACGTGCCGGACACGCGGGGGTCAGCCGCCATGTTTCTTGATGCTCCGCCGGTGAAATCTTCACGGGCGTCTAGACCCGGCCTCCCCGGGTCACAACCCCGTCTGCGCCCGGATCGAACTCAGGCGAGACGGCGAAGGGCCTTTTCGAGCAGGCCGAGGTCCGCCACCGCCGTCACCGGCTCGACCCGCCCCTGCGCGTCGCGGCGGACCAGGACGAGTGTGAATTCGTCATTGCCGGCAAGCGCGCTGAGCGACTGGGCGTGCGCCGAGCGGAGGCGGGTACGGGCACGATCGGCGCGATTGTCGACCCGCGTCACGGGCCGGCGCGCGTCGCGTTCGGCCGCGACCAGCCCCTTCAGTCCTCCAGGGCAGGTCTCGATGAAAGGGAGGAACCCCTCGAAGTCGACCTCGCAGCGCTCGGCATAGGCGAGGGCGGCGGCAAATTCGGTGAGACGGGCCTTGTCGTAATCAGCGCCGAATACGAGCTTCACGATCGGCGTCATCGGCGCACGCGCCTGGGCCTTGATCCCTGCATCCTCGAGCAGTTCGGCATAGTCGTCCGGCACGCGGCGGGAGGCGACGGCGAAATCATAGGCGAGCGACAGGGCGCGATAGAGTGCAGCCCGGCTGCGACCGTCGGCGGCCTTGAGCACCTCCACCGTTTCGCGCGCGGCGGAGAGCCGGTCGGCGAGGCCGGCATCGGCATCAAGCGCCGCCACCGGCGCTTCCACTTCCTCTCCGTCAGGCACGAAGCCGAGCGCATCGGTCAGATCGAGGACGTCCTGTCCGGGCTCGGTTGCAGCAGCCGCCGGCACGAACGAAACTGGAGCGACGGTCACGCCATCCTTCCAGTTGATGACGCCGTAGATGAAATCGATCGTCTCGCCGTCCGATGAGAAGGGCATGAGGATGCCGCGATAGCAGATGTCGTGGCCGCGCTGATTGGTGAACTCGGCTTCGAAGCCGATCGGCGCGCGATTGGCGATGATCTGCATGTAATGATCGGTCAGCCGGCTGAGCAGCGACCGTGGCGGCACGTCGGCGATGGTCCGCACCTCGTCGCCGATCTCGCACTCTGCCCGGATGGTGGCGCCGATGAAGCTGCATGCGGGATTGTCGGGCGAAGCGGTGAAGTCGAGCAGCAAGCTATGGTCGGAGAAATCGCGGACGTGGCTGCTGTCGAGGTCCTCGATCGACGGAAAGTCCCGCCCACCGAGCAGCGACGCCCAGTAATTATAGGCGCGGACATGCATGCGCCGCTCGTCCGTGCCGATCTCCATCGAGGGCGGGACCGATTCCTGGTCTGCCGTCATTGCTGGTGCGAAGCTGCCGTCCATGCGCCTGCCATTACCCCCATTAAGGATGCAAATGCCCCAGCCACGGTTACCAGATAGTAAAGTATACCGGTTCGACTCCCGTGGGAATCCTTCTGCCGCAGATCATGAGTCCGCTTCGGAGCCGTCGCGTTCAGCACGGTGATGGACAGCAGCCTCATTCGTGGCGCGCTCTATTGGCCGGAGCACAGGGCGCTGGAGATCTGCCTCGCGGGCGGGCGGCGCTACCTCTACCTCGGCGTACCTGCCGACGTCGCTGAGAGGTTCTCCGCAGCGCCTTCCAAAGGGGCCTACTTCAACCGGGCGATCCGCGGACGGTTCGACTGCCATGCGCTTCGCGACGAGACGGAGCCGAAGCGGGCGGTGAACGACTGACAGGAACGGTTCGCCGCGCCCGGCGTTCGTTTCGCTACCATAACAGGAGTTCAAGGGACATGGCGGACATTAATCGGGACGGCGTCGACGACGGGCGCGTGGTGGAGCGGACGACGGTGGTCAACGCCGACGGCGGCCGCGGAAGCGGCGGGCTGATCGCGGTCGTGCTCCTGCTGGCGATCCTGGTCGTCGGCTTCATCCTCTACCAGAACGGCACCTTCGGCTCGAAGACCGAGATCACGGTGCCCGACGAGATCAACGTCAACGTCAATTGAAGCGAGGCCGTCCCGGCTCCGGTCGGGACGGCGCTTTTCTCATCGCTCCGGCAGGCCTAGAGCGGTGACATGCTGACCAGCTCCACTCCCGCCTATCTCCCGGGCTTCGGCGGCCATGTCGCGACCGAGGCTGTTCCGGGCGCGCTGCCCAAGGGGCGCAATTCACCGCAGAAGCCGGCCTTTGGCCTTTATACCGAGCAATTGTCGGGCACGGCCTTCACCATGCCGCGGCATGAGAACCGGCGATCCTGGCTCTACCGGCTGCGGCCAACCGCCGACCATCGGCCGTTCACCGCTTATGCGGGTGCGCCGCGGCTGAAGTGCGAGGCGGGAGCCGATCCACTGGCGCCCAACCGGCTGCGCTGGGATCCGATCGCCGAGCCGGCTGCCGGCACCGACTTCATCGATTCGCTGACGACCGCCGTCTTCAACCGCGCGCCGGCCGATCTCGAGGGCGTGGCGGTGCACCTCTATGCGGCCAATCAGGAGCGGCTCGACCGGGTCTTCACTTCGGCGGACGGCGAACTGCTGTTCCTGCCGCAGCAGGGCCGGATCGAACTGCTGACCGAGCTCGGGCGGGTCGAGATCGCACCCGGGCAGATTGCGCTGGTCCCGCGCGGCGTGCGCTTCAAGGTGGCGCTGCCGGACGGATCGGCGCGCGGCTATCTTACCGAGAATTACGGCACTCCCTTCCGCCTGCCGGACCTCGGACCGATCGGGGCCAACGGCCTTGCCAACCCGCGCGACTTCGAGACGCCGGTCGCCTGGTTCGAGGACAGGGACGAACCGACCGAGCTGATCCAGAAATATGGTGGACGATTGTGGACGACGAGGCTCGACCACAGCCCGCTCGACGTGGTCGCCTGGCACGGCAATCTCGCGCCCTGCCGCTACGACTTGTCGCACTTCAACGCGATCGGGACGGTCAGCTTCGACCATCCGGACCCGTCGATCTTCACCGTCCTGACCTCGCCGTCGAGCGTCGCCGGTCGCGCCAATGTCGACTTCGTCATCTTCCCGCCGCGCTGGATGGTGGCCGAAGACACGTTCCGCCCGCCCTGGTTCCACCGCAACGTGATGAGCGAGTGCATGGGGCTCCTGACCGGCGAATATGATGCGAAGGCGGACGGCTTCCGGCCGGGCGGCCTCAGCCTCCACAACATGATGAGCGGCCACGGCCCCGACGTGGAGAGCTGGCGCAAGGCGAGCGAAGCCGAGCTGAAGCCGGTCAAGATCGACGGCACCATGGCTTTCATGGTCGAAAGCTGCTGGCCGTTCGAGGTGACCGCCGAAGCGATCGGCCGGGCCCAGCCGGACTATGACGCGGCGTGGGCCGATTTCCCCAAGGCGCGCCTGCCATGAGGATCGACGAGACCCACGATCCCGCGCTCACCTCCTGGGTGGAGAGCGCGAACGGCCATGCCGATTTTCCGATCCAGAACCTGCCCTTGTGCATCTTCGCCAGCGAGGGAAAAGAGCGGCGTGCCGGGATCGCGATCGGCGACTTCCTGCTCGATCTTGCAGCGATCACCGACGCGCTCGGCGATGCGTGGACTGAGGAACTGGCGAGCCCGGTTCTCAACGGCTTCCTTGCGCTCGGCAGCGGGCCCCGCGTGGCGCTGCGACAGCGGCTGTCGGAGCTTCTCAGCAACGAGGCGCATCGCGACGGGGTCGAGGGTGCGTTGATCGGCCAGTCGGAAGCGACCATGCACCTGCCGACCCTGATCGGCGATTATACCGACTTCTACGTCGGCATCCATCACGCGACCAATGTCGGCCGCCAGTTCCGCCCCGACAATCCGCTGCTGCCCAACTACAAATATGTGCCCATCGGCTATCACGGCCGCGCCTCGAGCGTGCGGGTGTCGGGCGAGCCGGTGATCCGCCCGTCCGGTCAGCGCAAGCCGCCCGAGGCCGAAGTGCCGGTATTCGGTCCCTCGCGCCGGCTCGATTATGAGCTGGAACTGGGCGTCTGGATCGGCTGCGGCAATGCGCTCGGGCAGCCCATTCCCATCGACGAGGCGGAGGATGCGGTCGCCGGCTTTTGCCTGCTCAACGACTGGTCCGCGCGCGACCTGCAGGCGTGGGAATATCAGCCGCTCGGCCCCTTCCTCGCCAAGAACTTCCTGACCAGCGTGTCGCCCTTCGTGGTGACCCCGGAGGCGTTGGCACCGTTCATGACGGAAGCCTTCGTGCGCCCAGACGGCGATCCTGCGCCGCTGCCCTATCTCGATGGCGGATCGGAGCGGCCCGGACTTGGCCTGATCGTCGAAGCCTGCCTGAGCACGCGGGCGATGCGCGAAGCGGGCATGCCGCCGCACCGCCTCAGCCGCGGACGGGCCGCCGACGCCATGTACTGGACGGTCGAGCAGATCATCGCCCACCACAGCTGCAATGGCTGCAACCTGCAGCCGGGCGACCTGATCGGGACCGGCACCCTGTCGACCGCATCGGCCGACGGCCTGGGCTCGCTGCTGGAGATCAGCCAGGGCGGCAAGGCGCCGCTCACGCTGCCGTCGGGCGAGCAGCGCAGCTTCCTCGAGGACGGCGACGAGCTGATCCTGACGGCGCGGGCGGAGGCCGACGGCCATGTGAGCATCGGGCTTGGAGAATGCCGGGGAATGGTGGTCGGATGAGGCTGTTGGTCGGTGTTCTGGCGCTGCTTCTCGCCAGTCCGGCCGCCGCTCAGCTGAGCAGGGCCGAGCGAACGATGCAGGCGATCGTCGCCGCCGAGCAGGAGCGGACGCTCTCGCTGCTCGAGCGGTTGGTCAACCAGAATAGCGGCAGCCAGAATCCGGACGGGGTCGAGAAGGTCGCGGCGCAGGTCCGCGCGGAGCTCGAGCCCCTTGGCTTCGCCGTGCGCTGGATCCCACTTCGCCAGACCGGTCGTGCGGGCCATCTCGTCGCCACCCACCGCGGCAAGGCGGGCAACAGGAAGCTGCTTCTGATCGGCCACCTCGATACGGTGTTCGAGCCGGACTCGCCCTTCCAGAAGTGGACCCGCGAAGGCGACAAGGGCCACGGGCCGGGCGCCGCAGACAATAAGGGCGGGGTGGCGGTGATCGTCGCCGCGCTACGGGCGATGCGGGCGGCGGGAACGCTCGCGGGCTCCGACATCACCGTCTTCCTGACCGGCGACGAGGAGGATCCCGGAACGCCGCAGGACTTCGCGCGCGCCGACCTGATCGCGGCCGGCAAGGCGGCGGACGTGGCGCTCGACTTCGAGGGACTGGCGCAGGAAGGCGGCCGCGACATGGGCTCGATCGCCCGCCGCTCGGTCAACGACTGGCAGCTGGTGGTCCGCGCGCGCAGCGCCCATTCCAGCGGCACCTTCTCCGAGGCGAGCGGCTTCGGCGCCAATTACGAGCTGGCGCGGATCGTCGACACCTTCCGGCGCGAGGTGCGCGAGCCGAGCCTGACCTTCAACGTCGGCCTGATCGCCGGCGGCAGCAGTGCGAAGCTGGCGCCCGGCGGCATCCGTGCCGAAGTCACTGGCAAGACCAACATCATCGCCGCCGAAGCCGTCGCGCGCGGCGACCTGCGCGGCCTCAGCCAGGAACAGATCGACCGCGCCAAGGCGAAGATGCAGGCGATCCTTGCCTCCCCGTTGCCCGGCACGATCGAAGCCAGGCTTACTTTCGAGGACGGCTACCCGCCGATGGCGCCGACCGCCGGCAATCGCGCGCTGCTCGACCGGCTGAACCGCATCAACCGCGATCTCGATCTGCCGGAAATGGCGGCGCTCGATCCCCTGAAGCGCGGCGCCGGCGACATCAGCTTCGTCGCCGCCGACGTCGACGGGCTGGTCGGCCTCGGCCCCGCCTCGACCGGCGACCACACGGATGCCGAGCGGGTCGACATTCCTTCGATCTGGCGGCAGGCCACCCGCGCCGCCATCCTGATGAGCCGCCTTGCAAGGGAGAGACGCTGATGGAGGTCGTCCGCAACGAGGAGAAGCAGAGGTTCGAGATCGCCCTCGACGACGGCTCGGTCGCCTTCGCCGACTATCGGCTGCTGCGCGGCAAGATCATGTTCCCGCACACCGTCGTGCCCCCCGCCCACGAAGGCCAGGGCCTCGCCTCGAAGATCGCCCGCGTCTCGCTGGATTGGGCGCGGGAGCAGAAGCTCCAGGTGATCCCGCAGTGCACCTTCTACATGAACTACATGAAGCGGCACGCCGAGACGCACGATCTGCTCGATCCCGACTTCGCCAGGGTCCTCGGCATCTGAGCATCGCTGTTGCAGCGAGGCCACTTGTCATGAGCTTGCCCGCAAGGGCATAGATTCGCCCAAGCCGAGTGTCTCTTCGGCAAGGGAGGAAACCTACCATGATCCAGCGTCTTGGCGCTCGTGCCTTGCTTGGAGCGACCGCCGCTCTCGCGTTCGGCCTGTCGGCTCCGGCCGATGCGCAGCGCATCACCCGCATCGTCTCCTTCGGTGACAGCTATGCCGACACCGGCAACTTCCTGCGTCTCGCCGGCATCAATCCGGTCACGGGCACCGGCGGTATCTACACGACCGGCCGCTTCTCCGGCGGCACCAATTACATCGACAGCCTGTCGCAGCTGCTCGGCGTGCCGGTGTTCGATTTCGCCATCGGCGGCGGCCAGGCCCGCAACCAGAACGGCAATGTGCCGACCTGGGGCCTGCCCTACGAGGTCGACCAGTTCCTGAACGTCGGCACTCAGTCGACCATCTTCCCGACCATCGCGCCGACCTTCCAGACGGGCGACCTGGTTGCGATCTCCATCGGCGGCAACGACGCCCGTCAGTATGAGCAGATCATCACCGCCGGCGGTACACCAACCTTCACGGTAAACGACAGCATCCTGTCGGCTCGCACCCAGCTCGACCGGCTGGTCGGCGCAGGCGCACCGACCATCAGCTGGCTTGCCGGCAACACCGCCCAGCTGCCGGAAGTTGCGACGAACCCGGCCGCGCAGGCGCTGCGCAACACCTACTCGACCACCTACAACAGCGCGATCCAGCAGACGCTCGCCGGCTATGCCGCGAACGGCGTGATGGTCCACTATCTCGACCTGACTTCGCTGCTCCAGCGCGTGCAGACCAACGGCGCCGCTTACGGCCTGCCCAATGGCGTGGTCTGCCCGGGCACCCAGGCGAACGTCCTCGCGGGCTGCGCCGGGTATCTGTTCTACGTCGACAATCTGCACCTCAGCTCGGACGGCTTCCGCGTCGTTGCCCGCTACATCCAGCGCCAAGTGCAGGCTCCGCTGAATCTCGGCGCGACCAGCGACCTGGCGCTCGACGGCGCGCGCCAGTTCGGCCGCACGCTGAACAGCCGCATGGACCTCGGCAGCCCGCGCGACGGCGAGGTGCTCGAAGGCGCCCGCGTCTTCGCCGTCGGTGACAATTTCAGCCGCGACGTCGGCAACACCGACATCAACGACGCCTTCGACGTGAACAGCATCGGCGCCACCGCCGGTGTCGAGTTCGGCTTCGGCGGCAACGGCCTGGTCGGCATCGCCGGCAACTACAGCCGCGGCACGGCCAGGTTCGGGATCGGCAGCGCCAGGGTGCGCGGCGAAAGCTGGCAGGGCGGCGTCTATGCCACCTACGCCCTCGGCCCGGTGTTCGTGCAGGGTCATGCCGGTGCCGGCCGCACCGACTATGACATCCGCCGTACCGGCGTCATCGACGACCTGACCGCCAGCCCGAACGGCAGCCACGTCATCGCCGGTGCCAAGGCCGGCTATCTCGCCAACGTAGGCGCGTTCCGCCTCGGCCCGGTCGTGAGCATCGACTATGCCCGCGCCAAGGTCGACGGCTACACTGAGGAAGGCGACGCGGCGCTCAGCCTCAACGTCGGCAAGCAGCGCTATTCGGCGCTGGTCGGCGGCGCCGGCCTCGAGCTTCGCGGCGATTTCGAGGGCGGCGGCGCGGCACTTCGCCCGTTCGCTTCCGCGATGATCGAGAAGGATCTGGAGGGCGACAGCCGGACCCTCGCCTTCTCGCAGACCTCGGCGCCGACGATCGTCAACAGCTGGAACCTCGGCGAGCGTGACAAGGGCATCTACAGCCGCTTTTCGGGCGGCGCGTCGGCGCAGCTTACCAGCCGCATCCAGCTCGACGTCCTCGCCAGCACCACGGCGGGCAAGGACCAGGGCAATGAAGTGAGTGTCCACGGCGGCGTTCGCTTCGGCTTCTGATTACTGACAAAATGCGGCGACGGAAGGTTAGTCCCCCGTCGCCGCAGCCCCTCAAGCCTGCTAGAGTGAGGGCACCCAAAGCTCGGTGGGTGCTCGGTGAAGAACAATTCCCCGGCGCGACGATTCACGCGCCTTGACGATTACGGACCAGACGCGCGCCGTCGGACGACGAAAGCACGAAGGAGCGGTCGCAAAGCCCAGGCAGGTGCTTCCCGCACATGGCTCTCAATCGGCGTTGGCGCCCTGCTTGCCTTCGGCGTGATCGGAAGCGGGCTTGCCGACGAGCTGACGGGAGGCGACAGCGTTGTCCGGGCGAATGCGGCGTCCACCCCCGGCCTCCGCACTCGCTTCGACTTCTGTCGCACCGGCGGATCGCTGAACTGCGTCGTCGACGGCGATACCTTCCACCTCGACGGCGAGAAGATACGCATCGCAGGTATCGATGCTCCCGAAACGCACCAGAGCCGCTGCCCGGAGGAGAAGGCGCTTGGCGACCGGGCGACCGAACGGCTGCACGATCTGCTGAATGGTGGCGCGGTCACGCTCGTTTCCTACGAGCGTGACCGCGATCGCTACGGTCGGCTGCTCAGAAACGTCGAGGTTGATGGACACGACGTAGGCGCAACCCTCATCCGCGAAGGCGTGGCGCGCCCCTATGGCAACGGCCGCCGAAGCTGGTGCGGCTGATCAGGCGCTGATCCGCACGAGCTTGGCGAGCGGCAGCGCGACGCTGCCGAGTCCGGCCCAGAGCTCGCCCTCGCGGCTGACCACGTCCTGCACCTGGCCGAGGCTGGTCAGAGTCGGGCTGAGCGCGGTGCCGTCCGCCGATCGCGCGATGAGCCGCAGGACGTAGGCGCCGTCCGGAGCCCTGCTTCCGTCGGCAAGCACGCCATTCCAGCGCAAATTGCCGCCCGCATCCGCCGTCACTGCCGGACGCGCCACCACCCGGCCGCCACTATCCAGTACCTCCGCCTCGATCGACGCCGGCGCCTTGGAGAAGCTCCAGCGCCATTCGGCAGGACGGTTGGCAGTAAGCCCTGAGACCGAGGAATCGAACTCGGCGGTGCGGCCGATCAGCTGTCCGGCCCTCGTCAGATCGTCGCTCGACAGGCGCGCAAGTATGTCCCGAAGGACGCTCGTCTGGGTCAGCGACTGCTCGACCTGCGAATATTGCACAAGCTGCTGGGTACCAGCAAGCTGAGCGATGTCGTCGAGGCTTCGGTCGGCAACCTGGTCGACGCCGACCTCGCCAAGGAAAGCGCGCGGCTGCAGGCCCTGCAGGTCAAGCAGCAGCTCGGCATCCAGGCGCTGTCGATCGCCAACCAGGCGCCGCAGGCCATCATGTCCCTGTTCCGCTAAGCGGAAGGGTAAGGGATTCGCCGGCCTCCGGTCCGGCGGCATGGGGGCCGGGGTGATCGATGCATCACTCCGGCTTTCGTGCCTCCAACCGGCATGGCGCACCCGCAGACGGGACACGATCATGCGCGTTCGCGACATCATCCACGGATCGGGCAGCCGCATCCGGCTCGTGCTGAATCAGGGGCAGGCGGGCGAAGGCCCGGTCATCCGCCTCAGCGATCCGGACCGGCCCGGCACCGCCGCGGTCCTGCTCGACCTCTACGGCGGCGAACTCCTCGCCGGCTTCCTGATGAGCGCCCGCCTGTCCGATGCCGGGGAGCTCGCCGACGAAGGCTCCACCGGCGATGCGCCGATCCGACTTCGGCTGGTCGCCGTTGGCGATCGACCGGCGATCATCATCGACCAGGCAGGCACCGAGATTTCGCTCGTCCAGCCGCTGTGGGACCGACTCTACACCGAGTTGCTGCTGGTGATCGCCCATGGTCGCAACATTGATCATGCCGGCTTCGCCAGAACCCGCGCAGGCGTAGAGTCCGGTCGTTTGCTGCACTGACGCCACGGTCCGGCGCAAAGGAGCCCCGCCACCCCGGACTTTCCGCCGTGGTGCGAAGCCAAGCATGATATGGTGCGTTCCACCAGCAGCCATGCCGATTCCCGACGAGAAAGCGCGGGCCTGGACCCGCCCCGAAGACTATTGGCCGCCGCGCAGGCCGGCCCGATCTGGCCGTCCCGCGGTCAACCGCTTGCGCATGCAGGCGGGCGGCGGCGACCCGCTCGAACGAAGCCGCCCCCTGCTCGGCACCATCCCTTACATGCTGCTGATGGTGAGCCTCGCCGTGCTGGCCATCGCCATCTTCGTCGCTGCCTGGCCCGGTCGGCAGATGACCCAGGCGCCGGCAGCGGTGCCGGGCCCGACCGAGACCGGGACCGCCCCGAAAGGCTGGATGGACCGGCCGTAGCAGCCTCTCGCGGCATGGCCGCCAGGCCGCTACGAACGGATCATGAGCCCGTCCTTCCTTGCGCTTTCCGGCGAGCGCCGCATCGCCGTGCGCCAGCGCCGCCCGGCCGGCGCAGCGCCGACCATCCTGTTCCTGCCCGGCTATGCCTCCGACATGATGGGGTCCAAGGCGCTGGCGCTGGATGCCCTTGCCGAGCGGCACGGGCTCGGCATGCTCCGCTTCGACTATAGCGGCACGGGCGAGTCGAGCGGCCGCTTCGCCGAGGGCACGCTCGACTGCTGGCTGGAGGAGGCGGAAGCGGTCGCCCACCTTGACGACAATCCCCTCATCCTCGTCGGCTCCTCGATGGGCGGCTGGATCATGCTCCACCTCGCCGAACGGCTGGGCGCGCGGGTCGCGGCCCTCGTCGGCATCGCCGCCGCACCGGATTTCACCGACTGGGGCTATGGGGAAGCCGACAAGGCGACGCTTGCCGCCAACGGCGAATTGCGCCGCGACAATCCCTATGGCGGCGAGGCGGAACTGACGACCTTCTCCTTCTGGCAGTCGGGCGAGCGGCTGAAGCTCCTCGACCGGCCGATCGACGTTTACGGCCCGGTCCGGCTGCTGCACGGGGACGCCGATGCGGAAGTGCCAGTCGAGATCGCGATGCGGCTCAAGGACGCACTCGCCTCGACCGACGTCCAGCTCGCCATCGTGAAGGGCGGCACCCACCGCCTGTCCGCCCCGAACGAGCTTACCCTGCTCGAGCGGACCGTCCTCGATCTGGTGCCACCCTCCGCCCGGGCCTAGCCGAGGTCGTAGTCGATGGTGGTTACGACCCGCACCTTCTGGAAGGGAGAGCTGCCGCCCGACGACCCGCAGTCGTCGCATTCCTCGCCGTCGCGCGCGCCGACAGAGAAATAGCCCTGGCTCGCAGTCTTCATCTTGCCGACCGCGACTCCGCTGTCGCTCGCAAACTGCTGGGCGCTGCGGCGGGCATTGCGATTGGCTTCCGCGATCATCTCCGGCTTGAGGTCGTTGAGCCTGGTGAAGCTGTAGCTGGCGCTGCTGCTGGACAGTTCGACCCCGGCGCGGAGCAACTCGGCCTGCCGGGCATAAGCGTCGCGGGTTCGCATCACGTCCTCGGTCCTCAGCTGGATCGACCGGCTGACGGTCAGCTTTTCCGGTCCGACCGGCTCGCCGTCGCGGCCAGTCGGCTGCTCGCGGCGAAGCGAGACATCGACGTCCGTGATGTCGGCCGGCTTGAACCCGGCTCCGATGAAGAAGGCACGGACGGCACGGGCCTGCGCGTCGACGGACTGCTCGACGTCGGCGAGCTCGGTTCCGCTATGAGCGAAGCCGATCGACCAGGTTGCAAGGTCAGCCGTGACGTTGCGCTCGGACACGCCGCGCACCGTCACCGTGCGCGGTTCCGCCAGCTTGTAGCGGCGAAGTCCGTCGCCGAGGGCATAGCCGCTCGTGGTCAGGCCGAGCGCAAAGATCCCCACCGCGCCAAGCAGGGCGACGCGATTGCTCACCAATTGGCTGTCCATCTTGAAGTCTCTCGGTTCGTCGTCACCTTGGGCGATCACCGGACACCATTGCCGGTTACGATACGCCGACGAACCGTGCTTAATTAGCGATGAATGGAGTTATGAGCCAGTGAGATTCCTGCACAGCATGCTGCGCGTTGCCGATCCGGAACGCACTGTTGCATTCTTTCAACTGCTCGGCCTCGAGGAGCGCCGACGGATTACCAATGAGGCGGGTCGCTACACGCTTATCTTCCTCGGAGTGCCGGGCGACCAGGGCGGCGAAGTCGAGCTGACCCATAATTGGGACCCCGAGGACTATGATGGCGGACGCAACTTCGGGCACCTCGCCTATGAGGTGGACGATGTGTACGAGACCTGCCAGCGGCTGATGGACGCCGGCGTGACCATCAACCGCCCGCCGCGCGAAGGCCGCATGGCCTTCGTCCGCACTCCCGACAATATCTCGATCGAACTGCTCAACAAGGGTGGCGCCCAAGCTCCCGCCGAGCCGTGGGCGTCGATGCCGAACACGGGCGTCTGGTGATGCAGGTCGCCGCCGTCCCCGCGCTCACCGACAATTACATCTGGCTGCTTCACGACGAGGTCGCCGGGCATACGGCGGTGATCGATCCGGGCGACGGGGCGGCGGCGCTGCAAGGCGCGGCGGAGCATGGCTGGACGATCGACCAGGTGCTGATCACCCACTGGCATCCCGACCATACCGCCGGCATTCCGGCAATCGTCGCCGCCACCGGTGCCAGCGTGTGGGGTCCGGAAGCGGAGCGCGAGCGCTTCGCCGGGCTCGATCACGGCCTCGCCGATGGCGACCGGGTGACGGTCGGAAGCCGTGACGCGGACGTTTGGGCGGTGCCCGGCCACACGCTCGGCCACATCGCCTTTGTGCTGCCTGGGCATGTCTTCCCCGGCGACACCCTGTTCGCCGGCGGTTGCGGTCGGCTGTTCGGAGGCAGTCCCGAGCAGATGCACGGATCGCTCCAGCGCCTGGCGACGCTGCCCGACGAGACCATCGCCTATCCGGCGCACGAATATACGCTTTCCAACTTCCGCTTCCTCGCGGCCGAGGCGCCCGGCGACCGTGAGATCGAGCGGCGGCTGGCGGAGGTCACCGCGCTGCGCGAAGCGGGCCGCCCTACCCTCCCGACCACCATCGGCGAGGAAAGGAAGAGCAACCTCTTCCTGCGCGCTGCCGATGTCGCCGAGTTCGCACGCCTGCGTGCCGCGAAGGACAGCTTCCGTTAAGCCTGGAGACAGCAAGCTGGCCGAAGCGTTACCGTCTTCGACCCGTTTGCCTGAGCATCAAGGATGACGTCCATGCGCCGCCTCACCATCGCTTCTCTCGCTACCCTGGCTGCCGCCGGGACGCTCGCCTCCTGCGCCACCAATGGCCAGCCGCCGGCGCGGTCCGCCGCGGCGCAGCAGGAACTGTCCCGCTGGCTCGACGGTCGGGTCGTCGGACGGCCGCAAAGTTGCCTGCCAACCTTCCGCAACCAGGACATGACGATCATCGACGAGAGTACGATCCTGTTCCGCGATGGCGCGAACCGGGTCTGGCGCAACGACGTCAATGGTCCATGCAGCGGCCTTGGCCGGCCGGGCACCGCGCTGGTGACGCGCCAGACCGGAAGCCAGCTTTGCCGCGGCGAGATCGCGCAGGTCGTCGATACTTCGACCGGCTTCATCGTCGGCAGCTGCAGCCTCGGCGATTTCGTGCCCTATACGGGACCGCGTCGGCGCTGATCCTCGCACCCCGCCCTGACCGGGGCGGCGCTCCTATTTGCCGTAGAGCGCATCCAGCCGCTCGCCATAGGCCTGCTTCAGCACATGGCGCCGGATCTTCATGCTCGGCGTCATCTGCTCATTGTCGACGGTGAAGCCCTCGTCGGCGAGGGTGAAGCGGCGCACCTTTTCGATGACGCTCAGCTCGGCGTTGACTCGGTCCACCGCCTTCTGCAGCCGCGCCCGGATCGCCGCGTCGTCGCGCTTGCACTCGTTGATCAGTTCGGGCTCAGGCACCAGCAGGGCAACGAGGTGCGGGCGGCGATCGCCATAGACCATCGCCTGCGCGATCTCCGGCTGCAGGGTCAGCATGCCCTCGACCCGCTGGGGCGACACGTTGTCGCCCTTGTCGTTGACGATCAGGTCCTTCTTGCGGTCGGTGATGACGATCCGCCCGGCCTCGTCGAAATGGCCGACGTCGCCGGTATGCAGCCAGCCGTCCTTGAGGACGCGCGCCGTTTCTTCCTCGTTGTTCCAGTAGCCGTGCATGACGAGCTCGCCACGCACCAGCAGCTCGCCATCCTCGGCGAACCTGACCTCGACGTCGAGCAGGGGCGGGCCGACGCTTTCCATGCGAATGCCGTTCTTCGGCCGGTTGCAGCTGATCACCGGCGCCGCCTCGGTCTGGCCGTAGCCCTGCAGCATGGTCAGGCCGAGCGAATGGAAGAAGAGGCCGACATCGGGATTGAGCGGCGCGCCGCCAGAGACCATCGCCTTGATCCGGCCGCCGAACTTCTGCTGCACCTTTCGCTTGAGCAGCAGCTTGATCGCAAGATCCGCCGGCCAGTCCTTGATCGGGATCGAGCCCTTCTCGTAGCGCTCCTTTCCGATCTGCAGCGCCCGGTCGAGCAGCTTCTGGCCGAGCCCGCCCTGCTTCTCGATGGTCTTCAGCATGCGCTGGCGGAGCATCTCGAACAGGCGGGGCACGACCACCATCAGGGTCGGGCGAACCTCCTCGATGTTGGCGGCGAGCTTCTCCAGGCTTTCGGCATAATAGATCTGCCCGCCGAGCCCGATCGGGAACATCTGCCCGCCGCTATGCTCATAAGCGTGGCTGGCGGGGAGGAAGGAGAGGAAAATCTCGTCGTCCCAGCCGAAGTCGTTCGCGATGACGTCGAGGCACGCGGCGACATTGTGGAGGATGGCGCCATGATGCTGGCGGACTCCGCGCGGCGCGCCGCCGGTGCCACTGGTGTAGATGAGGCAGGCGAGATGGTCGCGACCGATGCCCGCGATCCGCTCCTTCACTGCCTCCAGGGTCCCGCCGTTGGCAACCAGCTCCGCCCAGTGGTGGAACTTGGCGCCGTTCACCGGCTGTCCGGTGCGGATGTCCTCCATGCCGATCACGTCGTGGCAGTCGGAGGCGAACAGCACTGCCGGCACCAGCGTCTTGGCCAGCTTCTGGGTCGAGACGATCACCGTCCTTGCGCCGGAGTTGGTCAGGATGTGCGTGTGATCGCGGGTCGTGTTGGTGGTGTAGGTCGGCACGGTCACGCAGCCGGCGGCCATGATGGCGAGGTCGGCGATCAGCCACTCCGGCCGGTTCTCGCTGACCAGCATCACCCGATCGCCAGGCTTGCAGCCGAGGTCGATCAGGCTCTGCGACAGCGCAGCGACCTGCCGGGCGGCCTCGTTGTAACTGATCGACTGCCACTGACCGTCGCGCTTGGCCCACAGGAATGGCGCGTCCCCGCGCTGACCGACCCGGTCGAGGAACATGGCGACGAGATTGGGAAAATGTTCGAGCCTGGTGCCCTTGCGCATGGTCGCTTCTTCTTGCCTCCACCCCGTCAAGGGAGGCGTCTTTAGGACAGTCGGCCGCGCCGCGCAAAGGCACGACAGAGCCATGGCGAGTGCCATGGTGGAAGAGGTGGAGGCCCCCTCCACTGGGGAGGAAGAAGGGGCCTCGCTCGGCCGGCGGCTTGGGGTGGGCCGGCCGTTTAGATCGCGCTCAGAAACCTGCCGCCAGGGTCAGCGCCGGACCGCTTACCGGGTCGGCATTGCCGATCATGCGAAACCGGTAATCGACATGGGCCCGCAGGCCGCGCCGAAGGTCGTAGCTCAGCCGTGGACCGGCATCGAGGCGGTAGAGCCCGGGCTGCACGCCGCCCCACAGGCCGGCCCCGAACGACAGGCGCGACATGACCGGGTAGGTGGCGGCGAAACCGCCATCGGCAAACAGGTCGCGGCTCTTCATTCCCACCATGCCACTTTGCGCATAGCCGTCGAGCCGAAGCCCGAAGGGCAGTGGCTGATCATAGACTCCGCCCTCGGCAAGGAAGGCGAAGGCGTTGCGGCCACCACCGAGTCGGGTCCGAGCCGCTGCCGCCGCTCGGCGACGATGCGCACGGGCACCTGGCGAAGCGGCTTCCAGCTGACCCCGAGCGCTCCTTCGCCGCCGGCCATCGCCTGCCCGCTCCGGCCCTGCGGCAGGAGGGCGGTCGAGGCGCGGAGGTGGACGCCGAGGCTTTCGATCGGGCGCCAACTGATCCGCATGCCGGCCTGGCTGCCGCCGAGCGCTCCAGCCGAAGCGAGACCCGGATTGAGCCCGCGTCCGGGATCGTTGTTGACGTAAACGCCTTCGCGTGGCGGGCGAAGCAGCGCCCAGGCATCCACCGACAGGCGGCGCGGCCGGGCCGCTTCCAGCGCACCGTCGTCGGGTGCATCCTTGCCCCAGCTGGGGGTTCGCTGGATGTCGCCGAGTGAATAAGGGCCGGCGGTGCCGATCGCCGGCCATTGGTCGATCGGCGGCACCGCTCCCTCGTAGGCGGCCAGCGTTCCGCCCGCCGACGCCCCTTCCGCGTTGACGGCCGCCACCGCCGCGGCCGGCGCAGCCGGCGCGGTCGGCGCGGGATAAGGCACGGGATAGTAAAAGGGCCGTGCCTCGCGCGGACCGGACATCATCCCCGACATCGCCGCATAGGGCATGGCATACGCCTGCGGCGGGTAAGCGCCGGCCATGGCATAGCCGTATGGCATGGCGTCGTAGGGCGCCGCGCCATAATGGGCCGCTGCCAGCGGACCCATGTCGGCCGGGATCCCCGGCGGAAGCATCGAAGCGGCGGCCGCCACGTCGCCGGGGGGCGGCGCGGCGGAGTGCTGGTTGAGGCTCGGAATGGGCTGCAGCGCCAGCGCGCTGCTGGCCGTGCGCAGGCCGACATAGGCCAGCACCGCGACACCGAGGAAGCGGAGCGGGGCGCTCATGACCGCGCCGCCTCGGCCGGAAAGGTGTGTGCGGTCTTGTCCCACGTCTTCGGCCCACCGCCCGCGTGCAGGAACAGGGCGCGCCCTGCGGCGAGGATGGCGATGAGGTTGCCGGCGACGACCCGCGGGACCGAGGCGAGCCCCTCGCCGAAGCCGTAGAGACGCGTTGTGAAGGTGATCCGCATAAGCATTCTCCACAGCAGGAGGAAGAAGTTGACCTGAAGAAGGGTGGCGAGCAGCGGCGAGGGCTGCGGCGGCAAGGGCGCGCCGAGCTGCGCGGCAAACCACAATTGCCCCCACAGCGCTGCCGCCACATAGCCGGATAGGAGGAGCAGGGCGGCGAGCGGACCGCGCCGGTCGCGCAGCCGGAACCAGCGTTCGCCAAGGCCACCGCGCCAGCCGAGCCGGTCCCAGCCGGCAAAGGCGATGCCGCCCAGCCAGCGCGCCTTCTGCCGGACGGCGGCGCCGAGCGTACCCGGGAAGTGACCGCGACTGGCAACGGCACCCGGCTCGCCCGAACTGGCTGGCAGGCGAACGAAGATGGTCCGCTCGCCGAGCGCGCCGAGCCGTAGCCCCATTTCGTAATCTTCGGTCATCGACC
The DNA here is from genome assembly GCF_029637485.1 of Sphingomonas sp. LHG3406-1. Lineage (GTDB taxonomy): Bacteria > Pseudomonadota > Alphaproteobacteria > Sphingomonadales > Sphingomonadaceae > Sphingomicrobium. The sequence goes on along the minus strand of NZ_CP069128.1, from coordinate 2,100,810 downwards.
CGCCGGCGAACGGCCGACCGTCATGGGCTGCGGCGAGCCTGGCGATGGCCTCGCGGGCGATGGCGCAGCCTACCCCGGCGAGCGGGATGGCCGCGCCCACTGCCTCGCGCACGACCAGTTCCTTTCCGTGGCTTTCGGCGAACTCGTCGCAGTAATGACCGCCGATCCAGGGGCTTGCGCGATCGGGCAGTGGTACGACCGGCAACTGGACCACGCCGGCGCGGCCGACCAGCCGGTCGAACAAGCGAAGCTCGAGCGGATGCACCAGATCCTCGGCATCATGCAGGACGACCGCCCGCGCCCGCCGTCCGCTCGCGGCTTCGTGGCGAACGAGGAAGGAGTAGAGGTGATTGAGGCAATCGGCCTTGGTGGTCGGGCCGTCGACCGGCACCTCCACTGCCATCACCCGCGGATCGGGGACGTCCTCGATCGCAAAGCGGGTGGCGGGATCGTTGCGGTAATAACCCACGAGCAGGGTGTAGTCGGGATGATCGAAGCGCTTCAGGGCAGCGCGCAGCATGGCGCCGATCACCGACGCTTCGTCCCAGGCCGGGATGAGCACCACCATCCAGCCGCTCGGCGCACCTTCGACCAGCGAGCGGGCGTCGGCATGCGGATGATGGCGGTAGACGGTCACCGCCCGCCACACCCGCCGCACGAAGAAGATGGCGTCCACCGCCAAGTCGTCGAGCGAGAAGAGCAGGAAGCCGAGCGCCGCGAACAGCGCCAGCTCGGCGGCGGCCTCGGCGAGGACATTCTGAAGGCTCATCGCATGCGACTCGGAAGAACCGCGAGAAAAAGCCGTGAGTTGAAGTATTTCGCCCGGTCCACGCGCCCCCCAGCGCTGGTTATCCGAGCAGGGGCATCTTCTCACGGTCAACGCTCCAGCGCAACCCGGCTTGCGTGAGGACGCGCGGCAGGCCATCGCTGGCGGCTGGAGTCTGAGGGGGACATCGACGTGAACTTGCCGACGCTGGTGCCGGAATGGCTGTTCTGGACCCTTATCGCCTTGCTGGTGCTGTCCGCTCTGCAGGATGCGGTCATGTTGAAGATCAGCAACTATCTGTCCGCGGCCGTCCTGCTGCTTGGGATCGTGGCGGCGGTGATCGCCGGGCCGACGCTCAACCTGTGGGAGAATGGCGTCGCCTTCATCCTGTCCCTCGCGATCGGCACATTCCTGTTCGGACGCGGGATCCTCGGCGGGGGCGACGTCAAACTGTTCGCCGCGACCGTCCTCTGGTTCGATCTCGGCGGGGCCCTGCGGCTGGTCGTCTGGACCGCCCTCGCGGGCGGCGTCCTTGCCGTGCTGATCATCGCCATGCGTGTCATGCCTTGGCCCGAGGCGATCCGCTCGCGGATCAAAGTGCTGCAGCCGAAGTCCGGCATCCCCTACGGCATCGCGATCGCCGCCGGCGCGATCATCGCCTCGATGCAGCTGATGGCGGCGGCTCGGGCTGCAGGATGATCGCGGCCGTCGGCCGGGCCGCGCTCCTGCTCGCGCTTGCCGCCGCGCCAGCCGCCGCTCCCGCCCAGCGCCTGCTTCACGCCGGCACCTATTGGGCAGCGCTGGAGCGGCCCGGCGGGAAATGCGAAGCGGTGGGGCGGAGCGAGCTGGTCGCCTTGCCCGGGCGTCCGCAGGCCCGCGCCGCCTTCGCTTTCAGCCGCGACGGGCAGCGCCGCGGGCAGCTGCACTTCCTCTTTGCCCGACCGGTCGCGGCCGACGCCTCGGCGGTGCTGACGATCGGCGGTGCCAGCTTCCTCCTCGTCACCCGTGGCATCAGCGCCTGGAGCAGTGGCCCGGCGCAGGAGCAGGCGATCATCGCTGCTGTCCGCCGCAATGGAGAGATGCGGGTCCGCGCGCGGGGTATCGGCGGGCGGATCAGCGACCGCTATCTCCTCGCCGGTGCTCCGACCGCCATCGATGCGGCTGCACTTGCCTGCGCCTGAGCCTGCCATGGCTTGCGCGGCCGACCAGCCAACCGCGCGCGCCACTGGAAAATTCCGCCAGACTCGCTACATGGCCGCTCTCCCATGAGCGCCGATACCTCCCTGATGCCGATCCCCGGCCCGGTCGATCCCGTGCCCGTCCCGCGCCCGACTGCGTCGAGCGCCGACGGTCGAGTCGAGCTGATCGGCCTTCCCCGTGACCAGATCCGCACCGCGCTGGAAGCAGCCGGCATGGACGCGCGTCAGGCCAAGCTCCGTTCCAAGCAGTTGTGGCACTGGATCTACAATCGCGGCGTCACCGACTTTGCGCTGATGACCGACATCGCCAAGGCGCAGCAGCCGTGGCTGATCGAACGCTTCCGGATCTCACGTCCTGAAGTGGTCGAAGCGCAGGTCTCTTCGGACGGCACTCGCAAGTGGCTGCTCCGCACCCACGACGCGCACGATTTCGAGATGGTGTTCATTCCCGACGCCGACCGCGGCACCCTGTGCGTGTCGAGCCAGGTCGGCTGCACCCTCAATTGCCGCTTCTGCCACACCGGCACCATGCGTCTCGTGCGCAATCTCGAGATCCACGAGATCGTCGGCCAGGTCATGCTCGCCCGGGATTCGCTGGGCGAATGGCCGAGCCAGCCGGAAGGCCGGATGCTCACCAACATCGTCATGATGGGCATGGGCGAGCCGCTCTACAATTTCGACAATGTGCGCGACGCGCTGAAGATCGTCATGGACGGTGACGGGCTCGGCCTCTCCAAGCGCCGGATCACGCTTTCGACCTCCGGCGTGGTGCCGATGATGGAGAAGTGCGGAGAGGAGATCGGGGTCAATCTCGCCGTGTCGCTTCATGCGGTGACGAAGGAGATCCGGGACGAGATCGTGCCTCTGAACCGCAAATACGGCATCGAGGAGCTGCTGCAGGCCTGCGCCGACTATCCCGGCGCCAACAATGCCCGCCGCATCACGTTCGAATATGTCATGCTCAAGGACAAGAATGACAGCGACGAGCATGCGCGCGAGCTGGTCCGGCTGATCCGCCACTATCGCTTGCCGGCCAAGGTCAACCTGATCCCGTTCAACCCCTGGCCCGGCGCCGACTATGAATGCTCGACCCCCGAGCGGATCCGCTCCTTTTCGAACATCGTGTTCGAGGGCGGAATCTCGGCGCCCGTCCGAACCCCGCGCGGCCGCGACATCGATGCCGCCTGCGGCCAGCTCAAGACGGCGGCGGAGAAGCGCAGCCGGGCCGAACTCGATCGCCAGGCTGAGGAAAAGCTGAAGGCGCTTGGCTGAGCTGGCGCTGCTGGCGCTGGTTGCCGCGGCCGGACTGGTCGGCGGCGCGATGAATGCCCTGGCTGGCGGAGGCACCTTCGCCACCCTGCCGGCGTTGCTCGCCATCGGCCTTCCCGCCAACGTAGCGAACGCGTCGTCAAATGTCGCCCTCCTCCCCGGCGCGGCGGCGAGCGCCTGGACCCTCCGTGACGAGCTCGGCCCGGTCGGCCCGGTCGGATGGCGATCGCTGGCGATGGTCACGTTCGCCGGGGGGCTGGTCGGCAGCCTGCTGCTGGTATGGACACCCACCCGCACCTTCGACCTGATCATCCCCTGGCTGGTGCTCTATGCATTCCTGGTCCTCCTGCTTGGACAGCGGGCGGCGGGCTGGCTTGCGGCACGGGTCCACATCGGCCCGGGAACCCTGCTAGGCGCGCAAGGCCTGCTCGGCGTCTATGGCGGCTATTTCGGTGGCGGTGTCGGGCTGATGATGACGGCCACCTATGGCCTGCTCGCGGGACGCGATCCGCGCAGCCTGTTCGCGCCCCGCACGCTGATGCTGGCGGTGGCCAATGCGGCGGCGGCGCTGGTCTTCATCGCTGCCGGACTGGTGGTGTGGCCAGCCTTTCTCGCCATGACTGCGGGCGCGATCCTTGGCGGATGGCTTGGCGCGCACTGGGGCAAAAGGTTGCCGACCCAGGCCGTTCGAGCCTGGACCCTGCTGGTCAGTGGCGCAACGACCATCGTCTTCTTCGTGCGCGCCTATGGCTGAGGGAGCAGGCCGCCCGGTCGGCCGTTGGAAGACAGTGGCTGCACCCCCATCCTCTCCTGCCGAGCAGCTCCGCCTCGCCATCGCGCGCGGCGTGGTCGGCTTCTTCAACGACGGCACCAAGGGACAGCAGCCGATCGTCCCGGCCGCGGACTCGCTCTGCCCGAAGGGCGGCGTGGCCTGGCGAGTCCATGCCGACGTCGCCGGAATGATGGTCGGCGGCGTGGCTGCCCTGCTCTGGCAGATGCTCCATCCCAAGGCACTGGCCGGCGTGTGGGACCACAGCGACTTCCAGCGCAACATGCACGGGCGGCTGCGCAATACCGCCCGCTTCATCGCCGTCACCACCTATGGAGCGCGGCAGGAAGCGGAGGCAGCCATCGCAAGGGTGCGCCGCATCCACGACCATGTGAACGGCACGCTGGCGGACGGGGCGCCCTATGATGCGAACGATCCGCGGCTGCTGACCTTCGTCCATATCGCCGGCTCGGCCATGTTCCTCGCCGGCTATCGCCGCTTCGTCGAGCCGCGCATGAGCCAGCAGGACCGCGACACCTACTGGCGCGAAGTGGCGATCATCGCCGAGAAGCTCGGCGCCGATCCGGTCCCGCGCAGCGAGGCCGAGGCGGACCTCCTCGCCCGCGACTTCCTGCTCGAACTCAGCGCCGACGAGCGCAGCCGGACCGTCCGCGACATCATCCTGAACGCGCCCACCGAGCAGCTTCGCCTGCTGCCCGTGCAGCGCCTGCTGATGCGCTCGGCCGTCGACCTCCTGCCGCCCGAGGTCCGCCGTCTCCACGGCCTTCGCGGAAGCGGCATCACGCGGCCGACCACCCGCGCCGCGACCTTCGGACTCGCCTCCACCTTGCGCTGGGCGCTGGCTCCCCGCAAGAAGGAGGCATGATACTCCAGCGCTTGCTCGGAGACCGGATCGACGGCGGCTCCCTGACACTGGTCCTGCCCGACGGTCAGCGCTCCTCGGTCGGCACCGGCGCACCGGAGATCGTTGCGCGAATCCACGACAAGGGCGCGCTGCTCGCGCTCCTCCGCAACCCGCGGCTGGCGTTCGGCGAACTCTACATGGAAGGCCGGCTGACACTCGACCAGGGCAGCCTGATCAATCTCCTGAGCCTCGTCATCGGCGCCAACCGCTTCGAGGACGGCGGCCACAAGGGACGGCTCAAGAAACAACTTGGCTTCATCAAGTCGCTGCTCCCGCGCCGCAATGACGCGACCGCCGCGCGCCGCAACGTCGCCCACCATTACGACCTCGACGAGCGGCTCTATCGGCTCTTCCTCGATCCGGACCTGCAGTATAGCTGCGCCTACTTCCATGATACCGCTCGTGGCCTCGCCGGCGCGCAAGCGGACAAGAAGGCGCATATCGCCGCCAAGCTCGATCTCCGACCCGGCCAGCGCGTGCTCGACATCGGCTGCGGCTGGGGCGGCATGGCGCTCACCCTCAACCGCCTGGCTGGCGTGGAAGTGCTCGGCGTCACCCTGTCGGAAGAACAGCTCCGCGTCGCGCGGCAACGGGCGGAAGAGGCCGGGGTCGCCGACCAGGTCCGGTTCGAGCTGGTCGACTATCGCGCCCTCGCCGGCCGCTTCGACCGGATCGTCTCGGTCGGCATGTTCGAGCATGTCGGCGCCGCCCACTATGGCGAGTTCTTCGCGAAGTGCCGCGAGCTTCTCACCGACGATGGGGTCATGCTGCTCCACACCATCGGCAAATATGGCAAGGCCGGGAAGCCTGACCCGTTCACCGACAAGTGGATCTTCCCCGGCTACCACCTGCCGAGCCTCAGCCAGATGATGGCCGCCAGCGAGGAGGTGCGGCTGATCGCCACCGACGTCGAGACGCTTCGGCTCCACTATGCCTACACGCTGCGCCACTGGCTGGCGAACTGCCATGCGCATCGGGCGGAGATCGTCGCACTCTACGACGAACGCTTCTTCCGCATGTGGGAATATTATCTCGCTGCCGGCGCCGTCGCCTTCGAGAATGGCGCCATGAACAACTTCCAGGTGCAATATGTGCGTGACCGCCGCGCCCTTCCGATCACCCGCGACTATATGGTCGAGGCGGAGCAGCGCTACCGGGCTATGCTCGCCGGCTGATCGTCTACGAAAGAAGGGCTCGGCAGGTCGTCCCTGCCGAGCCCTTCTCCTGACCTTGGGACCGCTTAGCGGGCCGGCGCGGCCCGCTGCTGCTGGCGCTGCTGGCGAAGCTGCTGCCGCTCGTCCTGCGTGACCCGACCATCGCGGTTCAGGTCGGCGCGGTCGAAGCGCTGCAGCGCCGCCGCTTCGGCCTCCGCCAGCGAGATGCGCTGGTCGCGATTGGCATCGGCCTGGCGAAGCATCGCACCGCCCATGCGGCCGCGCATCGCCATGCGCTGGCCGTCCATCCGGCCGCGGGCCTGGCCGGCGCGCGCCGCACGCTGCTGGCCGCGGACGGCCTGCGCCTGCGCCCATTCGTCGCGGCTGATCATGTTGTCGCGATTGGCGTCGAGCCGCTCGAACATCGCCTGGGCGCGGGCCGGATCGGCGCGCTTCGCCTGGCGATTGGCGCGGGCCTTGCCGCGCAGCGCCTGGCCCTCGGCGGCGGTGATGAAGCCGTCGCGATCGGCATCGACGCGCGCAAACATGGCGCGGGTCCGCTCGACCACCTCGTTGCGGGTCTGGATGCCGTCGCGCGGCGCCACCGGCGCGGTCGGCGCAACCTGCGCGCCCGCCGCGGTCGCAGCCGCCAAAAGGCCACTCACCAAGAGAATTGTCTTCATGGATTGCCTCCACTCGCCCTGTTGTGATTGATGAGTTCTAACAGCGAATAGCTGAACCGGGGGTGACAGGTGGATCGCAAGGTGCAAGGGGCTCGACCCCGACCATGATCCCTCCTGCCGCGCCCCCCGCACCGCCCGGAACGCCCCGCCCCTGGTGGGAGACGCGCACCTTCGTCGTGCTGATGGTGCTGCTGTCGGCGGTGCCCCTGCTCTACCCGCCGGTTCCGCCACTGGTCGACCTGCTCGGGCACATGGGTCGTTATCGCGTCATGCTCGACGGCGACGCGCCGAGCCTCGCCAGCGCCTATGAGTTCCAGTGGGGCGTGATGGGCAATCTCGGCGTCGACCTCGCCGTTTATCCACTGGCCAGGCTGTTCGGGCTCGAGCCGGCGGTGAAGCTCATCGTCATTGTCATTCCAATGATCACCACGGCCGGCATGCTGTGGGTCGCGCGAGAGGTCCATCACCGCCTCCCGCCGACGGTCATGTTTGCCCTGCCGTTCGTCTACGGTCACCACTTCCTGTTCGGCTTCGTCAACTATTCGCTGAGCGTCGCGCTGGCGATGGTCGCCTTCGGCCTCTGGCTCCGCCTCGGCCGCCTTGGGCGCTATGGCCTGCGTGCCGCCCTGTTCGTGCCGATCAGCATCGTCATCTGGCTGTGCCACGCCTTTGGCTGGGGCCTGCTCGGACTGCTCGCCTTTTCGGCCGAGGTCGTCCGCGCCCATGACGACGGCCGCAGCTGGTGGCGCGCCATCATCCGCGCGGTGGGCCAGGGCCTGATCCTTGCCGTGCCGCTGCTGCTGATGCTCGCCTGGCGCGAGGGCGCGGGCGGCCAGACCGCCGACTGGTTCAACTGGACCAACAAGATGTTCTCGCTGCGCACCGTGCTGCGAGACCGCTGGATGCAATGGGACCGGCTGAGCTTCTTCATCCCGATCGTGGTGTTCGGCTTTGCCGTCATCTACCCGCGCCTGACCCTGTCGCGCATGCTGACCTTCACCGCCCTCGTGCTGGCGGTCACCTTCGCCATGCTGCCGCGGATCATCTTCGGCTCCGCCTACGCCGACATGCGGCTGATGCCCTTCGTGCTGGCCATGGCCCTGCTTGCCATCCGCTTCCGCCGCGACACCGACGAGAAGGTCGGCTGGGTGCTCGCCAGCCTGGCGCTCGCCTTCCTCCTCGCCCGCACCGCCAGCGTGACCTGGAGCCTCAAGCTCGCCAGCGACGAATATGATCGCCAGCTGACCGCCCTCGACCGCCTGCCGGTCGGAGCGCGCGTGGTGAGCTTCGTCGGCCTCGGCTGCAGCAAGGACTCGACTTGGCCGATGTGGCGCAACGCCCACCTCGGCGGCATGGTCGTGGTGCGCAGGCTCGGCTTTTCCAACGACCATTGGAATGTCGAGGGCGCGAAGCTGCTGAACGTCACCAACGAGGCGGCGGGCGCATGGAAATATGATCCGTCCAACCTCGTGGTCGGTGATCTCTGCCCAGCCCGCTTCGCCCGTCCGGTCAGCTGGATGCTGAAGAACTTCCCGCGCGAGGGTTTCGATTACGTCTGGCTGATCAACCCGCCGCCCTATGATCCCGCCACCGTCGCGGGCATGCAGAAGGTGTGGGGACTGGCCGACGGATCGGCCCTCTACCGGATCCGCCCGCAAGCCGCTAATCCGGTGCCATGACCGGCCTTTCGATCGTCGTCCCCTGCTTCAACGAGGAGGAGTGCGTCGGCCTGCTGCACGAGCGGCTGACCGGCGCGGCGCGGACTTCCTTCGGCGACGATTACGAGATCATCCTGGTCAACGACGGTTCGCGCGACCGCACCTGGCCGATCATGCAGGAACTGAGCGCGCGCGACCCGCATCTCACCTGCGTCAACCTGTCGCGCAATCACGGGCACCAGCTCGCGCTCACCGCCGGCCTCGACCTCGCCCGCGGCAAGACCATCCTGATCGTCGACGCCGACCTCCAGGACCCGCCCGAACTACTCGCCCCGATGCTCGAGGTGATGCGGTCGCAAGGCGCGGACGTCGTTTATGGCGTGCGCCGGAGCCGCGCCGGCGAAACCCACTTCAAGCGCGCCACCGCCCACGCCTTCTACCGCCTGCTGTCCAGCGCCACCGAGATCGACATCCCGCTCGACGCCGGCGACTTCCGGCTGATGAGCCGCCGCGCGCTCGACGTGCTGCTGGCGATGCCCGAGCAGGCCCGCTTCGTCCGCGGCATGGTCGCCTGGATCGGCTTCAGGCAGACGCCCTTCCTCTACGACCGGGCCGAGCGGGCGGCCGGCGAGACCAAATATCCCCTGTCCAAGATGATCCGCTTCGCGCTCGATGCGCTGACCGGTTTCAGCTCCGCCCCGCTGAAGCTCGCCAGCCACTTCGGCCTGCTGCTCAGCGTCGGTTCGCTGCTGATCATCCTCTACATCCTCTACGCTTTCGTCACCGGCCAGAACATCCAGGGCTGGACGTCGCTGATGCTGGTGGTGGTCGTGCTCGGCGCGGTGCAGATGTTCGTGCTGGCGATGATGGGTGAATATATCGGCCGCCTCTACAGCCAGGCCAAGAACCGCCCGCTCTACATCGTGCAGGACATCGCCGGGCAGGCCCGAAGCCCCCGCAAGGGCCTCGGTCAGGTGCCCGAGGAAGCCACCGCCCAGAGCGACAGTCCGGGCGGCAGCGGCACCCTGCCGATCAGCCGCGCTTCCTGAGCGAACACCTTCTCCAGCGCGGCGTTGAGCGGCGCCGGCGGAAGCGTGTCGTCACCATCGTCCTTGCCGGTCAGCCTTCCCGCCGCCCGCGCTGCGACGGCTACGGGGAACAGCAGGCTGTTGAGATAGCCGACGCCTTCCAGCCGGAGCGGTGAACCGGCGAACAGGGCGGTCAGCCCGGCCTTGGAATAGCGCCGGTGGTGATGGTTCACCACGTCGTGCGCGGACCACATCCACTGGTGGGCCGGCACCGTCATCACGAACTTGCCACCGGGCTTGAGGCAGCGCGCGATGCCCGCCAGCGCCGCACGATCATCCTCGATATGCTCGATGACGTCGAACGATCCGATCATGTCGAACGTCCTGTCCGGAACCCCGGAAAGCTCGGGCAGGGGCGCCGAGCCGACCGGCCGGCCGAGCCGCTCCTCGGCGAACGCGCGCGCCGCGGGATCCACCTCGATCGCCTCGACCGACCCGAATTGGTCAAGCATGGCGAGATTGTGCCCGGTACCGCAGCCGACCTCGAGGATGCGGGCGTTGCGCGGCGGCTTGACCACTCGCGCAATCAGCGAGGCCAGTACCATGCGCCGCGCCCGGTACCACCAGTGGCGCTGGTCCAGTTCGGCCATGCGGTCGTAGACTTGCCGTTCCATCAGCGGAACACCCACCAGCGATTGAGCGCGAACGTCAGGAAGGGCGTGATCAGCACCGCCGGCACCAGCGGCCACCAGGTCGGCCCCTGCATGAGGTCCACCGCAATCCAGGTGAAAGCGGCATTCATCAGCATGCCGGCGGTCTGGACGGCGAGGAACTGCGCCTTGGTCTTCGCATCCTCGTCCTTTTCGTGGCCCCTGAAGCTCCACCGGCTGTGGAGGAAGAAACCGACCGTGACCGCCACCGCAAAGGCGATCACCACCGCCAGCACCGGCCACATGACAAAAGTGGCGAGCGGCCAGTAGACCGCGGCGTAGAGCAGGGTCGATCCGAGGCCGACCAGCCCGAAGCGGATCAGCTGGCCGAGCAGTTCGCGGCGGGAGGCGACGGGGGAAGGGGCGGAAGCCATCCCCTTGCCCTCTAGCGACGAGCGCCTAGAGCGGCAACGAGAGGTTTGGACGAGGATCGCCGGTGCCGGAGCGTTTGCTGGGTTGGATGGAACGGCACTGGCGCCTGGTGGTGGTGGCCATGTGGCTGGTCGCCTGCGCCGTCTTCACCTGGCAGCGCTGGTCCGGGATCCAGGGCTTCGCGCTCGGCGACACCGACGACAATCTCCGGCTGGCGCAGGTCAGGGCCTGGCTCGGAGGCCAGGATTGGTTCGACCTCAGGCAATATCGTTTCGATCCGGCCTTCGGCGGCGCCAACATCCACTGGAGCCGCATCGTCGATCTGCCGATCGCCGGCCTGATCCTGCTCGGACGGTCCTTCATGAGCGGCGCCGACGCCGAGCGAATGGCCGTCGCCGTGGCGCCGATGCTGCCCTACGTCGTGCTGCTGACCGGCATCGCGCTGACTGCGCGCCGCCTGATCAGCCCGTCCGCCTTCGTCGCCGCCTTCGTCGCCCTCTACTTCGCCGGCTCGACCAACGGCATGTTCATGCCGACCCGCATCGATCATCATGGCTGGCAGCTGGCAATGCTGAGCCTGGTGATCGCCGGCCTCGCCGATCCCGACCGTCGCCGCGGTGGCCTGACGACCGGGATCGCCAGTGCCGTCAGCCTGTCGATCGGGCTCGAGATGCTCATCTATCTCGCCCTCGCCGGAGCCGCGCAGGTGCTGATGTGGGTCACCGACGGTAGAGAGCGGGAACGGCTGCTGGCTTATGCCGTCAGCATCGCCGGCGGCTGTGCGGCCGGCTATCTCCTCTTTGCCAGCTACGCCAATCGCGCCCCCGTCTGCGATGCCCTGTCGCCCGTCTGGCTGTCGGACGCACTGGTCGGCGGCGCATTGCTCACCCTGCTCGCCTGGAAGAGCCCGGAACGGTGGACCACACGCCTCGCCCTGGCCGCCGCCGCCGGACTGGTCGTCGCCGCCTTTCACACCTTCGCCTGGCCGCAATGCCTGTCGCGCCTCGAAGGCGTTTCGCCCGAAGTCGAGCGTCTGTGGCTCAGCAACGTGCGCGAGGCGAAGCCCATCTACGAACATGCCTGGCGCACCGGTGTGACGATCGCCTCGCTCCCGGCCGTCGGACTCATCGGCTGGATCTGGCTCGCCTGGCTCAACCGCGGTGATGGCGAGCGCCTGCGCCGCATCCTGTCGGTCGCGGTGATCGCCGCCACCGCCTTCGCCCTGCTCTTCTGGCAGACCCGCGCCGGACCGGCCAGCCAGTTGCTGGGCGTCGTTGGCTGCGCCGCGCTCACCGCCACCCTCCTGCCGCGCCTGTGGAATGCGAAGAACAGCCTGGTCGTGGTGCTCGGCTCCAGCGCCCTTGTCCTCGCGGCAAGCGGTGGCGCGGCACCGCTCGCCATCTCCTTCTTTCCCGAAGCGCAGAAGAAGCAGACCGAAGCGCAGAAGCTCAACAACCGCGCCAACCGCCTGTGCCCGACCCTGTGGGCGATGCGGCCTGTCGCGAAGCAACCCAAGGGCAGTGTCTTCACCTTCATCGACCTCGGCCCTCGACTGATCGCGGTCACCAAGCACGATGCGCTCGGCGGCCCCTATCACCGCAACGGCCAGGCCATCGCCGACAGCATGAACGCCTTTCACGGCTCTCCCGAGCAGGCGCGCACGCTGATCGCCAAGCATCGCTCCGACTATCTGCTGATCTGCCCGCACATGAACCAGGCGACCATCTTCCGCGCCCGTTCGCCCAAGGGCTTCTACGCCCAGCTCGAGCGCGGCGCGACCTTCCCCTGGCTCCAGCCGATCGACCTCGGCAAGGACAGCCCGCTCAAGATGTGGCGGGTGGTGGAGTAACTAGCCGGCAAGGCCGGGCAGGCTGCGCTCCAGCCCGTCGAGCACGAACTGGACCGCCAGCGCCGCGAGGATGACCCCTAGGATCCGCGTGATCATCGCCTCCAGCTTCGCCCCGATCAGCCGCATCAGCGGCCCGGCGAGCAGGAGGGCGAATAGCGTGAGCAGGATCACCGCCGACATGGCGCCAAGCACGATCAGCTGGGACAGCGTTCCGTCGGCGCGTGCCGAGAGCAGCATGATCGACGCGATCGATCCCGGCCCGGCGATCATCGGAATGGCCATGGGGAAGACCGAGATATCGTCGGCTTCCGGGGTGCCCTCGATCTCCCTCGCCCGTTCCTCCCGCCGTTCCGTACGCTTCTCGAACACCATGTCGAGCGCGATCATGAACAGCATGATGCCGCCCGCAAGGCGGAAGGCAGACAGGCTGATTCCGAGCGTCCGCAGCAGCGGCTCTCCGAGCAGGGCGAAGAAGGTCAGGATGCACCAGGCGACCAGCGCCGAGCGGATCGCCATCGCCCGGCGATGCGCGGCGTCGGCGCCCTTGGTCAGGCCGGCGAAGATCGGTGCGCAGCCCGGCGGATCGATGATGACGGCAAGCGTGATGAAGGCCGAGGTGAACAGCTCGATCACGGCCGCGTCACCTCGTCGTGCACGAGGGCGAACCGGCGGCCGGTCCACAACTGGACGCGGGTCCGGCGAATGCCGTCTGCCGCCACGGTCCAGTTGAACAGGAGGGTGCCGTCGGCGGAGCGGCCGTAGCCGCTGTCACCCGGCGATGCCGTGCGATTGACCGGATTGCCGTAGGCGGCGGCGACCCGCGAGGCGCGCAGGCGCGGATTGGCACAGGAAGCGATTCGCACCGCCGGCTGCTTCGGCACCGCGAATGACTTGGCCGGCGCAAGCTGCCCGTCTGCCGACCAGCGCCACTCGCCGCCCGGCTGGCGCATCCACAAGGTGATGAAGCGGCCGGTCGCGCCTGGCAGCTGCCACGGGCCGACATTGACGGCAGTGCGGCGGTCGCACGACTGCCAGCTGTGCGAGGGCCACCAGCGCACCGCGGTCGCGGGATCCTTGCGATCCTTGAAGAAGTCCTGCGCCCACACCGCCTGAGGGGTCCACATCACCGCATCGGACACCGCCCATTTGCGGAAAGCAGTCCATTGGCCGAGTTTGCGGGCATCTTCGGCGAAAGCCCTTTCGGCATCAACGGCAGTGGCCGGCGTCGCAGCGGCAAGAAGCAGGGCGAGGATCACAGTCCCTCCGGAGCGGCAAGGCCGGCGCGGCGATGCGCGGCGACCAGGGTGTTGCGAAGCAGCATGGCGATGGTCATCGGCCCGACCCCGCCCGGCACCGGCGTGATCGCGCCCGCCACCTGCTCGGCCTCGGCGAAGGCGACGTCGCCGACCAGCCGGCTCTTGCCCGGCTCGACACCCGGCACCCGGTTGATGCCGACGTCGATGACAGTAGCACCCGGCTTGACCCACTCGCCCCTGACCATCTCCGGCCGGCCGACCGCCGCGACGAGGATGTCCGCCTCGCGGCACAGCGCCGGCAGGTCGCGGGTCCGGCTATGGGCGATGGTCACCGTGCAGCTTTCGCCCAGCAGGAGCATCGCCATCGGCTTGCCGACGATATTGGACCGGCCGATCACCACCGCATGCCTGCCGGACAGGTCGCCAAGCTCGGCCTTGAGCAGGTGGAGACAGCCCAGGGGCGTGCAGGGCACCAGCGCCGCAGGGTCGCCGACCGCCAGCCGGCCTGCGTTCACCACATGGAAGCCGTCGACATCCTTGTCGGGATCGATGGCAGCGATCACCCGCGCCGAGTCCATGTGGCCCGGCAGGGGAAGCTGGACGAGGATGCCGTCCACCGCCGGATCGGCGTTGAGGCGCTCGACCAGCGCAAGCAGCTCGGCCTCCGACGTGTCGGCGGACAGCGCATGGTGGACGCTCTCCATTCCTGCTTCGGCGGTCGCCGCTCGCTTGGAGCGGATGTAGACCTCGCTCGCCGGATCCTCGCCGACCAGCACGGTCGCGAGCCCTGCCGGGCGGCCGGTCGACGCCGAGAAGAAGGAGGCGAGGTGTCCGACCCGCTCCCGCAGCGCCGCCGCGGCTGCCTTGCCGTCGATCCGTCGCGCCGGCACCGGCCTCACATCCCGGCCGGCGGCAGGGAACGCAGCGTGTTCGAGATGACCGGGTTGATGAGGATGGAGATGAGCAGCAGCACGACCATCGGCGACAGGTCGAGCCCGCCGAAGTCCGGCAGGATCCTGCGGAACGGCCGGTAGAGCGGCTCGAGGAAGCGGTCGAGCCCGACGACGAACCGCCGGATTCCTTCGCTCGCGGTGTTCAGCACGTTGAAGGCGACCAGCCAGGACAGGATCACCTGGATGATGATCAGCCACCACATCACGTTGAGCAGGATGGCGGCGATCTCGAGGAGCGTGCGCAGGATGATCATGAGCGCCTCCTACCTGCCCCGTGTTGGGCAGGCAACACGGGCCTCACGGTGCGAACCGCTCCGCTTCGGACCGGGCGAGGATGAGCGAAAAGTCGTCGTTCGCGTCGCTCCACTCCTGAAGCGGGGTCCAGCCGCCCGACAGAAGCAGCAGCCTTGCGCTGTGGAGCGTGTATTTGTGACTGTTCTCCGTATGGATGGTCTCGCCCGCCTCGAAATGG
This sequence comes from Sphingomonas sp. LHG3406-1, assembly GCF_029637485.1. Classification (GTDB taxonomy): domain Bacteria; phylum Pseudomonadota; class Alphaproteobacteria; order Sphingomonadales; family Sphingomonadaceae; genus Sphingomicrobium. Next base: position 2,085,747 of record NZ_CP069128.1, on the reverse strand, counting down.
AAATGGTGCCCGGCGACCATGAACGCGGTCGCTCGGCGAGCGACCAGGTGCATCTCGATCCGCGCCATCCGCTCGTTCCAGCGCGCCTCGTGGGCGAAGGCCTCGACATCGACGTCGGCGCCAAGGTCGCGGTTCATCCGCTCCAGCAGGTTGCGGTTGAACGCCGCGGTCGTGCCCGCCGCATCGTCATAAGCCGCGACCAGCCGGCGCTCGTCCTTCAGCCGGTCGAAGCCGATCAGCAGCAGCGCCCCGGTTCCAAGCGTCGTGCGGAAGGAGCGCAGCAGATCGACCGCGCTTTCCGGCACGAAATTGCCGATCGTCGAGCCCGGAAAGAAGCCCAGACGCCGGTGCCGCGACACCTCCGCCGGAAGGGTGAAGGCGCGGGTGAAATCGGCCTCGACCGGATGGATGGGCAGGTCGGGAAAACGCTCGCCCAGCGCCGCCGCGCTGTCGCGCAGGAACGGACCGCTGATATCCACCGGCACATAGACGGCCGGCTTCACCGCCTCGATCAGCAGCGGCGTCTTGGTCAGCGACCCCGCGCCATAATCGATGACCGACCGGCCAGGACCGACCGCGGCGGCAATCTCGTCGCGTCGATCGCGCAGGATGCCGATCTCCGTCCGCGTGGGATAATATTCCGGCAGGTCCGTGATGTCGTCGAACAGGGCCGAGCCTGCATCATCGTAAAGCCAGCGCGCGGCGATCGCCGGCGGCTCCTGGGCCAACCCCTCGAGCACCCCGCGGGCAAAATCCTGCTTCGATCTCTCAGCTGTCTCGAGCAAGGCGCACTCCCGTGAACTGCCACCGAGCCGACGGCGGGAAGAAGTTGCGGTAGGTGACGCGGGAATGGCCGCGCGGGGTCGCGCAGCTGGCGCCCTTCAGCACCATCTGCCCGCTCATGAACTTGCCATTATACTCGCCGATCGACCCTTCCTCCGGCCGGAAGCCCGGATGCGCAAGGAAAGCCGAGCCGGTCCAGCACCAGACATCCCCGAACAGGGCGCCGCCCGGCATCGGCATCACCGCGCCGGCCTCGTCGAGCTGGTTGCCGCCAGCCGCATCGGCCGAGCGCGCAAGGACCTCCCATTCCGCTTCCGTCGGCAGCCGAACGCCGGCCCAGCGCGCAAAGGCGTCCGCCTCGAAGTAGCTGACATGGGCGACCGGCGCGTGAGGATCGAGGGCACGGCGGCCGGCAAGGGTGAAGCTGTCCCCATCATCGAGCCAGTAGAGCGGCGCCGTGACCCTTTCGCGACGGACCCAGTCCCAGCCATCGCTGAGCCACAGCGTCGGTGTTCGATAGCCGCCATCGTCGATGAAGGCCTGCCACTCGGCATTGGTGACCGCACGGCTGGCAATGGCATGCGGCTGCAGCCAGACAGTATGCCGCGGTCGCTCGCAGTCGAAGGCGAAGCCGCCGCCCGCCGCGCCGATCTCGACCGCACCGGCACTGCCGGCAAGCCAGTCCAGAGGCAGGTCGGAGGCGCGCGGAGGCATGGGCGCAGAGCCATAAGCCGGCTCCAGCGGATTGGCGGCGAAGGTGGCGAGGATATCGGTGAGGAACAGCTCCTGATGCTGCTGCTCGTGGTTGATGCCGAGCTCGACGATCTCCCACCCGCGTGCGTCGAGCCTGGGCATGACGCGTTCGAGCGCCTCGTCGACGTGGGCGCGATAGGACCGCACTTCGTCCAGCGTTGGCCGGGCCAGCATGCCCCGCCGATCGCGCGCCAGCCGGGCGCCCTCACCCTCATAATAGCTGTTGAACAGAAACGCCCAGCGCTCGTCAAACGGCCGGTAGCCCGCCAGCCGGTCGCGCAGCAGGAAGGTCTCGTAGAACCAGCTGGTGTGGGCGAGGTGCCACTTGGCAGGCGACGCGTCCGGCATCGGCTGAACCGTCGCCTCGGCATCGCTCAGCGGCCTGGCGAGGGCAAGGGTCAGGGCGCGCGTGGCACGCAACCGTTCCTCGATCGAGGCCTCCCGGACGGGAAGGGCGACGTTCATGCCCCCTTGTCTACTCCCGGATAGCGCTCGCGTCCAAGCAGGCCGGCGAGATGCGCGGCGTTGGAGGCCAGCATGGCGATGGTCTGGGTGACCTCGTCCGGCACCTCTTCCAGTTCCTTGAAGTCCTTCTTGTGCATCGCCTCGCCGACCCAATAGGTCGCGGCAGCCGCGGGAATCGTCCAGCCGACGTCGTTCAGCGCCTGGAAGAGGTCGGCGGTGACCCGGTGCGCGCCATCCTCGTTGCCGACAATCGCCGCGACCGCCAGCTTGCCTGCGCTCGGCATCCGCCCCTTGTCGTCCGTTTCCGACAGGAAGGCGTCCATCCGTTCCAGCGCCAGCTTGGCAAGGCTCGACAGCTGGCCGAGCCAGATGGGGGTCCCGAACACGAGGATGTCCGCCTCGAGGATCCGCTTGCGGATCTGCGGCCACTCGTCGCCATCGCCCTCGTCCGAGGTCACCCCCGGCTTGATCCGGTGATCGGCCAGCCGGATCGTGCCGGCCCATTCGACGCCATGCTTGCCAAGGTCGTCGCGAACGAGATCGATCATCCGGTCGGTCGAAGAGGCTTCGTCGCCCGAGGGCTTGAGAGTGGCATTGAGCGCAATGGCAGTGAGCGGCACGTGTCCTCCGATGCGGGTCGTTTTTGTAACAACTCGCGAGCGGCGGATCGGTCCCTTACGGCTTTCGCCTAGGTGCGGGTCGCCCCCGGCTGCCACAGCACGTCGCCGCCCTCGCCCGCCGCGACGTGGCGCGCAGTCACGAACAGATGGTCCGACAACCGGTTCAGATAGGCGAGCACCTGCGGGTTGATCGCCTCTTCCGCCGCCAGCGCCACCGTCCACCGCTCGGCCCGCCGCACGGTTGCCCGGGCGAGGTGAAGCGCCGCCACTGCCCGCGAGCCACCCGGCAGGATGAAGCTCGTCAGCGGCGTCAGCGCCTCGTTCATCGAGTCCATCTCGCGCTCGAGCCGCTCGACCTGGCTCGCGAGGATGCGAAGCGCTCCCTCCATCTCACCGGGGGTCGCAAGGTCGGCACCGAGGTCGAATAATTCATTCTGCACCCGCCCGAGCGCTGCCTTCGCCTCGCCGTCCAGGTCGGCGACGGCAAGCCCGATCGCGCTGTTGGCCTCGTCCACCTCGCCGATGGCATGCATCCGCGCCGAAGCCTTGCTGACCCGGCTGCCGTCGACCAGCCCGCTGGTTCCGGCGTCGCCGGTGCGGGTGTAGATCCTGTTGAGCTTGACCAGCGGATCAGCTCCCAGCGCTGGCGAGCATCAGGATGGCGGCGGCGATGAAGATGGCGATGCCCTGGTAGAGCACGCGCTTGCGCATCCACTGCTGCTGCTGTTCCTGGTTGCCGACTTTGCCCGAAGCCATGGCGAGAACCCCGCGGACGAGGACGTAGGCGGTCGCTGCCATGGCGACCACCAGCGCGATGATGAGGAGCGTGTTCATGATGCCTCCTATCTAATGCCCCGACAGGCGATAACCAGTAGGCAGGAAGCCCGTGGTTAGTTGCTCCGCCAGCGCCCGCCCGTCCACGCCCGCCTCGCGCATCGCGGACAGGGTCGGCGCCTGATCCCTTTTGGCCAGCCGGCGGCCGTCCTCATGGGTGACGAGCGGATGATGAACATAGGTCGGCTCGGCGAGATCGAGCAGTGTCTGCAGCAGCCGCTGGATCGGCGTGGACGGCCTCAGGTCCTCGCCCCGCACCACATGGGTGACGCCGCTCGCCGAATCGTCGATCACGCAGGCGAGATGATAGGACGAAGGCGCGTCCTTGCGGGCGAGGATCGCGTCCCCGATCATCTCGACCCTTGCCTCGAATAATCGTCCGTCCTGCTCGCGCCAGCACGGCAGGCCGCCCGCCGCCTCGACCGCCCTGGCTGAATCTAGCCGCCAGCTGTGCGGTACTCTCGCCCGCCGCTCGGGATCGTCCTTCAGTCCTCGGCACGTGCCCGGATAGGCGCTCCCCGCGTCCCCATGCGGCGCGGTCAACGATGCGGCGATGTCGGCGCGGGTGCAGAAGCAGGGATAGACCAGGCCCTGCTCCTTCAGCCGCTCCAGCGCCTCGGCATAGAGGTGCGTGCGCCCGGACTGGACGATCGGCGCGCCGTCATGCGCGAGCCCGAGCCAGGCGAGATCCTCCATGATCCCGTCGACAAACTCGGGCCGCGCCCGGCCGGGATCGAGGTCCTCGATCCGCAGCAGCCAGCGCGTTCCCAGTTTCCGCCCCAGCACGGCACTATAGGCATGCCCAAGGTGCAGCCGACCGGTCGGCGAGGGAGCGAATCGCGTGATCATTTCGTTCGGCAAAGACTCTTGACCGCGATTCCGCAACTTGCGATTCATGAGGGCGTCACATCGGCTTGGCATCCGGTGGGCACAAGGGAAGCGGCCGAAGACGGTCTCTCCTCCTTGCGTGCGACGAGGCCGGAGGGGCGCGTTCGGCAGGACCGAACGGAGACCGCGCGCTCGTGTATCATCCCGAACTCATTCGCCACCCAGACTCTTGTCCGGCGCTGGTGCTCAACGCCGACTACACGCCCCTCTCCTACTATCCGCTGAGCCTGTGGCCGTGGCAGACGGCGGTCAAGGCGATGTTCCTCGAACGGGTGGACGTCATCGCGCACTACGACCGCGAGGTGCACAGCCCCAATCACACGCTCAAGCTGCCGAGCGTCATCGCGCTTCGCCAGTTCGTTCGGCCGAGCGAGCATCCGGCCTTTACCCGCTTCAACCTGTTCCTTCGCGACCGCTTCCGCTGCGTCTATTGCGGGTCGCACCGGGAACTGACCTTCGACCATGTCATTCCCCGTGCCCAGGGCGGACGGACAACATGGGAGAATGTTGCCACGGCCTGCGCGCCCTGCAACCTCCGCAAGGGCGGCCGAACCCCGCGCCAGGCGGGCATGAGCATTGCCCGCTGGCCCGAGCGCCCGACCAGCTGGCAACTCCAGGACCATGGCCGCGCCTTTCCGCCGGGCTACCTCCACGAAAGCTGGCGGGACTATCTCTACTGGGACGTCGAGCTGGAGGCTTAGCGCCGCGGCATCAAAGCACGGGATCGCGACCACGAGAGCTTTGCAACGGGGCCGGGCGGAACCAACGATTAGCGCCCCCCCACTTCCTAACGTCTCGTTAACCATTTGGAACGAGACTGGGCGCATGTCCCCGTCCGCTTTCCCAAGGCCGCGCGCGCGGCTGCTCGTCGTCACCCCCAATCGCGGGCATCTCGCGGTGCTGGCGAAGCGGCTGGGCGCAGAAGGCTACGGCATCGCCACCGCCGCCGACGGCTCTGGCGCGCTCGGCGAACTTCACCGCCGCCCGATCGACCTCCTGCTCGCCGAACTCGTCATGGGACCGATGAGCGGCGCCGAGCTGACTGGCGCCATCCGCGAGTCCGAGCCTTTCTCCCTTCTTCCCGTCATGCTGCTCGCCGGCCGCTCCGAACCGGACCCGGCCGTCCGCGCCTATGCCGCGGGCGCAGACGACGTCCTGCTCAAGCCCTTCCACTTCGAACTGCTGGTCGCCCGGATCGAGCGCCGCCTCGCCGCCGCCCGCCACATCGCCGCCCTCCGCGCCGACCGCGACGCCATGGATGCGCGCGCCGCGATGAAGGCGATCGAGATCGGCGAACTCAAGGACCGCATGTACGCGCTCGAGGCCGAGCGCCGGCGGCTGAGCGTCTAGAGCCCGGCGAGCGCTTCCCGCACCGCTGGCGCCAGGTCGTCGCGCTGCATGGCGAGCTTGAGCGTCGCCAGCACGTAGCCGGCCTTGTCGCCGCAATCGTGGCGCACCGCATCGACCTTCACCGCATGGAAGGGCTGGCGTCCGATCAGCTTGGCCATGGCGTCGGTCAGCTGGATCTCGCCGCCCGCGCCCGGCTCCTGTTCGTCGAGCACCTGCATCACTTCGGGCTGCAGGATGTAACGGCCGATCACCCCCAGCAGCGACGGGGCCACCTCGGGCTTCGGCTTCTCGACCAGCCCCGTTACTTCCGTGAGGTTGCCGTCGCTCGCGCCCGGCGTGACGATGCCATAGCTCGCCGTCTTCTCCGGCGCGACTTCCTCGGCGCAGACGATGTTGCCGCCGACCTTGTTGTAGGCTTCCACCATCTGGGCCAGCGCACCCGGACTCCCGGCCATCAGGTCGTCCGGAAGAAGCACCGCAAATGGTTCATCGCCGACCACGTGCCGCGCGCACCAGACCGCATGGCCGAGGCCCAATGGCTGCTGCTGGCGGACGCTGATCAGCTCGCCATAATCGGCGCGGGAAAGCTCCAGCACCTCCAGGCTCTTGCCCTTGGCGCGCATGGTCGTCTCGAGCTCGAATGAGACGTCGAAATAATCGACCAGGCTCGACTTGCCCCGGCCGGTGACGAAGATCAGCTGCTCGATTCCGGCCTCGCGCGCTTCGTCCACCGCATATTGGATCAGCGGACGGTCGATCACCGTCAGCATCTCCTTGGGCATGGTCTTGGTCGCGGGCAGCAACCGGGTGCCGAGCCCCGCGACGGGGAAGACGGCTTTGCGGACGGGCTTGAAGCTTGAAATCACCGGGGCTCCTGAACTCGGGTTTGATCGTCGTTCGGGGTAGCGCTGCTGTCGCCTTCCGGTTCCGGCGCGGCGTCGGCACCGCTCGGCGGCGGCAGGTCGAACCGGTCGGGACGGCGCGGTTCGGACCGGCGCAGGATCTCGTCGACGCGCACCGGCCGGGCGATCGGCGGCGGCGTCATCAGCTCCTCGGGCGTCGGGGTCGCGCGGGCGAGCGCCGGCTTGACCGGAAGCGACTGGCCGGGCGGCGGCCTGAGGTCACCGACCCGCCCGCATCCGGCGAGCGCAAGGCCGAGCACCACCGCAATGGGCCAAAGCCCAAGCTTGTGCGGCTGGCCGTTCGGCGCCAAGCGCTCTCCCATGCGTGCTCTCATCCTTGCCGCCGCGCTGGCGGCGTTGCTGACCGCCGGCTGCGATAGGCAAAGCGGCACCCAAAGCCAAGCCGGCGGCACCGAAGCCGCGCGTCCCGGCGGCCCGGGCCTTGATCGCAGCCAGGCCGGCAAGGCCATGCCGGACACCCCGATCCGCGACGGTGACGGCGAGGAGACCAGCCTGTCCGCCATCGCCGCCGGCAAGCCGCTGCTGGTCAATCTCTGGGCCACCTGGTGCGCGCCCTGCGTCAAGGAGCTGCCGACCCTCGACGCGCTGGCCGATCGTCCCGGCGCGCCGCAGGTGATGGCCCTCAGCCAGGACACCAGCGCCCCCGAGCAGGTCCGCGCCTTCCTCGCCGAGCGCAAGATCGGCCTCGAAGCCTATCAGGATGCCGAGATGGCCGTGTCGAGTGCGCTCGGCAGCCAGATCCTTCCCACCACCATCCTCTTCGGCTCGGACGGCAAGGAGATCTGGCGCTACACCGGCGACCTCGACTGGTCCGGCGCCAAGGCGGCTGGGTTGCTCGGCGAAGCGCGCTGACCCGGCGCGCGCATTAACCTCGAAAAGCGACGAGGAGCAGCAGCAAACGTCCGGTTTTGCTGGATTCCCTTCTTAAGCCCGGTCACACTCGATCCATGTTTCGAGGGGGTGAATCGCCGTGGAAATGCTGCTGAGCCCGGCCAATGCGCCGTTCGCGGTGGCGCTGGTGCTGATGATCCTCATCGGCCTCGTCGAGGCGATCGGCCTCGGCCTGGGCAGCGTCGACGTGGATGCCTCGCTCCACGCGGAAGGTGATTTCCTCGGCTGGCTCGGGATCGGCCAAGTCCCGCTCCTCATCCTGCTCATCCTCTTCCTCGGCCTGTTCGCAATGGTCGGCTTCGCGCTCCAGCAGCTCGCCGGCGGCCTGCTCGGCGCACCGCTCTCGCCCTGGCTCGCAGGACCCGCCGCCGCCGCGCTCGGCCTGCCGCTGCTCGGCATCACCGCCCGCGGTGCCGCCCGCATCCTGCCCCGCGACGAGACCACCGCCATCCTGCGCGACAGCCTGATCGGCAAGCGCGCCACGGTGACCGTCGGAATCGCTCGTCTCGGCTCGCCCGCCCGTGCTCGGGTCATCGATCAGCACGGCCAGCCGCACTTCGTCATGGTCGAGCCGACCGACGAACGAACGGCGGCCGGCGAAGGCCAGGTGCTGCTGCTGGTCCGCCGCGAAGGCGACATCTTCATCGGCCTCGCCGAAGGCGAGGAACTGCAACTCGACATCGACGATCGGATGCTCGGCCGTCGTCTCACTACAGGGGGACTTTCGTGACCGCTTACCTCGACATGGCCGTCCCGGCCGCAATCATCCTCGTCGCGCTGCTGACGATCGGCTTTATCCTCACCCGCCTCTACAAGCGGGCATCGAAGGAAATCGGCTTCGTCCGCACCGGCTTTGGCGGCGAGAAGGTCGTCATGAACGGCGGCGCTTTGGTGCTCCCGGTCCTCCACGAAACCATGCCGGTCAACCTCAACACCGTCCGCCTCGCGGTCGAGCGCAAGAACAGCGACGCTCTCATCACCCTCGACCGCCTGCGGATCGACGTGAAGGCGGAATTTTACGTCCGCGTCCGGCCCGACGCCGAGAGCATCGCCATTGCCGCCCAGACCCTTGGCCAGCGGACCATGCATCCCGACAGCCTGAAGGAGCTGATCGAGGGCAAGTTCGTCGACGCCCTCCGCTCGGTCGCCGCTGGCATGACCATGGCCCAGCTCCACGAACAACGCGCCGAATTTGTCCAGAAGGTGCAGCAGGTCAGTGCCGCCGATCTGGCGATGAACGGCCTCGAACTTGAATCCGTGTCGCTGACCGGCCTCGACCAGACCTCGATCGAGCATTTCAACGCCAACAATGCCTTCGACGCCGAGGGCCTGACCAAGCTCACCGAGCAGATCGAGCTGCGCAAGAAAGCCCGCAACGACATCGAGCAGGAGACCCGCGTCCAGATCGAGGCCAAGAACCTCGACGCCGAACGCCGCAGCCTGGAGATCAGCCGTGACGGTGAATTCGCCAGGCTCGAGCAGGAGCGTGAAGTGGAGGTCCGCCGCGCCGCCCAAATGGCTGAAGTGGCTCAGGAGCAGGCGGTTCGCAGCCGCGAGGCCGAGCAGGCCAGGATCGAGGCCAAGCAGAAGACCGACAGCGCTCAGATCGAGGCCAACCGCCTGATCGAGCAGGCCAAGATCGCGCAGGTCCAGGCCGTCGAGATTGCCCGCCAGGAGCAGCAGATCGCAGTTCAGAACAAGAGCCGGGAGGAGAGCCAGGCCAAGGCCGAGGCCGACAAGGCCCGTGCCGAAGCCGTCGCCGCCGAGGAACGCGTCGGCACCGCCCGCGAGACCGAAGTCGCCGAGCGCCAGAAGCGGATCGAGCTGATCGATGCCAGCCGCGAGGCCGAGCGCGCCGCCATCGCCATCAAGGTCCAGGCCGAAGCCGACAAGCAGGCGGCCGCCGACCGCGCCGAAGCCCTCCGCCTCGCCGCCCAGGGCGAAGCCGAGTCGGAGAAGCTGCGCGCCGAGGCCGCCCGGGTTCGCTTCGAAGTCGAGGCCGCCGGCCAGCGCGCCGTCAACGAAGCTGCCAACCTGCTCTCCTCTGACCAGATTTCACTGCAGACCAAGCTGGCCCTGCTCAAGGTCCTGCCGGAAGTGGTGCGCGAAGCGGCCAAGCCGATGGAGGCGATCGACTCGATCAAGATCATCCAGGTCGACGGCCTCAACGGTGGCGGCGGCGGCGCGGGCGGCGGCGGCGCGACCATGGTCGACAATGGCAATCTCGCCAGCAGCGCGGTCAATGCCGCCCTCCGCTACCGTGCCCAGGCGCCGATCGTCGACGGGCTGATGAAGGAGCTCGGCTTCGACGGCCAGAGCCTCGACAACCTCGTCACCGAAGCCGGGAAGATCGGCAACCCGCCGGCGCCGACCAGCGACGAGGCATCGGCGAAGCCGGCGGAGTGATCAGGGCAGGCGGTGCCGGGCGGTCGTCCGCGCCGGCCCGCTGATGTGCCAGATGTCGCCGAAATCCTTGTGCACCAGCGGTCCCGGCCGCTCGCCGCCAACGCCCGCGACGATGTCGGGAACGGTATTGCTGTGGCCGACCACCAGCACCGTTCCCTTCGTCGCCAGCACCTGCTCGACCAGCGCCGGCGTGTCCTTCGGATCATAGACCAGCACGGCCGCCTTGTAGCGCGCGGCGGTCGGCGCCGCCGTGTCGCGTGCCCGGTCGGTTTCGCTGACGAGGATCGTCGCCGGCGGGTCCTTGGCCAGCCAGTCGGCCAGCCGAACCGCCGCCGCCCGGCCCTCCTCGGTCAGCTGCGCATTGGGCACGCCCTCGGGGGTATGGAGGTGGCGCGTCACATAGATGTTCGGCACCGGCCTGTCCGACGGCATCGTCGCGCACCCGGCCACCGCCAGCAGGCTCGAGGCGAGCAAGGCCCGAAGCATCGCACTCAGTCCCGCAGCAGTTCGTTGATGCCCGTCTTCGAGCGCGTCCGTTCGTCCACCGTCTTGACGATCACCGCACAGGCCAGCCCCGGCCCGCCGTCCTTCCCCGGCAGCGTTCCCGGAACCACCACCGAATAAGCGGGCACACGGCCATAGCTGATCGCGCCCGTCGCACGGTCGACGATCTTGGTGCTCGCCCCCAGGAACACGCCCATGCTGATGACCGAGCCGCGCTCGACCACCACGCCTTCGGCCACCTCGCTGCGGGCGCCGATGAAGCAATCGTCCTCGATGATCACCGGTCCGGCCTGCAGCGGCTCGAGCACGCCGCCGATCCCCGTCCCGCCCGAGATGTGGACGTTGCGGCCGATCTGCGCGCAGCTGCCGACCGTCGCCCAGGTGTCGACCATCGTTCCCTCGCCGACATAGGCGCCGAGGTTGACGAAGCTCGGCATCAGCACCGCGCCCGGCGCGATGTAGGCGCCGCGCCGCACGATCGCGCCCGGCACGGCGCGAAAGCCCGCGTCGGTGAAGCGCGCAGCGTCCCAGCCGTCGAACTTGCTCGGCACCTTGTCCCACCAGGGCGCACCACCGGGGCCGCCAGGGATCGCTTCCATCGCATTCAGCCGAAAGCTCAGCAGCACCGCCTTCTTCAGCCACTGGTTGACGGTCCAGCCGTCCGCCCCCGGCTCGGCGACCCGCGCCTTGCCGCTGTCGAGCAGCGCCAGCGCCTGGTCGACGGCGTCGCGCACGTCGCCGCCGGTCGTGGTTCCCACCGTGTCGCGTGCCTCCCAGGCGCGGTCGATGATGGCGGCAAGGTCGATCATTATTCCTCCAGAAGCTCGTGCAGCCATTCGGCGACGTCGGTGATCGTCAGGTCGATATGGCCGGGGTCGCAGTCGTGATTGCCGCGCTCCGAGCCATTGTCCACCCACACCGTCGTCATCCCCAGCGCCTTCGCCGGCCGCAGGTTCTGCGCCATGTCTTCCACCATGCAGGCGCGCGTCGGATCGATGCCCATGCGTGCGCACAGCAACTCATAGCCGTGGGCCTGCGGCTTCGGCCTCAGCTCGCAGGCGTGGATGTCGTGCAGATGCTCGAACTGGTCGTGGATTCCGATTCGCTCCAGCACCCGCCGGGCGTAGGGCGCGTCGCCATTGGTGAAGACGAACTTGCGTCCCGGCAGCCTGCCCAGCCCCCGCGCCAGCCGCTCGTTCGCTCCGACTCGGTCGAGCGCAATAGCGTGGACGTCGTCAAGGAAGTCGTGGGGATCGACCCCATGCTCCTTCATCAGCCCGGCCAGCGTCGTCCCATGGGTATGGAAATGATGCTTCTGGATCCGCCGCGCCTCCTCCGCTTCCACGCCCAGCAGGCGCTGGATGTAGGCGCCCATCCGCTCGTCGATCAGCGCGAACAGTCCGGTCGAGGCCGGATAAAGGCAGTTGTCGAGATCGAAGATCCAGCTCTCGACATGGCCGAAGCGCGCCTGGTGCGCGGGAGAGATCGGGAAACCAGCCATAGGCGCGGTTCCTAGCGTCGGATCCGTCTCTCAGCAAAACGAAAGCTTTTGTTAAGCATATTCTGCTACAAGAAAAGTCGTTCAATCTTAGTCAGTTGCGTCTTTATCGGGAAGGTCGACGAACAATGCGCAAGGCGCTGCTTGGAACATCCGCAAGCCTCGTGATGCTGAGCCTGTCCGCCTGCGGTGGCGGCGGTGGCGGCGGCAGCGTCGGCTCAACTCCGCCGCCCCCGACCAGCGCCACCCCGGCTCCGGCGCCCACGCCCGCGCCGACGCCAACCCCGTCGCCCACTCCGACTCCGACCCCGGCTCCGCCGCCGGTCACCACGGTCAACTACAACACGCCCGAGTACAGCTACTCGAACGCGGCGGTCGCCTCGGGTGCGATCGCGGCCTACAACAAGGGCGCCACCGGCCAGGGCATCAAGGTCGGCGTGATCGACAGCGGCATCAATACGACCCTGTCGGAGTTCGCAGGCCGGATCGATTCGGCCAGCCGCGACGTCACCACCGGCGGACGGTCGATGGGCGACGACAAGGGCCACGGCACCGCCGTCGCCGGAGTCATCGCCGCCAACAATGACGGCAACTACATGCATGGGGTCGCCTTCGACTCGACCATCATCGCCCTTCGTGCCGACACGCCTGGCAGCTGCACCGACACGGAAGGAGACGGCTGCTCCTTCGCCGACTCGAGCATCGCGCGCGGCGTCGATGCGGCGGTCGCCGCCGGAGCGCGGGTCATCAACATGTCGCTCGGTGGCTCGGCCCCGGGCTCGACCCTCATCGCGGCCCTCCAGCGTGCCGTGAACAAGGGCGTGGTGATCGTCATTTCCGCCGGCAATGACGGCGACAAGCCCGAGGGCGTGAACGCCGATCCTTTCGCCGCCGTGCCCGCCGGCTACTTCCCGGGTCAGGTGATCATCGCCGGCTCGGTCGGTTCGATGAGCGGCGGGTCGACCGTCGGCCTCGACCAGCTCTCCTCCTTCAGCAATCGCGCCGGCACCGCCGCCAGCAACTATCTGGCGGCGATTGGCTCCGGCGTGCGGACGGTCGACAAGGACGGCGCCTGGACCCGCTGGAGCGGCACCAGCTTCGCCGCCCCGACCGTCAGCGGCGCCGTCGCCCTCCTCGCCTCGGCCTTTCCCAATCTCACCGGCGCGCAGATCGTCGACATCCTCTTCCGCAGCGCCGACGACCTCGGCGTGGCAGGCACCGACAGCATCTTCGGCCGCGGCCGGCTCAACGTCACCCGCGCCATGCAGCCGATCGGGTCCATGACCCTTGCCGGCAGCGGCGAGCCCATCACCGGGTCGTCGAGTGCACCGCCCGCCTCCGGCGATGCCCCGCCGGTCGGCGGGAACGGCCTCGGCGCGATCGTCCTCGACGGCTATTCGCGCGCGTTCGCGGTCGATCTCGCGCGCGGCATCCGCAGCGCCCCGCGCACCGAGCCGCTGCACCGGGCGCTCGGCGGCTCGATCCAGGTCGCCGGCGGCCAGGCCGGCCCCGTCAGCATCGCCATGACCGTCGCCGAGAATCGCAACGGCGCCGGCTTCTCCCTCCGCCAGACCGGGATCGGCCCCGAGGACATGCGCAAGGCGCGGCTGGTCGCCGGCTCGGCCGTGGCCCGGCTCGACGATCGCACCGCCATCGCGCTCGGCTTCGCCGAGGGCGCCAAGGCGATGGAGCGGCGCCTTTCGGGTGCCAATTCCGGCGCCTTCCTGGTCGCCCGCGACATTGCCGGCAATCCCGGCTTCGATGCCCGGCGCGGTGGCGCGCTCGCCGTCCGCCGCAACCTCGGACCAGTCGGAATGACCCTCTCGGGCGAGACCGGCGAGGTCTACAGCGAAATCCGCACTGGTGCCCTCGGCGCGCCCTACCGTTGGACCAGCATGTCGCTCGATCGCAGCTTCGGCCGCACCTGGCTGTCCGCCGGCCTCGGCCGCCTCGAAGAGAAACGCAGCATCCTCGGCGGCCACATGGCCGATCTCCTCGGCGGCGGCGGCGCGGGCACCAACTTCCTCGACATCGAGGCCCGCCGCGACCTCGGCCGGGGCTGGACCGCAAGCCTCAGCGCGCGCCGCGGCTGGACCAGCTTCGCCGGCGGCAGCTTCACCAGCGGAGCCTATGGCTTTGACCTCGCCAAGACCGGGCTGCTCACCGGCGACGACCTGTTCGGCCTGCGCCTGTCGCAGCCGCTTCGGATCGACGGCGGCGGCTTCGCGGTCAGCCTGCCGACCTCCTACGATTATGGCACGCTGACCCCCGGCTACAGCATCGTCCGCTCCAGCCTCGTCCCGCGCGGCCGCGAGGTCGACGCGGAACTGAGCTACCAGCGCCGCATGCTCGCCACCGGCTGGCTCGGCGGCAACCTGTTCGTCCGCCGCCAGCCCGGCCACATCGCCGCCGCAGATGCCGACGTCGGTGGCGCCGTACGCTTCAGCCTCGGCTTCTAAGCCCCGCCCTCTTCATGGAAGCAAAGGCGTCGTCCCCAGCGGACGGCGCCTTTTGCATTTGCACCTGCCGTCACCCTGCTGTATTATGTCCGCAACACAGCCAGGGGAGACCATATGCGCCATCACCTTCTCGCCGCCGCCAGCCTCGTCGTCGCAAGCCTGGCCGGCTGCTCCGAAAGCCAGGCGGAAACGGGCCCCAGCGTCAGCCGCAACTTCCCGGTTCCCGACTTCGACAAGCTGGCCGTCGCCGGCCCGTTCGACGTCACCGTTGCGACCGGCAAGGCAGCGTCGGTTGCCGCCTCGGGCGAGCAGAAGCTGATCGACGCCATGGAAGTCGTCGTCGAGAACGGCACGCTCAAGATCCGGCCCATGTCCAAGGGCATGATGCGTGGCTTCAGCTGGAACGGCCAGAGTGCCAGGGTGACCATCACCGTGCCTTCGCTCCAGAAGGCCGAACTGGCCGGCTCCGGCGACCTCGCCATCGACCGCATCACCGGCGACAGCTTTGAAGCCGGCGTCGCTGGATCGGGCGACCTCAGGCTTGGCGACGTCGCGGTCAAGCAGCTCAAGATCGGGCTCGCCGGCTCGGGCGACGCCAGTGCACGCGGCCGCGCCGACAATCTCGAGATCGGCGTCGCGGGCTCGGGCGACGTCGACGCGTCGAGCCTGACGGCGGTCCGCGCCAAGCTCGGCGTCGCCGGCAGCGGCGACCTGCGCGCCCGAGTCACCGGCGAGGCCGAGGCCAGCGTCGCGGGATCGGGCAACATCGATGTCAGCGGCGGCGCCCGCTGCACGACCAGCAAGCGCGGCAGCGGCGAGGTCCGCTGCAGCTGAGCCGAGCCTTGAGGCGCTGTTAACCATTCTGGGGCGAGGATGAGCGTCATGACACGCTTCCTCGCCCTCTTCCTGCTCGCCGCGACGACTCCGGTCGCCGCCGCAGGGCTGCCCCGCAACTATAGCGTGACCAGCTTCGACCGGGTCCGGGTGGAAGCGCCCTATGCGGTCACGCTGACGACGGGCAAGGCACCATCGGCCCGCGCCGAGGGGCAGGCCTCCGCGATCGATGCCATCGATCTGAGGGTCGAAGGTCGCACCCTCATCGTCCGCCGGCGCAGCGGCTTTGGCTATGAAGGCAGCGGAAGCCCGGTCCGAATCGCCGTCTCGACGCCCGACCTCAAGAGCGCGCTGCTGGTCGGCGCCGGAAGCCTGTCGATCGACCGGATGAGTGGTCTTTCGATCGATCTCGCCATGCAGGGGTCGGGCACGCTCAGCGTGGGCGCGGTCACCGCCGACCGGGTCAGCGCCACCGCCCAGGGCACCGGCAGTCTCTCGCTCGCCGGCCGGACCAAGTCCGCCAATTACCTGACGCGCGGCCTCGCCTCCCTTGCCGCCGGCAGCCTCGCCGCCGACGAACTCATCCTCGCCACCGACGGCGCGGGCGCAGTCCGGGTCGCCGCGCGCGACCGGGCCACCATCACCGCTTCGGGCACCGTCCAGGTGCAGGTCGACGGCAATCCCGCCTGTATCGTCAAGGCGAGCGGCTCGGTCACCGTCAGCGGCTGCCGCAGCGTCCGCTAGACCAGCGCCAGCGCAGCCAGCCGGCCGTACAGCCGCGGCGGAAGCAGGCTCAGTCCGCTGTCGTCATTGTCGCCGGGCTTGGGCGCATCCTCATGGGACAGATAGCGCCAGCCCTGGTGCGCCCGCTTCGGAGTCGCCGCGACAGGCTGAAGCCGCTCTGAGCAGACGATGTCCAGCCGCCCATCCGGCCGGTCGTCGAAGCGCAGGATCGCCGTGCAGGCGACCAGCCGGTGCTTGACGATCCAGTAGAGCGCCCCGCCCTCCAGGATCTCGGCCATCCGCTTGGGCCGCATGCGGGTCACGATCCTGACCTCGCCGCCCTCGCCACGCGTCGCCCAGCGCCGCTCGAGCGACGGCAGGTCGGAACAGCCCATGGCGACTTTGGTGAGATGTAGCGGCACCCGGATTATCTAGCGCTCGCAGCGACTTGCGCCAAGTAGCCCTTAGCCCGTGAGGCCCGCCGCCGTGGCCATGCCGAGGAACAGCAGGAAGCCCATCGAGTCGGTAACCATGGTGACGAAGATGCTGCTCGCCACCGCCGGGTCGGCGCCCCAGCGCTCCAAGGTCAGCGGCACCAGCACGCCCGCCGCGCCGGCGATCAGCACGTTGAACAGCATGGCCGCCGCGATCACCCCGCCGAGCTGGGCCGATCCCAGGATCAGGGTCACCGCGATGCCGACCACGGTCGCCACCGTCAGCCCGTTCATCAGCGCCACCCGCATCTCGCGCCCGACCGCTCGCCAGCGGTTGGAGCCCGTCAGCTGGTTGGTCGCCAGCGCGCGCACCGTCACCGCCAGCGTCTGCGTGCCCGCATTGCCGCCGACCCCTGCCACGATCGGCATCAGCGCCGCGAGGATCGCCAGCCGCTCGATCGAATCCTCGAACAGGCGGATGATGGTGGACGCCAGCAGGGCCGTCAGCAGGTTGGCGATCAGCCAGCGGACGCGCGCCTTGTAGCTCTCGAGCACCGGCTCGTTGATGTCGCCCTCCCCGGCACCGGACAGCAAGAGCACGTCCTCGCTCGCCTCGGCCTGGATGATGTGGACGATGTCGTCGACGGTAATCATGCCGACCAGCCGCCCGCTCGCGTCGACCACGGCGGCGGAGACAAGCGCATATTTCTGGAAGCGCAGCGCCACGTCTTCCTGGTCCATGTCGACCGGGATGAGCGTCTGCTCCTCGATCATGATGTCCGCCACCTTCGTCGCTCGGGGCGAGCGGAGGATGGTCGACAGCTTGCAGGTCCCGACCGGATGATGGACCGGTGAGACGACGAACACTTCCCAGAAGTCGTTGGCGAGCTCGTCTTCGGAGCGGAGATAGTCGATCACCTGGCCGACATTCCAATGCGCCGGCACCGCGATCAGGTCGCGCTGCATCAGCCGCCCGGCGGTCTCCTCGCCGTAGGTGAGCGCTTCCTCGATGGCCGCCCGGTCGTCCGGCTCCATCGCCCGCAGCACGGCGCGCTGTTCGTCCTCCTCGAGGTCCTCGATGATCGCGACCGCGTCGTCGGTGTCGAGCTCGCCGGCGATCTCCGCCACCCGCTCCGGCGCCATCTCCGAAATCAGGATCTCGCGGACATGCTCGTTCAGCTCGGCGAGCACGTCCGCGTCGACCAGCTCGGCCAGCGCCGCGACCAGCCCCTCGCGTTCGTCGGCACGGGCGAGTTCGATGAGGTCGGCGACGTCGGCCGGGTGAAGCGGCTCGACCAGCGCCCGCGCGGTCTCGGCATCGCCCTCGTCCACCGCATCGAGCACCCGCTCGACGAAATCGGGGCGGAGCCGGTCCTCGGCGTCCATCACCTCGGCCTCAGGCTCCTCCGCTACCGTCCCGGAGGCGGGCAGCAGTTCGGCATCAAGCGGTTCGCGCTCGCTCATGCTGCTCCTCCTGTCGACGTTGCTGGTGTGGCCCGGCCGCTCCCTGTCACGGACCGCCGGGCTTGTCACCCCTTCGGAGGATCACACCGACTTCCGCATCGCCCCTCAGGCTGGCGCTTGCCGCCGCCAGTCCCTAAGTGCCCCGCCGAACCTCCAAGCCAAAGGAACATGCGCATGGCCGACCAGCCCCAGACCCTGACCCTCACCCTGTCGAGCGGCGGCGACGTCGTCATCCGCCTTCGCCCCGACCTGGCCCCCGGCCACGTCCAGCGCATCACCGAGCTCGCCGGCGAAGGCTTCTACGACGGCGTGCCCTTCCACCGGGTGATCCCCGGCTTCATGGCGCAGGGCGGCGACGGTGGTCGCGGCGACGGCACCGGCGGCTCGTCCAAGCCCGACCTCAAGGCCGAATTCAACGCGGAGCCGCACGTCCGCGGCACCTGCTCGATGGCGCGCACCAACCAGCCGAACAGCGCCAACAGCCAGTTCTTCATCTGCTTCGACGACGCCCGCTTCCTCGACCGCCAGTATACCGTCTGGGGCCAGGTCGAGAGCGGCATGGAGCATGTCGACGCCCTCCCCGTCGGCGAACCCCCGCGCGAGCCGGGTCGCATCGTCAAGGCGACCGTCGCTTAAGTGGCCACGATTGCGGGCGCGGCCAGCCGCATCGGCTGCGCCCGCCCGTAGGTCAGGCTCCGCCACAGCCACTCCATCGGGCCGAAGCGCCAGCGCGCCAGCCACCAGCCGCTTGACGCCACCTGGAAGGCGAAGATCGCCGCCGTGAACGGGATGACGAAGGCGAGGCCGAAGACATTGCCAAGCGCCAGCCCAGCGCCGGTGAACAGCAAGATCTGGATCAGCGACTGCGACAGATAATTAGTCAGCGCCATGCGCCCGGCCGGCGCCGGCCAGGCGAGCAGGCGCTGCCAGCCGTCGTTCCACAGCAGGCAGAAGCCCGCCGCATAGCCCAGCGCCAGCGTCGGCGTTGACAGGCAGTAGAGCGCTTCCTCGACGAAATTCAGCGTGCCATCGTCCCCCGCCACCATGCCCAGGACCGCCCTCGCGAACGACAGCGGCAGCCCGATGCCGATGCCGAACCTCATGGTTCGGGCCAGCAGTGGTCTGGTCTCCGGCGTCGCCGCGAACAGGGCCCGCCGCCCGACCCACAATCCGATCAGGAACATGCCCAGCACCTTGGTGAAGCGCATCTGATAGGTGAGGTCGCCAAGGCGCAGCAGCACCTCCGCCGGCTTGATCGCCAGCTGCTCGCGATAGTTGGCCCCGTTGAACCAGGTCGCTGCGCTGATGTTGAGGTCGACCCCGTTTGTAGTCAGGCCCCGCATCGCCGCCCCGTAGATCGGCTGGGCCGCGTTGAGCCCCGCAAGATGGATCAGCGCCGACCAGCCGATCGGTACGGCCCACATCACGACCGCCCAGCGAAGCAGCGCCCGGTCGCTCGTCCGGCGGAACAGCAGCAGCAGCCCGCCCATCAGCGCATAGAGCGCGAGTATGTCCCCCATCCACAGCAGGAACAAGTGCGCCAGCCCGATCAGCAACAGCACCGCCAGCCGCCGGACGTAGCGCGGCACGCCCTCCCCGCGCTGCTCGAGCCGGGCGAGCTGGACCGCGAAGCCGATCCCGAACAGCAGCGAGAACAGCGAGTAGAACTTTCCGACGACCAGCCACTGGATCAGCAGCTCGGCGGCATCGTCCAGCTGGCTGCCGAGGGCCGCCGTCCGCTCCGCTTCCGAGGCATAGCCGAAGCCGATGAACACGACCATGTTGGCCATCAGTACGCCGGCCAGCGCCCAGCCCCGCAGCGCGTCGAGGATGCCAAGCCGCTCTCCCGCGGCGACCGGCGCAGTCGCTTCCGCTTGCATCGACCTGGGCCCCCATGTCGTTTAGCGGGCCGAGTGTCTCACAACCGGCAGTCCAGCGCCAGAGGAGCCCCGATCCCATGACCAGCCCCATCGTCCTCATCACCGGCGCCTCGGCCGGAATCGGAGTCGAGTTCGCCCGCCAGCTGTCGGCGCAAGGCGCGCGGCTGGTGCTGGTCGCCCGCCGCAAGGAACGGATCGAGGCGCTCGCCGGTGAGCTCGGCAATGCCCGCGCCGTGGCGCTCGACCTTGCCGAACCCGATGCCGCCGAGCGGCTGCTGGCCGACGTCGCTGGGCATGGCGAGCATGTCGACTGCCTCGTCAACAATGCTGGCTTCGGCTTGCGCGGGCGCGTCTCCGAGCAGGACCCCAAGCGCCTGCGCCAGATGATCGATCTCAATTGCGGTGTTCTGACCGAACTTGCCCGCGGAGTCCTCCCGGCCATGATCGAGCGCGGGCGGGGCGGTATCCTCAATGTCGCTTCCACCGCCGCCTTCCAGCCCGGCCCCGGCATGGGCGTCTACTTCGCCACCAAGGCCTATGTGCTGAGCTTCACCGAAGCGCTCCACGAAGAGGTGCGCGGCACCGGCGTCCACGTCACCGCCCTCTGCCCCGGCCCGGTCGCGACCGAATTCGGAACGATTGCCGGCTTCGAGCAGAAGGTCGGTGAAACCTTTGACAAGCTTTCCGCCCAGCCCGGCCCGGTCGCTGCGGCGGGCCTCGCCGGCCTGTCCGCCAACCGGGCGATCGTCGTTCCCGGCACGATGAACAAGGTCGGCGCGCAGGGCGCCCGCTTCCTCCCCCGCGCCATCATGCGCCGGATCGCCGGCGTGCTGAAGTAGCGCATTCCGGCGAAGGCCAAAACCTCAGGCGCGGATCCGCCATACCGTCCGGCGGTTCGCGCTTGCGCCGGGACGAAGCGACGCTTGCCCTGTCCTACAGCCTTTCCGCCTGATACGATCGAAGCGTGCGCCGGACCGTCGCCACCGCCGCCCTCTCGACCGCCGCTTGCCCGAGTACAAAAGGCAAACTGGACGATCTGGACGCCATGCCTTTTTCGTCCCTCCCTTTACCTCGCCGCTTCGCGCTCCACATTGAACCGCAACGGCCCGCCACCGTTAGGCGGTGCTAGGGAGCAATGAATGGCTGACATCGAGACCGACATCCGCCGCCTTCAGGTGGCCAATCTTCCGCCGGCCGACAGCGGCCGCGGGATCGCCCGCGTGCCCAAGTCCATCATGGACGCGCTCGGCCTGTCGGACGGCGACGTGATCGAGATCGTCGGCAAGCGCTCCACCCCGGCCCGCGCCATTCGCCCCTATGGCGATGACGAGGGCCTCGACATCATCCGCCTAGACGGCCTTCAGCGCGCCAATGCCGGGGTCGGTTCGGGCGACTTCGTCGAGGTTCGCCGCGCCACCTCCAAGCCCGCGACCCGCGTCGTATTCGCGCCCGCTCAGAACAACGTCCGCCTGCAGGGCTCGTCCGAGGCGCTGAAGCGCAGCTTTGCCGAACGTCCGCTGACCGCCGGCGACACGGTCGCTACCGCCGGTCACCAGCGCGTCAACGCGGACATGCCCGACCATGTACGCCAGCTTCTCAACGCCCCCGCCTTCGCGCTCCAGGAAGTGCGCCTTGCGGTCGTCGGCACCACGCCGCGCGGGATCGTCCACATCGACCGCGACACGGTCGTCGAGCTGCTTCCCGAATATACCGAACAGCATGGCGAACGGCGCGCCGACGTCACCTACGACGATCTCGGCGGCATGCGCTCCACCATCGATGCGCTACGCGAGATGGTCGAGCTTCCGCTGCGCCATCCCGAGCTGTTCCAGCGCCTCGGCGTCGATCCGCCCAAGGGCGTGCTGCTCCACGGCCCGCCCGGCACCGGCAAGACCCGCCTCGCCCGCGCCGTGGCCAATGAAAGCGACGCGCAATTCTTCCACATCGCCGGCCCGGAGATCATGGGCTCCGCTTACGGCGAGTCCGAGAAGAAGCTGCGCGAGCTGTTCGAGGAGGCCGGCCAGGCCGCGCCCTCGATCATCTTCATCGACGAGATCGATTCCATCGCGCCCAAGCGCGGCCAAGTGTCGGGCGAAGCCGAGAAGCGCCTGGTCGCCCAGCTGCTGACGCTGATGGACGGGCTCGAGCCGCGCCAAAACCTGGTCGTCATCGCCGCCACCAATCGGCCCGAGGCGATCGACGAGGCGCTTCGCCGGCCCGGCCGCTTCGACCGCGAGATTGTCGTCGGCGTGCCGGACGAGACCGGCCGCCGCGAGATCCTCGGTATCCACACCCGCGGCATGCCGCTCGCCGACGGGGTCGACCTCGATGGCCTCGCCCGCCGGACCTACGGCTTCGTCGGCGCCGACCTTGCCGCCCTGACGCGCGAAGCGGCGCTCGAGGCCGTGCGCCGCATCATGCCCGAACTGAACCTCGCCGACGGGACCATCCCGACCGAGGTGCTCGACCGGCTGAGCGTCCTTGCGAGCGACTTCGACAACGCGCTGAAGCGGGTCCAGCCCTCGGCCATGCGCGAGGTGATGGTGCAGGTGCCGACCATCGGCTGGGACGATGTCGGCGGCCTCGACAAGGCCGCGGCCAAGCTGAAGGAAGGCGTCGAGCTTCCCTTGAAGCATCCCGACGCCTTCAAGCGCCTCGGCATCCGACCGGCCAAAGGCTTCCTCCTCTATGGCCCGCCGGGCACGGGCAAGACCCTGCTTGCCAAGGCGGCGGCGCGGGAGAGCCAGGCGAACTTCATATCGATCAAGTCATCCGATCTGCTGAGCAAATGGTATGGCGAGAGCGAGCAGCAGATCGCCCGCCTGTTCAGCCGTGCCCGCCAGGTCGCACCGACCGTCATCTTCATCGACGAACTGGACAGCCTGGTGCCCGCCCGCGGCGGCGGCTTCGGCGAGCCGCAGGTGACCGAGCGGGTGGTCAACACCATCCTCGCCGAAATGGACGGCCTCGAGGAGCTGCAGAGCGTCGTTCTGATCGGCGCGACCAACCGGCCGAACCTCATCGATCCGGCGCTGCTCCGTCCCGGCCGCCTCGACGAGCTGGTCTATGTCGGCCCGCCCGACGTCGCCGGCCGGCGGCGGATCCTCGCCATCCATGCTCGCAACATGCCCTTGTCCGACGACGTCGACCTCGAGGTGCTGGCGCGCCGGACCGAGCGCTTCACCGGCGCCGACCTCGAGGACCTCACTCGCCGGGCCGGCCTCACGGCGCTCCGCCGCGACCTTGGCAACGCCGAGGTGACGATGGCCGACTTCGAAGCGGCGCTGCAGGAGACCCGCGCCTCCGTGACCCCCGAGATGCTGACCGAATATGAGCGCATCCAGGATACGCTGAAGAGCGACGCCGTGCGCCCCGATCGCGGCGGGATCGGCTTCGTTACGCCCGGCATGCTGAAGCCCAAACCAGGCGGCAAGGAGGGCTAGCGCAGCGAGCGGCCCCACCAGGCGAGCGCCAGCACGACCAGCACCGCGATGCCGAACGGAAGGTGCGGGTCGACGGCGTAAAGCAGCATTCCGACGCCCGGCGCCGCCACGTAGGAGATGCCGTTGGCCGAGGTGATCACGCCGGCCACGCCGCCCTGCTCGGCCAGCGGGACGGCGAGGCTGGCACCGCTGGTGAAGCCGGGCCGGGTGAAGCCGAAGCCGATCGAGGCCAGACCGAACCCGAGCACGAGGCCGTAGAGGTCGCCGGCGACGGCGGTGATGCCGAGACCGGCGGCGGCGATGATCGAGCCCCAGACGATCAGGGCCCTTGGGGACAGGCCGAGGCGGGGGATCAGCCCCCATTGGGCGGCCAGAGTCCCTCCGGCCCCGGCCATCATGACGATGGCGATCGGCTCCTCGGCGCCCATCGGCTCCAGCCGGAGGACGTCGATGATGAAGAAGCCGATGCAGGTCAGAGTCGCCGCCTGCGCATGGCCGGCGATCACGCCCGCCACGATCCACGAGCGGATCCGGCCATCGCGCCACGACAGCCTCTTCTCCCGCTTCGGCGCCGTCGCCGCCCGCACGCTCGCGCCCGTGATCATCGAGGCGAGGCTCGGATAGCTCATCGCCGCCCCCCGCCCGCGCCCAGGCTTGCCGCGGTCGTCAGGCAAACCGATGGCGATGGCCGCATAGACGGCGATGGCGATCAGGGCGAAGGCGAACAGCGGCCCCGGCAGACCGATGAAGGGCAGCACGAACAAGGGTGCCAGCGCCGGGCCGACGATCGTCCCCAGCCCGAACGATGACGAAAGCGCGGACAATTGCGCCGTCCTCGCCGCCCGCCGCGTCCGCGAGGCGAGATAGGCCTGCGTGGCACTCGGCGTCGCGCAGCCGAGCGCGCCATAGATTGCCCGGAACAGCCCGAACAGCAGGAAGGTCAGCGCCGGCCCGGTCCAGCCGTGAAGGCCGAAGATCAGCACGACGCCGCACAGGGTCATCGACACGACGAACCCGCCGAGCCCGAGCAGGGTCAGCGCCTTGCGGCCGTGATGGTCGCTTTTCTCGGCCCAGAAAGGCGCCAGCCACACCCACAGCACTGCGCTCCACGTGTAGGCGATGGCGACCCAGAAGTCGGCGATGCCGATGGCACGCCCGATCGCCGGCATGACCGACTGCAGCGCAGTATTGCCTGCCGCCGCGACCAGCATCGCGGAATAGAGCAGCAGGAAGTGTGGCGTGGTCAGCGCCGACCCACCCACTTTCCTCGTCCCGCTACGCTCCGCCATGCCGCCATCACTAGAGCTTTGCTCCGCCGGGCGACAAGTGCGGCACCGGAACTTTGCCGCTTTCGCAGGCATTTGCACTTGCGCCATTGCCAGCCGCCCGCCGACGCTTTAGCCGGAGCCCCCATGCAAGCCACTTCCGCCCGCGCGCTCAAGGACCGGCGCCGCCTTGCCCGACGCCGTCTCAGCGGCTCCGAGCGGCTCGCCTTCTTGCGCGGCTTCTTCAAGCACCCGGTGATGGTCGGCTCGGTCATCCCGTCGAGCCGCCGCCTCATCGACAGGATGCTCGGTCCCGTGAACTGGGACGAGACCAGGCTCTTCGTCGAGTACGGTCCGGGCGTCGGCACCTTCACCCGCGTAATCCTCGACCGGCTGCCGGAAGATGCACGGCTGGTGACCATCGACACCAATGCGGAATTCACTGCCTTCCTCAAGGAAAGCATCGACGATCCGCGGCTGATCGCGGTCACCGCCAGTGCAGCCGACGTCGAAAAGGTGCTTGCCGACCGCGGCCTCGGCGAGGCCGATTACATTCTGTCGGGCCTGCCCTTTTCGACCCTTCCGCCGGGCGTGGGCGATGCGATCGGCGCGGCGACGGCACGCGCGATCCGCCCGGGCGGCGCCTTCCTCGTCTATCAGTTCAGCCCCAAGGTCCGCGACTTCATCGCGCCCGTGTTCGACCGGCTGGACCGCGGGTTCGAGTGGATCAACGTTCCGCCGGCGACGCTCTTCTGGGCGTGGCGAAACGAAGCGGACTAGCGCTCCGGCCCGAAGTTCAGCCGGCGCGTCACCGTATAGTCGACCGCCGTCACCAGGAAGTTCGACAGCCCCCACTTCAGCCGCCGCCACCAGCTCGCCCGCGCCCTGTGCAGGGCCGGCGTGATCTCCTGCGCCTCCGTCAGCTGCCGCTCGAAATAGCCACGCATCTGCGCGGCAAAGCCGGCATCCTCGATCCGCAGCATCATCTCGAGATTGAGGTAAAGGCTGCGGAAGTCGAAGTTGGCCGATCCGAGATGCACCACGTCGTCGATGATGAGCAGCTTGGTGTGCAGCTTTTCCGGGAGGAATTCGAACATGCGCACATGGTGGCGAAGAAGCCTCCGGTAGGTGTGCCGCGCCGCCGCGATCGTCGCATTGTTGTCGGACTTGGCGGCGGTCAGGATCCGCACCTGCCCGTTCGATCCCAGCCGGGCCAGCCGGCGCAGCATGGCGAAAGGGGGCGAGAAGTAGGCCGAGATCATGTCCAGCCGCTGCGCCCCGGCGAGATCCCGAGCCACCTGCACCGTCCACGGATGACCGCGTCGCACCGGGCCGGAGAGCTGCCATTGCAGGGCTCCTTTGCGCTGCGTATGCCGGTGCAGGATGCGGCGCAGCGCTCGGAGACGCGGGCGCTCCCCCGAGGACCAGCGCATCAGCGCGTCGAAATAGCGTGCCGCAGGGCGAACGGCCGCTCCTTCGAGATGCAGCCAAAGGTCGCGCCAGCGCCGCTCCGACCGGTCGCTCACATAATCGACCGTGATGTTCGCGCCCCCGGTGATCGCCTCGCGGTCGTCGACCACCACCAGCTTCTGGTGGTTGCGCAGCAGATATCGGGCACCGAAGCGCGGGTGGAACAGGCAGGTCCTGCCGCCGGCATCCCGGATGGGATCGAGGAAGCCTGCGGGCAGATCGGAACCGAAGCCGTCCAGGATGAGGCTCACCGAACAGCCGCGCGCAGCTGCCCGGGCCAGTGCGTCGCGCACCGCTTCGCCCGCGGCGTCGCCGTCCATCATGTAGAAGAGCAGCCGCACCGATTGCTTGGACCGGTCGATCATCTGCAGCAGCAGGCGCAGCCGATCGGAGCCCAGTTCGACGAGGGTCAGGCGCGTTCCGGCTACGTCCGCCGTGATGGCGGAGCGGTCGGCGAGAGCGGGGCGTGGCTCGACCAGGCCTTGCATGAGGGCTGCCTAGTCGCTCGGGGGCATGGTGGCCAGCAGGCGATTTCCTTGACTGGAAGGGCTCCAGCGACTAGGTCAGCCCCTTTCCTGCTTCAGCGCTTTACCCCGAGAGGCCTCGCCCGATGGCACGCGTCACTGTCGAAGATTGCGTCGACAAGATCCCCAACCGCTTCGATCTGGTCCTGCTTGCGGCGCAGCGCGCCCGGCAGATCTCGGGCGGCGCCGACCTCACCCTCGACCGTGACCGCGACAAGAACCCCGTCGTTGCCCTGCGCGAGATCGCCGAAGAGACCGTCCGTCCGCGCGAGCTGGGCGAGGCGCTGGTCTCGAGCCTGCAGCGCGTCCAGATCGACGAGGAAGATGCCACTGACGAGCTGGCGTCGCTGAGCGAATCGGCCGAGGCGCTGCGTCTCACCGCTGCCGCTCCGCCGCGTCCGACTCCGTCGGGCGGCGATTACGAGTAAGCCGACCGCCGCCTGACCGTCAGGCGGCGCTTCGCCGCGACCGGCTCGGCACCGTGGCCGCGGGGAGCGCCAGTTCCTCGCCCTCGGGCCCAACCCAGACCAGATCCTCAAGCTCCAGCGGGCGGCCATCCTGCGCCTGCAGCGTGAGCCGAGCCACCGGCAGCCGGTCACGCCGGTCCGCCAAGGCCGGGTGGCTTGGCTTGCCGAGGCCGGAGTCCAGCGCCCACTGACGCAGCGCCACCAGCACCGGCAGCAATCCGGCGCCACGCGCCGTGAGGGCGTAGATGACCTTGCGCCCGTCCTCCGGGTCCGGCGTTCGGGCGAGAATGCCGCCGGCAACCAGGCGTCCCAACCGATCCGAGAGTATGTTCCGGGCGATACCGAGGCACGCCTGAAATTCCTCGAAGTGGCACAGGCCCAGCATGGAGGCGCGGAGGATCAGGCAGGTCCAGCGCTCACCGATGAGATCGACTGCCATGGGTATCGGACATACGTCCGATGCAGCACGAAAGGCCCGAACAAGGCCGTCATCACGCGCCATTCGCCAACACCCCTTGCGATTCAGCTGTCAGACTCAAGCACAGATTTTCGGCCGAAACTAGTATGCTGCTGCTAACTTGCATCAACGTTGCAACCCTGCCCCGCCACTTCGCACTTGCAACAAGGGGGCGGCTGGTCCCACATTGCAACTGTGCTTCGTCAATATGAGCTGGTCGAGCGAGTCCGATCCTACGATCCCGACGCGGATGAGGGGCTGATCAATCGCGCCTACGTCTTCTCCATGAAGGCGCATGGCTCGCAGACCCGCGCGTCCGGCGATCCCTACTTCAGTCACCCGATCGAAGTGGCCGGCATCCTCACCGACCTGAAGCTCGACGACGAGACGATTGTCACCGGCATCCTGCACGACACGATTGAGGATACGGTCGCGACGCCCGAGGAAGTCGAAAAGCTGTTCGGGGCGAGCGTCGCCCGGCTCGTCGATGGCGTCACCAAGCTCAGCAAGATCGAAGCGCAGTCCGAAAACGAGCGGGCCGCCGAGAACCTTCGCAAGTTCCTGCTCGCCCTGTCCGGTGACATTCGCGTGCTGCTGGTGAAGCTCGCCGACCGGCTGCACAACATGCGCACGCTCCACCACATCACGAACGAGGACAAGCGCCGCCGAATCGCCCGTGAGACGATGGATATCTATGCCCCGCTCGCCGAGCGGATCGGCATGTACGAGATCATGAACGAGATGCAGACGCTGGCTTTCCGGCAACTGGAGCCGGACGCCTACGCCTCGATCACCCGGCGCCTGGCCCAGCTCCATGCCGAAGGCGGCGACCTCGTCAGCCGTATCGGCCTCGGCCTCCAGCTCCACCTCGCCGACAATGGACTGACCGCCGAGGTGACCGGCCGCGAGAAGCATCCCTTCTCCATCTGGCGCAAGATGGCCGAGCGCCACATCAGCTTCGAGCAACTGTCAGACGTCATGGCCTTCCGGGTCATCGTCGACGATGTCGCCGACTGCTATCGGGCATTGGGCTTCATCCATCGCCGCTGGCCGATGGTCCCGGGCCGCTTCAAGGACTTCGTTTCGACGCCCAAGCGCAACGGCTACCGTTCGCTGCACACGTCGGTGATCCATGACAGCAAGATGCGCATCGAGGTGCAGATCCGCACCCGCGAGATGCACCTGCAGGCGGAGAAGGGGCTTGCCGCCCACTGGGCCTACAAGGAGGGCAAGCCCGCCGCCGACATCCATGTGCCGTGGATCGACGACCTGGTCGAGATCCTCGACCATGCCGCATCGCCCGAAGAGCTGCTCGAGCACACCCGGATGGCGATGTACCAGGACCGGATCTTCGCCTTCACCCCGAAGGGCGAGCTGATCCAGCTGCCGAAGGGCGCGACTCCGGTCGACTTCGCTTATGCCGTCCACACCAGGCTCGGCGACAAGACGGTCGGGGCCAAGGTCAATGGCCGCGTGGTGCCGCTCCGGACCCTGCTCGACAATGGCGACCAGGTGGAGATCCTGACCTCCGATGCGCAGACCCCGCAACCGAGCTGGCTGCGCTTCGTCGCCACCGGCAAGGCACGCTCGGCGATCCGCCGCTTCGTCCGCCACAAGGAGCGGGACGAGACGGTCGAACTGGGCCGCAAGATCTATGACGAGATCGTCGCGCGGCTGCCGGTGCCGCTGCCCAAGGAAGCACTTCCGCGTGCGCTGAAGAAGCTGAAGGTCGAGGAGGAAGACGCGCTGATGATCGCCATCGCCCGCAAGCGGGTCGGCGACGAGGCGCTGATGGAGGCGCTGATGCCTGGCTCCACCGGCGGCGACGTCGCGCCGCGCCCGGCTGCCCAGCGCAGGGCCATTTCGATCCGCGGCCTGACTCCGGGCGTCGCCTTCCACCTCGCCCCCTGCTGCCACCCCATCCCCGGCGACCGGATCGTCGGGCTTCGGCGCGAGGACGAGGAGATCGAGGTTCACGCCATCGGATGCGACATCCTCGCCAGCGGAATCGACGCCGACTGGCTCGACCTCGCGTGGAGCGACGATTCGGACGGCGCCACGGCGCGGCTGTGCATCATCCTTCGCGACGTGACCGGCGCGCTCGGCACGATGGCGACGACGCTCGGCAACAAGGGCGCCAACATCATCAACCTGCACCAGGTCCACCGAGACGGCAGCTTCCACACCTTCCACGTCGACGTGGAAGTGCACGACCTCGCCCACCTCCACGCCATCATGGCGGCGCTTCGATCGGCCGATCCGGTGTCGAGCGTCGAGCGCGTCTAGAAGCTAGCGCCCCGCGCGCGCTCCACGGCGCCGGCGGCAAGCACCGCCAGAGTCACCAAGTCGCTCGCACCCGCCGTCATCGGCGCGATCTGAACCGGCAGCTTCATGCCCAGCAGGAAGGGCCCGAGCACATTCTCCCCGCCGACGGCTCGCAGCAGCTTGGCGGACAGGCTGGCCGACTGGAGTCCGGGCATGATGAGGATGTTGGCCGGGCCCGACAGGCGGCTGAACGGATAGTAGCGCCGCTGCATCTCGTGATTGAGCGCAAGGTCGGGCGCCATCTCGCCCTCATATTCGAAATCGACCGTGCGTTTGTCGAGAAGCTGCACGGCCTCCCGCAGATCGCCGACATAGGCGCCCGGCGGATTGCCGAAGGTGGTGTAGCTGACGAAGGCGACGCGGGGCTCCTGGCCCATCCGCCGGGCGAAGGCGGCGGAGCGCACGGCGATCGCCGCCAGCTGTTCCGCCGTCGGCCGTTCGGTCACCGCCGTGTCGGCGATCAGCACCGTCTGATTCTGGCCGACGATGATGTTCACTCCGAACGGGTCCGAACCGTCCTCATGGTCGATCACCATCTCGACCTGGCGCAGCGACTGGCTGAACGGACGGGTGACGCCCGTGATCATCGCGTCCGCCTCGCCCAGCGCCAGCATGGCGGCGGCGAAATAGTTGCGGTCCTGGTTGACCATCCGCTCGATCTCGCGGCGGAGAAAGCCCCTTCGCTGGAGTCGGCCATAGAGATGGTCCACCGCACGCCCGACAAGCGGCGAATTGCGGCTGTTGAGCACCTCGTAGCCGGACGGATCGTCGATCCCGAGATCGCGCAGCTTGTCGTAGACGTCCTCGCGCCCGACCAGCACCGGCGTGCCGTAGCCGCTTTCCTTGAAGGCGATGGCGGCACGCAGCACGACATGCTCCTCGCCTTCGGCGAACAGAACGCGCTTGGGATTGGACTTCGCCGCCTCATAGGCAAGGCTGAGGACGCTGACGGTCGGATTGAGCCGCGCCCGAAGCGACTGGCGATAGGCGGCGAAATTCTCGATCGGCCGCTGCGCCACGCCCGAGCGCATCGCGGCCTCGGCGACCGCCGCCGGCACCACTTCCATCAGCCGCGGGTCGAAAGGCGCGGGGATGATGTAGTCGGCGCCGAAGCGCTGGCTGACGCCGCCATAGGCCGCCGCCACCTCCTCCGGCACCGCCTCGCGCGCCAGCTCGGCGAGCGCATTGGCGGCGGCGATCTTCATCTCGTCATTGATCGCGGTCGCCCGCACGTCGAGCGCGCCGCGGAAGATGAAGGGGAAGCCAAGGACGTTGTTGACCTGGTTCGGATAGTCCGACCGCCCCGTCGCCACGATCGCGTCGGGCCGCGCGGCCTTGGCCTCCGGGGGCGTGATCTCGGGGTCCGGATTGGCCATGGCGAAGATGATCGGCTGCGGCGCCATCTTGGTCACCCACTCGGGTTTTAGCGCCCGGGCGGCGCTGAGGCCGAGGAAGACGTCGGCGCCGTCTAGCGCTTCTGCCAGCGTCCGCCGCTCGGTCACCACCGCATGCGCGCTCTTCCACTGGTCGAGGTCGTCGCGTTCCTTGTGGATGACTCCGGTGCGGTCGCACATGATCACATTGTCGCCGCGCACGCCCATCGCCTTGATCAGCTCGGTGCAGGCGATGGCTGCCGCGCCGGCGCCGTTCACCACCACCTTCACGTCGCGAAGCTCGCGGCCGGTCAGCAGGCAGGCGTTGATAAGGCCGGCGGCGGTGATGATCGCCGTGCCATGCTGGTCGTCGTGGAAGACCGGAATGTTCATCCGCTCGCGCAGCGTCTGCTCGATGACGAAGCAGTCGGGGGCGGCGATGTCCTCGAGGTTGATGCCGCCGAAGGTCGGCTCCATCAGCGCCACCGCGTCGATGAACGCCTTGGGGTCGCGCGTGTCGAGCTCGATATCGATCGAATCGACGTCGGCGAAGCGCTTGAACAGCACCGCCTTGCCTTCCATCACCGGCTTGGACGCCAGCGCGCCGAGGTCGCCGAGGCCGAGGATGGCAGTGCCGTTGGAGATGACCGCGACGAGATTGCCCTTGGCCGTATAGTCATAGGCCCGGGAAGGATCCTCGGCGATCGCCCGCACCGGCACGGCGACTCCGGGCGAGTAAGCGAGGCTGAGGTCGCGCTGGGTCGCCATCGGCTTGGAGGCGACGATCTCGATCTTCCCCGGCCGTCCCCGCGCATGGAAATGCAGGGCTTCGGCCTCGGAGAACTTCACATTGCTTTCGGACATGGCTGTGGCTCTAGCCTACGGCAGCCCATCCGTCATCCTGACGAAGGTCAGGATCCATCGCGCGGCATGCTCTGGCGACGCCGTGGATGCTGAAACAAGTTCAGCATGTCGGAGAATAAGGCTAACCAACCCCCATGGCCCGGGCCGATGCCGACACTCCGATGATGAAGCAGTACCACCGCCTCAAGGCCGAGGCCGGTGATGCCCTGCTGTTCTACCGCATGGGCGATTTCTTCGAATTGTTCTTCGAGGATGCCAAGGTCGCCGCGGCCTGCCTCGACATCGCGCTCACCAGGCGCGGCGATCATGGTGGCGAGCCGGTGCCGATGTGCGGCGTGCCCATCCATGCCGCTGAAGGCTATCTCGCCCGGCTCATCCGCGCCGGCCACCGCGTCGCCATCGCCGAGCAGACGGAGAGCCCGGCCGAGGCCCGCAAGGCACGCGGGTCGAAGGCGTTGGTCGAGCGTGCGATCGTCCGGCTGGTCACACCGGGCACGCTGACCGAAGAGACATTGCTCGAAAGCGGCTCGGCCAACTGGCTGGCGGCAGTGGGCCGCGCCGGCGACGACCATGCCATCGCCGCCTGCGATATCTCGACCGGCCGCTTCGAGCTGGTCGCCTGCTCGCTGAGCGAGTTGCCGGCCGAGCTCGCGCGCCTCGGGCCGGCCGAAGTGATCGGCGCCGACCCGCTCTCCGGGATCACTGCCCGCTGGGGTCATGAGGGCTTCGACAGCAGCGCCGGAGAACGCGCGCTCAAGCGCCGCTTCGGCCTGGCCGATCTCGACGGCCTCGGCGCTCCGGGACGCGCCGAGCTGGCTGCGGCGGGTGGCCTGCTGGCCTATCTCGACGCGACCCAGCGCGATGCGACCGCCTTCCTTGCGCTGCCCCGCCGGATCCAGCGCTCCGGCCACATGGCGATCGATGCCGCCACCCGCACCAGCCTCGAGATCTGCCGGACCGCGGAAGGGCAGATTGCCGGCTCGCTGCTCGGCGAGGTCGATCGCTGCGTCACCGCGGCCGGTCGCCGGCTTCTCGGTGCCGATCTCGCCGCGCCGCTGACCGACAAAGCCGCAATCGAGGACCGGCTCGACCTCGTCGCCTGGTTCTCCGAGGAGCCGATCCGGCGTGAACGGGTGCGATCGACGCTGCGCAGCCTGCCCGATCTGGGGCGCGCGCTCGGCCGGATCGTCGCCGGACGCGGCTCCCCGCGCGATCTCGCGTCGCTCCGTGACGGGCTCGATGGGGCGGCAGAGCTTGGCGCGACGCTGGCCGCCCAGGCCCTCCGCCCGCGCCTGCTCGACATGCTGCTGCCCCAGCTTGGCGGCCATGACGCACTGACGGAGGCGCTCGGCCGGGCACTTGTCGCCAATCCGCCGCTCGACTCGGCCAAGGGCGGGTTCATCGCCGAAGGGTTCGATCCCGAGCTCGACCGGCTGCGTTCGGCTTCAAGCGACGGCCGCCGCGCCATCGCCGAGCTGGAGAGCCGCTACCGCGACGCGACCGGCATCGCAGCGCTCAAAATCCGGCACAATGCGGTGCTCGGCTACCATGTCGAAGTGCCGGCCAGGCACGCCGACAAGCTGCTCGCACCCGACAGCGGCTTCACCCATCGCCAGACCATGGCGGGTGCGGTGCGCTTCAACAGCCCCGCGCTGCACGAGGAAGCGAGCCGGGTGCTGGAAGCGGGCGGCCATGCGCTGGCGCTCGAACAGGCGCATCTCGCCGAGCTGACCGGCCGAGCCGTGGCGGAGGCCGCGGCCATCGCCGTCACCGCCGACGCGCTCGCCCGGATCGACGTCGCCGCGGCGCTCGCCGAGCGGGCCGCCGAAGGAAGCTGGGTCCGCCCGGCGCTCGACGACGCGCCTCGCCTGGAGATCGAAGGCGGACGCCATCCGGTGGTGGAGCGGGCGCTGGCGAACCTTGGCGAGCGGTTCGTCGCCAACGACTGCTGCCTCGGTCCCGCCGACCGGCTGTGGCTGATCACCGGGCCCAACATGGGCGGCAAGTCGACCTTCCTTCGGCAGGTGGCGCTGATCGCCCTGCTCGCGCAGGCCGGAAGCTTCGTACCCGCAAGCCGCGCGCGCGTCGGGCTGGTCGACCGTTTGTTCAGCCGCGTCGGCGCCTCGGACAATCTCGCGCGCGGGCGCTCGACCTTCATGGTCGAGATGGTCGAGACCGCCGCCATTCTCGCCCAGGCGACGGAGCGGAGCCTCGTCATCCTCGACGAGATCGGGCGGGGTACCTCG
Organism: Sphingomonas sp. LHG3406-1; assembly: GCF_029637485.1. Taxonomy (GTDB): domain Bacteria; phylum Pseudomonadota; class Alphaproteobacteria; order Sphingomonadales; family Sphingomonadaceae; genus Sphingomicrobium. The sequence continues at coordinate 2,051,604 of NZ_CP069128.1, read as the reverse complement.
ACCTACGACGGCCTCGCCATCGCCTGGGCGGTTGTCGAGGCGATGCATGACGAGGCGCGGTCGCGCACCCTGTTCGCCACACATTATCACGAGCTGACGCGCCTCGCCGGGCGCCTTCCCTGCCTGTCGCTTCACCATGTCCGGGCGCGCGAGTGGAAGGGCGACCTCGTCTTGTTGCACGAAGTGGCGGAAGGAGCCGCCGATCGCAGCTACGGCATCGCCGTGGGCCGCCTCGCCGGTCTTCCGCCGTCCGTCGTTTCCCGCGCCAAGTCGGTGCTGGCCAAGCTCGAGGCCGGCCGCGACGCGACCGGCGGGGTCGCAGCGGGGCTGGACGACCTGCCGCTCTTCGCCGCGCTGACCACGGACCCGGAGCCGGCGGCCGACCCGCTCACGACCGCCCTGTCAGGCATCGACCCCGATGCGCTGACGCCGCGCGAGGCGCTGGAAGCGCTCTATGCACTGAAGCGGATCGCCGGGGAGCAGGCGGGATGACCGCCCTCGCCGACCGGCTGGAACAGGCGCGCGCCGCCATGTTCGCAGCGATCGACGATTGTCCGTCGGACGGGCGGCTGCACGCCAGGGCCTTCAGCCACGCCATGGACGAGATCGTCCGCGCGGCCTTCGACGATGCGCTCGCGGCCTATCCCAACGCCAATCCCTCGTCGGGCGAGCGGGTGAGCCTGGTGGCGCTCGGCGGCTACGGCCGCGGCGAGATGGCACCGTTCAGCGATGTCGACCTCATGTTCCTCATTCCCCAACCGCGCACCGCCTGGTGCGAGCAGGTGATCGAGGCGACGCTCTATGCATTGTGGGACGCCAAGCTGAAGGTCGGGCAGGCGATCCGCACGCCAGGCGAACTGCTCCAGCTTGCCCGCAGCGATCTGACCGTCCGTACCGCCATGCTGGAGAGTCGCTTCGTCGGCGGCGACCGGGACCTCTACGAAGAGACGGCGAAGCGCTTCCGGGACGAGATCGTCGCCGGCAGCGCGGCGGAATTCGTGGCGGCGAAGCTGGCGGAACGGGACGAGCGGCACGAGAAGTTCGGCGACAGCCGCTACCTGGTCGAGCCCAACGTCAAGAACGGCAAGGGCGGGCTTCGCGATCTTCACACCCTGCTGTGGGTCGGCCGTTACGTGCACGGCGTCGACAGCACCAAGGGGCTGGTCGCCTCGGGACTGTTGACCCATGCCGAACATGCCCGCTTCGACCGGGCGATGCGCTTCTTCTGGTCGGTGCGCTGCCTGCTGCACCGGATCGCCGGGCGCGCCGAGGAACGGCTGAGCTTCGCTCACCAGCGGGAGCTCGCGACCGCGCTCGCCTATGCCGACCGGCCGGGCAAGAGCGCCGTCGAGCGCTTCATGCAGATGTACTTCCTGCAGGCGCGAACCGTCGGTGACCTGACCGGCCAGTTCCTCGCGCAGCTCGACGAGCAATTGGGAAGCAAGGGGCGGCGGTTCGCCCTTCCGACCTTTCTCCGCCGCCCGCGCCGCCTCGGCGGCTTCGTCATCGATCGGGGACGCCTGGCGCTGCCGCACGATCGCTTCCTGCGTGAGGATCCGGTCCGCCTCATCGCGCTGTTCGCGCTCGCCGCGCGCGAAAAGATGGAGATTCACCCGAGCGCCATGCGGGCCGCGACGCGCGATGCCCGCCTGGTCGACCGAGTGCGCGACGATCCGACCGCCAACGCCCTCTTCCTCGAGGTGCTCACCACGCGCGACCATCCCGAACTGGTGCTGCGCTGGATGAACGAGGCCAATGTCTTCGGCCGCTTCGTGCCCGACTTCCGCAAGGTCGTCGCTCAGATGCAGTTCGACATGTACCATCACTATACGGTCGACGAGCATACGATCCGGGCGGTCGGCCTGTTGGCGGCGCTCGAGCGCGGGGAGCTCAGCGCAGATCATCCGCTCGCCAGCGCCCTCTTCCGCCAGATCGGGTCACGGCGGACGCTCTATGCCGCCGTGCTGCTCCACGACATCGCCAAGGGACGGAAGGGCGATCATTCGATCCTCGGCGAGGAAGTGGCCCGCGAACTCTGTCCGCGCCTGGGTCTCGATGCCGGCGAGACCGATACGGTCGCCTGGCTGGTGCGGCACCACCTCATGCTCAGCCGGACGGCCTTCAAGCGCGACCTCGCCGATCCGCAGACGATCGACGATCTGGTCGCTGCAGTGCAGAGCCCGGAGCGGCTGCGATTGCTGCTGCTGCTGACGGTCGTCGACATCCGCGCCGTCGGCCCGGGGGTGTGGACGGAATGGAAGCGCCGCCTGATCCGCAACGTCTTCGATCTTGCCGAGGAGCGGCTCCGGCTCGGCTACAAACGCCGGGGACGGTCGGAGGAGGTTGCCGCACGGCAGGAACAGCTCAGCCAGACCCTCGGCTGGAGCGCTTCGGCGGCGCGCGCCCATGCGCGGCGTCTGCCGGACAGCTATTGGCTGGCGGAAGGGCCCGACTGGCTCCTCGACAACGCCCGCCAGATCGCCGCCGCCGAAGCGGAGATCGGCGAGCGTCGGCCGTCTGTCCTGGTCGAAGGCGAGGAAGAGGGCGCCACGCGGGTCAGCATCTTCGCGCCCGACCGGCCCGGCCTCTTCTACCGCATCTGCGCCGGCCTAGCGGCGGGCGGCGCGAGCATCGTCGGCGCGCGCATCCACACGACCCGCGACGGCATGGCGCTCGACAACCTCCTTATCCAGGATGGGCAGGGGCGTCCCTACAACGACCGCCGTCGACGCCAGCGGGTCGCCAGGGCGCTGACCGCCGCGCTGGAAAGCGAGGGCTTGCCGGCCCTGCCGCCTGCCCAATCGACGAGCGCCTTCGCGCTCGCGCCGTCGGTGACCATCGCGGAAGGAGCATCCCGCCGGTTCACGGTGGTCGAGGTGCGAGCAGTCGACCGCTCCGGACTCCTTGCGGCGCTGGCCCTCGCCATCCACGACAGCGGACAGGTCATCCATTCGGCCCACATCGCGACCTATGGCGAGAAGGCGGTCGACGTCTTCTACCTGACCAATGCTCAGGGGCGTAAACTGGCGGCGGCGGACATTGCTGTCCTGCGACCTGCGCTCCTCGCCGCCGCCCGCGACGACCTCGCGCCGGTCACCGCCGCGGCCTGAGCCGCCAATGAGAAAGGGCCCCGCGGTCGCCCGCGAGGCCCTTTCCCTTAGTCTTTCTGCGATCAGAAGCGCGTGCGCAGCGTCACGCCGTAGGTGCGCGGCTCGCCGAGGAAGGCGCCGAACAGCTGGTTCGACGAGGTGGCGGTGAAGCCGCGTCCCGGGCCCTGCGTCGCGTTCTGCACAGCGCGGAAGGTGTCCGATCCCTGCAGCGTCGCGTCGAAGGCGACCTGCAGATAATCCTCGTTGAGCAGGTTCTGCGCCCACAGCTCGACGCCCCACAGGCCGTTCGGGCCGGTCAGGCCGATGCGGCCGTTGACCACGGTGTAGGCCGACTGGACCTTCTCGAGATCGAGGTCGGAACCGGTGTTGAACGGCGTCGAGTGGCGGGCGTCGACGTAGAACAGAGCGCGGATGCCGCTGTCGGTGATGCGCGGCGAGAAGGCGAGCGAGCTGGTCACTGCCAGTTCCGAGCTGTTCGACAGACGGCGGCCGGGGAGCTGGAACAGGGCCGGGCTGAGGCCGCGCCCGTCGACGCCGACCAGGTTGCTCCGGTAGCGAGTATTGGCCCAGGTCGCGCCGAGGTTGACCGACACGTCGGTGACCGGACGGGCGAACAGCTCGAATTCGACACCGCGACTGCGGACACCCGAGCGGAGATCGTCCTTCGAGCAAGCGCCGTTGCCGGCGAAGTTATCGCTGTCTTGGCCGTTGATGTACTTCTTGCAGCTGTTGATGTTCTCGACGAAGAAATTCAGCCCGTTGAAGGTGTTGAGCTGGAAATCGCGGAACAGCTGGTGGAAGGCGGCGACGTTGATGTCGATGCCCCGGCCGTTGTACTTCACGCCCACTTCGAGCGCGTCGTTGATCTCCGGCTTGAACTCGAGCTGGCTGAGGCGCGACGCGGAGGTGAGGCCACCCGGCGCGGTGCCGACCAGCGTCCGGGTCAGGCCCGAACGATCGAGATTGTAGCCGCCCGCCTTGTAGCCGCGCGAGTAGCTGGCGTAGGTCAGCACGTCCTCGCTCGGCTTCCAGCTGAGCACGACGGTACCCGACAGCTTGGACTCGGTGCGCTTGCCATTCTCCAGCGTCAGGCTGCCGCCCGGCGCGCTCGGGATGACGCACGGCAGCTGCTGCAGCGCCTGGAGGCCGGCCAGCGGGTTGGTCGTGCCGTTGAGCGATGTCAGGGCGCGGCAGAGCAGGTTGTTGTCGGTGAGGGTCACGTCAAGCGTCTTGCGCTCGCGGGTGTAGCGCGCACCGACGGTCAGCTTCAGCGTGTCGGTCAGGCTGAAGATGTTGTGGGTGAAGATCGCGAAGTTGCGGCTCTTCTGCTCGTAAAGGTCGTTGAGACCCGTCGCAAGGCTGCCGGTCGGCGACAGGCCGAGGGTCGCGGCCAGCGAGCCGAGGCCCGGACGGCCCGGGACCGAGTTCAGCGCGGCGATGGTCGGCGACACGGCCGCGGCCTGGGCGACCACGGCCGCGTTGAGGCAGGTCGGCGAGGTCGGCAGGACGGCGGACGGCAGGATGCTGCTGAACAGCAGGCAGTTGGCGTAACGCTCATAGTCCGCACCGTAGCTGAGGTTGTCGGCGACGGTCAGCTCTTCCTGGGCGAGGTAGCCGCCGACGAGCCAGTCGAGGCGGTCGTTCAGGCCACTGCCCTGGAGGCGGAGCTCCTGGGTGAAGGTCTTGAACTTGTTGTACGCGCCGCCGTCGCCCGGACGGTAGATGATGTCGAGGTTGTTGAAGTCCGCGTCCTGGCCGCGGATGTAGTTGTTGTAGCGATAGGCGGTGATGCTGGTCAGCTCCGCGCCACCGAAGTCATACACGATCTCGCCCGAGACGCCGTAGTCCTTCACGTCCTGGCGGAAGTCGCGGCCGGGCGTGATCGAAACCTTGCGGGCGTAGGTGTCGTCGTTGATCGTCGCACCGAGCGCACGCTCGAGGTTGGCAATGCTCGACGGCTGCTCGGCGACGCCGCCGGCGACGACCGCATAGTTACGGGCGCGAAGGTAGGTGGCGGCGCAGCATTCCTCGTCACGCTTCGAATAGTCGCCGATCAGGCGAAAGCTGAAGTTGTCGTTGGGCCGGTAGAGGCCCTGCAGGCGAACGAGGTAACGGTCGCGATTGTTGACGTCGCGGCCGGAAATGGTGTCGGTGAGGAAGCCGTCGCGCTTCAGGTAGACGGCGTCCGCGCGGATCGCGAAGGCGTCGTTGAGCGCACCGGTTGCGCCGACTTCGACGCGCCGCAGGTCGTAATTGCCGACGGTCAGCTCGGCATTCACCTGCCGCTTGAAGCTCGGCTTGGCGGTGATGATCGAGATGAGGCCGGCCGAGGCGTTACGGCCGAACAGGGTGCCCTGGGGGCCGCGCAGCACTTCGATGCGGTCGATCTGGCCGAGTTCGGTGAGGCCGGTGCCGGTGCGCGAACGATAGACGCCGTCGATGAAGACGGCGACCGAGCTTTCAAGACCCGGATTGTCGCCGACGGTGCCGATGCCGCGGATACGGGCGACGCCCGCGCCGGCTTCGGACGAGGTCGAGGAGACCAGCAGCGACGGGCTGACCTGGGTCAGCTGGCGGATGTCGGCGACGCCCGAATTCTCGAGGGTCTGCGCCGTGATTGCACTGACGGCCAGCGGCACGTCCGACAGCGCCTCGTTGCGGCGGGTTGCGGTGACGACGATGTCGCCGGCGTCCGCGCTGTTCGCCTGCTCGGCGGTCTGCTCGACGGCACCCGCCTCGGCGGTGGCGCCGTCGGTCGGCTGTGCGCCGCCCTGGTCGGTGTCGGTCTGCGCGAACGCCGGTGTCGAGATGGCAAACAGGCCGGCCGAAAGCAGCCAGATGGACTTGCGCATGGAAAAGGACCCCTCCGTAGAATACATATGGAGGCGGCGTAGAGCAGCCGCGCCTCTCTTGGGAAGCACGGCCACCCTCTGTGGAGAGGTAATCCTCCGACCCTGTGACACAGCCGCAACATGCTGCAGCGCAGCAACTTTTTGCGCCGCCGAAGCCACAGACGGTCGCGCAATGCTCCAGCATGCCGCAGGAGCGGCAGCAATAGCTGGTGACCGGATGCGTGGCTCGGCCCCTGATCTTCAGCCCAATCCAGAAACTCCCCACCGGTTCGCCCGTGATCCAGCGGGAAAAATTGAAGGACCCCTAGCCCGTTTGGGGGGTGCTTCCGGGCTCCATCCGCCCGCAACAGCGGAGGCACTCCGCAGGCGGGCGAACGGCGGCGCTCACTTCGGCGCGAGCACCATCAGCATCTGGCGGCCTTCCATGCGCGGGTGCGCCTCGACCTTGGCGATCTCGTTGGTGGCTTCGGCAACGCGCTGGAGCACCGCCATGCCAAGCTGGCCGTGCGCCATCTCGCGGCCACGGAAGCGCATGGTGACCTTCACCTTGTCACCCTCCTCGAGGAACTCGACGACCTTCTTCATCTTGGTGTCATAGTCGTGGTCGTCGATGTTCGGACGCATTTTGATCTCCTTGATCTCCTGCGTCTTCTGGCGCTTGCGCTGCTCGTTCGCCTTCTTCTGCGCCTCATATTTGAAGCGGCCGATGTCGAGGAACTTGGCGACGGGCGGGTCGGCATTGGGGCTGATCTCGACCAGGTCGAGGCCGACATCCGCGGCCTGCTCGATCGCTTCACGCGTATACATCACGCCAAGGTTCTCGCCGTTCTCGTCGATCACCCGGACCTTCTGGCTCTGGATGAACTCATTGTAGCGAGGACCGGATAGCTGGGGCGGCGCCAAGGGGCGGCGCATCATGGGCGGACGTATAACGCAATCTCCATATGCAATTGGACGAGGATGCCAGCTAGGCGCTTCGCCCGCCGCTGAAAAGAGGCGGCGCGGCGCACCGTGCATTTTGTGGCCTCCTGTGGCGGCGTGGCGTCACGGGCAACCCCTCGAAGCCGAGGCCGGCCATTCCTACATGGGGTGCCGGAGACGGAAAACCAATGCTCGAGATCCTTGGCGGCCTATTGCTGTTCTTCTTTCTTGTCGTGCTGGCGATGGTCTGGCTCGGTATCAAGGTGGCGCGAAAGCTCGTCCGCACCGCCCGCGGGTTCGCCGCCGGTTTCCAGCAGGGCATGCCCGGCTTCGCCGCCATCCCCGACCCGCGCTGGGCGCGCCTTTCGAGCCATCTCGACCGCCGCCAGCGCGAGCAGGCGCGCGTGGCGCGGGAGCGGATCGGCGCCTTCCTGGCGGAGCGCGGATCGGCGGCGCTGACCCCGGAAGAGGCTCAGCTGATGATCAGCTGCGAAAAGCGCGTGCCCGAGCTGATCGACACCTGCCTCGACCGCTGCCGCACCGCCCGGCCCGACGAGCGCTGCGACTATGCCGCGCCGACGCTTGAACGGCTGGTCCGCATCGGCGAGGAAGCGGACAGCGCCCGCCGTGCCATCCGTGAACGGGACGACGGGCGCCTGCTGACCATGCACAATTACTTCGACCACGTCGTTCCGGCGAAGGCCGGCACCGCGGGCGACCGGAGCACGTCCCTGCGCTGAGGCGTCGGAGCCAACAGAGGCGACGTCAGCCGCGCAGGTCGGGCGGCGTCGCTTCGGCCTTGAGCATGGCAAGCGCCTCGTCGAGGCTCATCACCTGCTGGCGGTCCTCCGAGCCGAGGCGGCGCACCGCGACGGTGCCTTCCTCCGCCTCGCGCTTGCCGACCACGAGGAGCAGCGGGACCTTGGCGAGGCTGTGTTCGCGCACCTTGTAGTTGATCTTCTCGTTGCGCGTGTCGACCTCGACCCGAAGCCCGGCCGCGGCCAGCCTGGCGGTCACCTCATTGGCATAGCCGTCGGCGTCTGAGACGATCGTCGCCACCACTGCCTGGGTCGGCGCGAGCCAGACCGGGAAGCGGCCGGCATGATGTTCGATCAGGATGCCGATGAAGCGTTCGTAGCTGCCGAAGATGGCGCGGTGGAGCATGACCGGCCGGTGGCGCTCGCCATCCTCGCCGACGAAGCTCGCATCCAGCCGGTCGGGCAGAACGCGGTCGCCCTGGATCGTGCCGACCTGCCAGGTCCGGCCGATGGCATCGGTCAGGTGCCACTCGAGCTTGGGTGCGTAAAAGGCGCCTTCGCCCGGAAGCTCCTCCCAGCCATAGTCGTCGTTGGCCATGCCGGCTTCGGCAACGGCGTCGCGCAGCTCCTGCTCGGCCTTGTCCCAGTCGGCCTCGGAGCCGAAGCGCTTCTCCGGGCGCAGCGCGAGCTTGACCTGATAGGTGAAGCCGAAATCCTTGTAGATGGCGTCGGCAAGCGCGCAGAAGGCCTTTACCTCCTCCACCACCTGGCCTTCGGTGCAGAAGATATGCGCATCGTCCTGCGTGAACTGACGCACCCGCATCAGGCCATGCAGCGCGCCATGCGGTTCGTTGCGATGGCAGCAGCCATGCTCGAACAGGCGCAGCGGCAAGTCGCGGTAGCTCTTGATACCCTGGCGGAAGACCAGCACGTGGGCCGGGCAGTTCATCGGCTTCAGCGCCATCCACTTGGCATCGTCGGAGACGAGGGGACCGACGTCCTCGGTGTTCGGCACCTCGTCGGGGATAACGAACATGTTTTCGCGATACTTGCCCCAGTGGCCGGACTGCTCCCACTGGTGCGCGTCCATCACTTGCGGGGTCTTGATCTCGCGATAGCCGGCGGCATCGATCTTGCGGCGCATGTAGGCCTCGAGCTCGCGCCAGATCTTGAAGCCGTTGGGGTGCCAGAAGATGGACCCGTGCGCTTCTTCCTGGAGGTGGAACAGGTCCATCTCCCGGGCCAGGCGGCGATGGTCGCGCTTGGCCGCTTCCTCCAGCCGCGTGAGATGCTCGGACAGCTGCTTCTTGTTGAGCCAGGCGGTGCCGTAAATCCGGCTCAGCATCGGGTTCTTGGGATCGCCGCGCCAGTAGGCGCCCGATACGCGGGTCAGCTTGAACGCCTGCGGGTCGAGCTTGCCGGTGCTGGCGAGGTGCGGCCCGCGGCAGAGGTCCATCCACGCATTCTCGCCCTGGCCCGAGCGATACATGGTGATCGGCTCGCCTTCGGGCAGCTCCATCACCCACTCGGCCTTGAAGCTCTCACCGCTGCGGGCGAAGAAGTCGCGCACGTCCTCACGCTGCCACACTTCGCGGATCAGCGGCTCGTCGGCGGCGATGACACTGCGCATCGCTTCCTCGATTGCCGGCAGGTCCTCTTCGGTGAACGGCCCGCGATCGGCGGCAGGCGCGAAGTCGTAGTAGAAGCCATCGTCGGTCGCCGGGCCAAAGGTGATCTGCGTGCCCGGGTAGAGCTTCTGCACCGCCTCGGCGAGGACGTGGGCATAGTCATGGCGGACCAGCTCCAGCGCGTCCTTCTCGTCCCGCGCGGTGATAAGGGCGAGCTCGGCATCCTCTTCGAATGGACGCATGATGTCGCGCACTTCGCCGTTCACGCGGGCCGCGAGCGCGGCCTTGGCGAGGCCCGGCCCGATGGCGGCGGCGACGTCGGCCGGGGTCGACCCTTCCGGCATCTCCCGCACGGTGCCGTCGGGAAGCGAGATTCGGAACATCCTGGACATGCGCCGCGCCTTAGCGGGTGCAGCAAGGCTTTTGCACCCCCTTCGAAGGTACGGCCCTAGCGGCGCGCCTCGCCAGCCAGCAACGGCATCGGACAGCCGTCAACGCGCCGGTCGACGGCCATGAAGGTCTGAGCCGGCGGCAGCTCGGCGAGATTGCGGGCACGGGGGTTGGCGCCCTGCTTGCGGGCAAGGCTCATCGCCGTGTCGGGACAGCGCTCGTCCGCATAGGGACTTTGCACCGGCATGGGCGCGGCTCGCTGGACGGAAGCGGGCGCGGCGCCGAGCAGCGCCGTGGTGGCAAGAACGACGAGGACTCGCATCGGCAGCACCTCCGTCGGCGACTATAGCGCAAAAAGGCTCAGACGGTGAAGCTCTCGCCGCAGCCGCAGCTGCCCTTGGCGTTGGGGTTCTCGAACACGAAGCCGGCGGTGAAATCATCCTCCCGCCAGTCCATGACCGAGCCGATCAGATAAAGGATGGATCCGCCATCGACATAGAAGGTGCCGCCCGGAGTCTCGATCTTCTCGTCAAACTTGTCCTCTGACGTGACGTAATCGACCGAATAGGCCAGCCCCGAGCAGCCGCGACGGGGGGTGGAGAGCTTGACTCCGATGGCATCGGCGGGGGCCCTGGCCATCAGATCGGCGACCCTTTGCTCGGCTCCCGGCGTGAGGGTGATTGCCGCGGGACGGACGCGAAGCTTGGTTTCGGCCATCACAGCATCCCCAGTTCGAGCCGGGCCTCGTCGCTCATCTTGCTCGGGTCCCAGGGCGGGTCCCAGACCAGCTTGACCTCGGCATCGCGGACGCCTGGCACCGAGAGGACGCGAATCTCGACCTCGCCCGGCATCGACTCGGCGACCGGGCAGTGCGGGGTAGTAAGGGTCATGAGCACCGTGGCGTCGCCATCCTCGGTGACCGACACGTCGTAGATCAGGCCGAGTTCGTAAATGTCGACCGGTATCTCGGGGTCGTAGATGGTCCTGAGCGTCTCGACGATTGCGGCCTGTAGGTCGCTCCCGGCCCCGCCCACCGGCCCGTCGGCCGGCTGCTCGGCGAGGAAGCCGGCGAGATAATCGCGCTTGCGCTCGAACGTCTCGGCAGGCGTCTCGAGGTCGACGCGCGCCTTGGGCGGGGGGCTGACCGCCTCCACTTCCTCGATCTCGATCTTGCGTTCCTGGTTCATGCGAAGATCCGCTTCACTTTCCTGAGGCCCTCCACAAGGGCGTCGATGTCGTCGCTTCCACTATGGGCGGCGAAGCTGGCGCGGCAGGTGGCCGGGACGCCGAGCAACGCCATTAGCGGCTGCGCGCAATGATGACCGGCGCGGATCGCCACGCCGGAGTCGTCGAGGATGGTGCCGACGTCGTGCGGATGCACGCCCTCGACCTCGAAACTGACGATACCGGCGCTCTCTTCGGGCCCGAACAGCTTGACGAAGCCTAGACTGCGCAGCGCCTCGCGGCATTCGGCCACCAGCGCGGCTTCATGGGCGTGGAGGCGCTCGGTGCCGATGCCTTCGACCCAGTCGATGGCGGCGGCAAGGCCGATTCCGCCGACGATGTGGGGGGTGCCGGCCTCGAACCGCTGCGGCGCGGGCATGAAGGTGCTACGCTCGAAGCTGACCTGGTCGATCATCGCCCCGCCGCCCTGCCAGGGGGGCATGGACTCGAGCAGCTCGCCGCGCCCCCACAGCACGCCGATGCCGGTCGGGCCGTAGAGCTTGTGACCCGAATAGGCGTAGAAATCGGCGCCGATCGCGGCCACGTCCACCGCCTGCCGCGGCGCTGCCTGGCAGCCGTCGAGCAGCAGAAGCGCGCCCTTCGAATGGGCGATCTCGGCCGCCCGCTTGGCGTCGAGGATCGAGCCGAGCACGTTCGACACATGGGCGAAGCTGACCACCCGGTGCCGGTCGGAGACCATCGCCTCGGTGGCGTCGAGATCGATCCGGCCGTCGGCGGTGAGCGGCACGACATCGATCTCGTAGCCGGCGAGCTGCCAGGGCACGATGTTGCTGTGGTGTTCGAGCGCGGAGAGGAGCACGCGATCGCGGCCCTGCTTCGGCAGCACCTGCGCCACGAGGTTGATCGCCTCGGTCGCGCCGCGAGTGAAGACGACTTCCTCCGCCCCGCCACCGATGAAGTTCGCCGCCCGCACCCGTGCCGCTTCATAGGCGAGCGTCATGTCCGCCGAGCGCTGGTAGACGCCGCGGTGCACGCTCGCATAATCCTGCGCATAGGCGCGGGTGATGGCATCGACGACGGCCTGCGGCTTCTGCGCAGAGACGGCGCTGTCGAGATAATGCCAGCCGGAGATGGCCGGGAACTGGTCGCGCACATCGGGCGACGCGGCGATGGGAGTCTGGACGTTCACGCCGCCACCTCCCGCAGCAGGCGGCGGGTTTCGGCGATCAGCTCCTCGCGGCGGTCCGCGGGGGCTTCGTCCCACAATTGCATGACGAAGCCCTCGAGCAGCAGCGCCTTGGCACTGGCCGGATCGAGCCCGCGGGAGAGGGCGTAGAACAATTGGTCCGCATCCAGCTCGCCGACGCTGGCGCCGTGGGCGCACTTCACGTCGTCGGCGTAAATCTCCAGCTCGGGCTTGCAGTTGGCCGTCGCGCCGCGGTCGAGCAGCATCGCCTTGACCGACTGCTCGCCGTCGACCTTTTGCGCATGGCGCGCGACCGCGACCTTGCCGAGGTAGGAGCCGGTGGACTGGCCGGCGAGCACGCTGCGGACGACCTGGTTGGAGGTGCCGTTCGGCTCCTCGTGGCGCACGGTGGTGACGATTTCCTGAGTCGCCTTGCCGCCAGCGATGTTGGCCGCGTGGAGCGCGAAATGCGCCCCGTCGCGAACGGTGACGTCGACCTCGACCCGACCATATTCAGTCGCGCCGTTAAGCACGAACAGCGACAGCGAGGCGCCCGGTTGAAGCACGATCTCGGCGCGATGCACCTCGACGCTGTCCTGGTTGACGATGAGGACACGGGAATCCTGCTCGCCCGCCGGAATGTCGATCCGGCGCGCCGGCGCGAGGCCGTGCCAGACGCGGTCCAGCGCCGACAGGTCGGCGTAGCGAAACGCCTCGTCCTTGCGGGTGGGGAGAGCAAGCGACGTCATGCGACCTCGGCGTAGCCCCCGCGCTCAAGTTCGTGCGCCAGCTCCGGACCGCCCGAGCGGGTGATCTGTCCGGCGGTCAGCACGTGGACGCGGTCGGGCTGCACATAGTCGAGCAGCCGTTGGTAATGAGTGATCAGCAGCACACCCTTGTCGGGCGCACGCATGATGCGGTTGATGCCCGCGCCGACGATCCGCAGCGCGTCGATGTCGAGCCCGCTGTCGGTCTCGTCGAGCACCGCGAACTTCGGGCGCATGATGCCCATCTGGACCATCTCGGCCCTTTTCTTCTCGCCGCCCGAGAAGCCGACATTGACCGGCCGCTTGAGCATGTCGACGTCCATGCCGAGCTCGGCCGCTTCGGCGCGGGCGAGGCGGATGAACTCGGCGCCGCTCAGCTCCTGCTCACCGCGGGCACGCCGCTGCGCGTTCAGGCTCTCGCGGATGAACTGCATGGAGGAGACGCCGGGGATTTCGACCGGATATTGGAAGCCGAGGAACAGCCCGGCGGCGGCGCGGTCGTGCGGCTCCTGCGCCAGCAGGTCCTGGCCGTCGAGCGACACCGACCCGCCGGTCACCTCATAGCCAGGCCGACCGCCGAGCACATAGGCGAGCGTCGACTTGCCCGCCCCGTTCGGCCCCATGATCGCATGCACCTCGCCCGCCGGAACGGAGAGGCTGAGGCCGTTCAGGATCGGCTTGTCCGCGACGGTCGCGTGGAGGTCTTCAATCTTCAACATCAGTTCTTCGGCTTTCCGGCGGGGCAATTCTGCAAGAAATGGTGGCGCATCGAGTCCATGGCTTCACGGCGGAGGCCCTCAAGAAGCCGCTGATCGTTGAGTGCGCGCTGACGCTCCTCGATCGCAGCTTCGGCCTGGGCGAGAGCGGCTTCCGCAGCAGCGACGTCCGGCTGCTGCCGCATCGCCGCGCGCCGAGCAGCATTCTCGCGGCGCTGGGCGACGATCGCTTCCTGCTCGCGATAGGTCACGCGCATGAACTCGCTGCGCCGCGCCGCCTCAGAGGAGAAAGCAGGATTGACGACGGTCCGGTCGCACGTAGCCACGGCGGCGCCAAGCGCATCGAGGTCGACGGCGGTCGTAGCCGTGGCAAGAAGGGCCAGCGCGATCACCCTACGCTCCCCTCAAGGCTGATCCCCAGCAGCTTCTGGGCCTCGACAGCAAACTCCATCGGCAGCTGCTTCAGCACCTCGCGGGCGAAGCCGTTGACGATCAGGGCGACGGCCGCTTCCTGGTCGAGTCCGCGCGCCATGGCGTAGAACAACTGGTCCTCGCTGATCTTCGACGTGGTCGCTTCATGCTCGATGGTCGCGGTCGGGTTCTTGACCTCGATGTAGGGCACGGTGTGCGCGCCGCACTGGTCGCCCAAGAGCAGGCTGTCGCACTGGGTAAAGTTGCGGACATTCTCCGCGCCCGGAAGCACCCGCACCAGCCCGCGATAGGTGTTGTCGCTACGCCCGGCCGAAATGCCCTTCGACACGATGGTCGAGCGGGTGTTCTTGCCGATGTGCACCATCTTGGTGCCGGTGTCGGCCTGCTGGCGGTTGTTGGTCAGCGCGACCGAATAGAATTCCCCGACGCTGCCATCGCCCTTGAGGATGCAGCTCGGATACTTCCACGTAATCGCGCTGCCGGTCTCGACCTGGGTCCAGCTGACCTTGCTGTTTCGCCCTGAGCACATCGCCCGCTTGGTCACGAAATTGTAGATTCCGCCGACGCCTTCGGCATTGCCTGGGTACCAGTTCTGGACGGTGCTGTATTTCACCTCGGCATCGTCATGGGCAACGATCTCGACCACTGCGGCATGCAGCTGGTTCTCGTCGCGCATCGGCGCGGTGCAGCCTTCGAGGTAGGACACGTAGCTGCCCTTGTCGGCGACGATCAAAGTGCGCTCGAACTGGCCCGTATTCTCGGCATTGATGCGGAAATAGGTCGACAGCTCCATCGGGCAGCGGACGCCCTCGGGAATGTAGACGAAGGTGCCGTCGGAGAAGACCGCGCTGTTGAGGCAGGCGAAGAAGTTGTCGCGCTGCGGCACGACGCTGCCGAGATACTTGCGGACGAGGTCGGGAAATTCCTTCACCGCTTCCGAGATCGAGCGGAAAATGACGCCCGCGCGGTCCAGCTCCTCGCGGAAGGTGGTTGCGACCGAGACGCTGTCGAACACCGCATCGACCGCCACCTTGCGCGCGCCCTCGACACCCGCAAGCACCTTCTGCTCCTCGATCGGGATGCCAAGCTTCTCGTAGGTGCGGCGGATCTCCGGGTCGAGCTCGTCGAGCGACGCGATAGTCGGCTTCTTCTTGGGCTCGGCGTAATAATAAGCGTCCTGGTAATCGATCGCCGGGATGTCGAGCTTGGCCCAGTCGACCTCCTCCATCTCCAGCCAGGCGCGATAGGCCTTGAGGCGCCAGTCGAGCAGCCACTCGGGCTCGCCCTTCTTGGCGCTGATGAAGCGGACGGTATCTTCGGAAAGGCCCTTGGGGGCGAACTCGGATTCGATGTCGGAGGTAAAGCCCCACTCGTAGGTGGCGAGCTTCTCGGCGGCCTCGTGCGCCTCGCGGTTCTTGATGATGGTCTCTTCGTTCATGCGTCTTCCAGGCTGCGCACGCGCGCCAGCTGTTCGAGGGTCACGCCGGCCAGCGCGTCGCGCACCGTGCGGCTGACGATGTTCATGTGCGGCTTGATCCGGCAGTGGGAATCGATCGCGCAGTCGCTTGCCTCGTCGCTGCCGCAGCATTGGGTCATGGCGATGGGGCCTTCGACGGCTTCGATGATGTCCACCAGCGTGATCGCCTCTGGCGGGCGGGCGAAGGAGAAACCGCCACCGATACCGCGAGTCGCCTTGAGCAGCCCCGCCTGACCGAGCTTGCCCATCACCTTCTGGGTGGTGGGCAGCGGCAGCCCGGTATCCTCCGCCAGCGCAGCCGCGCTGAGCCGCGCGCCCTGCTCATGGGCGGCGGCGGCGGTGAGGATCACCACCGCATAATCGGCGAGATGGGTAAGGCGCATGGTTTTGTGGAACCTTCCGGTCTTATTTAGGGCTTGGGTCCGCCGTCCGCAACCACTCGTCACCCCGGACTCGGTCCGAAGTGGCATTCGTCGCCGCTTAGATGAAGAAGCTGCCCCCCCGGTCAAGTCCGGGGCGCCATCAGCCCCGACGCATCGCGATCCACTCGTCCACCCGCGCCTCGAGCACGTCGAGCGGGATTCCGCCGGCGCCGAGGACCGTGTCGTGGAAGCCGCGCACGTCGAATCGCGGCCCAAGCGCCGCTTCCGCCTTCGCCCGAAGCTCCTCGATCTTCAGCTTTCCGACCATGTAGGCGGTCGCCTGGCCGGGATAGACGATGTAGCGCTCGATCGCCTTCGGAATCCCGCGGTCGGCGCTATTATCCTCGATATAGCGGATCGCCTGGGCCCGGCTCCAGCGCTTGTGGTGGATGCCGCTGTCGACCACCAGCCGCATCGCCCGGTGCAGCTCGAGCTGGAGCCGGCCGAAATCGCGATATGGGTCCTGGTAGAGACCCATCTCCTTGCACAATTTCTCGGCATAGAGCCCCCAGCCCTCGCTGTGCGCGGTATAGCCGCCGAACATGCGGAAGGGCGGCAGCGTGCCGGCCGGAGTCTCGACCGCCAGCGCACCCTGCAGATGGTGGCCGGGAAGCCCCTCGTGGCAATAGAGCGCGTCCACCTCGACCGCGGGCATTTCGCGCATGTCGTAGAGGTTGACATAATAGGTGCCGGGCCGCGACCCGTCCGGCGCCGGTCGCTGGTAGAAGGCCTTGCCGGCGCTCTTCTCCCGAAACGGCTCGACCGCCTTGATGGTCAGCGGCGAACGCGGCAGCCGGCCGAAATAGCTCGGCAGCGCCGCCAGCACCTCGGCCTGCACCTTCGCGCTCTCGTCGAGGTAGCGCTGGCGGCCGGCGGCGTCGTTCGAGAAGAAGAACTGCCTGCCGTCGCGGATATGCGCGAAAAAGGCCTTGAGGTCGCCCTTGAAGCCGACCTTCTCGCGGATGGCGTTCATCTCGCCGTGGATTCGCGCGACCTGGGCAAGGCCGAGCTCGTGGATCTGGTCGGGGGTCAGGTCAGTCGTCGTATATTGCTTGAGCAGCGCCCGGTAGAGCTCGGCGCCACGCTCGAACCGCCAGATCCCATCGTCGGTTGGCGCGCTGCGCTGGTGCCGCTCCATCGCCGCGACCAGGCGTCCGTAGGCGGGACCGACATTGCCCGTCAGCGCCGTGCGACCCGCGTCGAGCAGCCGCGCCTTGGTCGGCTCGTCGGCTTCCAGCCTGGCGATCTTGCCCTTGAAGTCGGCCCACAAAGGACTGTCCTCGCCGGCGCCGAAGGGCGCGCCCTTCACGATGTTGCGGCTGTCGGCGATGACGAAGGGGAAGACCCAACGCGGCGGCACCACGCCGAGCTTCGCCCGGCTCTCTGCCTCGTCGACCGACTGGTCGATGGCGGCGGCGAGCCCGGTCAGTCGCGACACATAGGCCTCCGCGTCGGCAACGCTGCGGACCTGATGCTGGTTGATGAGGAAGGCCGGCGCCTGGCTCTGGAAGCCGTTCATCTGGTCGAAGACGTAGCCGTATTTGCGCCACGGCCACATCATCTCGCGCTGTTCGGCGCGGGCGAGGAACAGGTCGTAGCTGAGCTGGTCCGCCGGCGACAGCGAGGCTCGCGGAAAGCGCCGCTTCAGCTCCTCCACCTGCGCAAGGCGCAAGGCGCGCGACCGCTCGGCCGCGGCGTCGGTCCGCTCGTCCCAGCGGCCATAATCCTCATCGCGGATGCCGCGCACCGTCTTGCCCTGCGGGGACAGCGCCAGCTCGGCCTTGTCGACTGCCTCGAAGAAAGCGGCAAGCTCGGCGTTGCTCTCGGGAATCGGCGCCGCCGCCGATGCGGTCGCCTCCGCCGTGACCGGCGGAGCGGCAGGCGGGCCGGCGATCGGCGCATTGGTCGCGCAGCCGGCGAGCAGGAAGGCGGTGAGAAGGGCGATGCGGCGCATATGTTCGGGATCCTCGATCAGCCAGACGCAAGTCGGGCGCGACGCTGGCGTCCTTGCGCTATAGACGCAAGCCCATGAGCCTCTACTCCCTCGCCAAGCCCCTCTTCTTCCGCCTCGACGCCGAGCGCGCGCACAAGCTCAGCATCGCCGCCCTGAAGGCCCTGCCGCCCAAAGCGCCTCCCGCGTTCGACCCGGTGCTGGCGAGCGACGTCGCCGGGCTTCGCTTTCCTTCCCCGGTCGGCTTGGCCGCCGGCTACGACAAGGACGCCGAGGTATACCGCCAGCTGCTCGGGCTTGGCTGGGGTTCCGTTGAGGTCGGCACCATCACCCCGCGCCCGCAGCCGGGCAATCCGAAGCCGCGCTCCTTCCGGCTGGTCGAGGACCGGGCCGCGATCAACCGCTTCGGCTTCAACAGCTGCGGCCAGCCCGATGCCCTTCCGCGCCTGCAGGGCCGAGACCGCGCCGCCGGATTGCTCGGCATCAACATCGGCGCCAACAAGGACAGCGGCGACCGCATCGCCGACTATTCGGCCGGCATCGCCAGCATGGGGCCGAGCGCCGACTATCTCACCGTCAACATCAGCTCGCCCAATACGCCTGGCCTACGCCAGCTGCAGGACGAAGGCGCGTTGCGCGAGCTGCTCGCCCGCATCCGCGAGGCGCGCGCGCCGGGCGGACCGCCCGTCTTCCTCAAGGTCGCGCCGGACCAGGGCGAGGAGGAGCCGCGCCAGATCGTCAGGGCCGCGATCGATCATGGCATCGACGCGCTGATCGTCGGCAATACCACCGTCAGCCGACCGCCGCTGCGCTCACCCCACGCCGGGGAGACCGGCGGCCTGTCCGGCGCGCCGCTCAAGCCACTCGCGCTTCATACCCTCAGGCGCTTCCGGGCCGAGACTGGCGGCGCCCTGCCCCTGATCGGCGTTGGCGGCATCGCCAGCGCTAAGGACGCCTGGGAACGAATCCGCGCCGGAGCGTGCCTCGTCCAGGTCTATACGGCGATGATCTACGAAGGCCCTACCCTCGGCCGCCGAATCGCGCACGGCCTCGCCGACCGGCTGAAGCGCGAGGGGATGACGAGCATCGCTCAGGCGGTGGGCTAGCGCCGGACGCGGGTCCGCCGCTCGTCCACCAGCACCACGCCTTCGCGGCGCGGGTCGAAGCCGCCGTCGAGCCGGCCGCCGTCGCGGACCATCAACCCATGGACGCCGCTATCCTCGCCCTGGCCGGGGCGGAGAGTGATGCCGCGCGCCTTTAGCCCCTCGACGACGCCGGCCGGGAACTTGTCCACCTCGCCGCCGAAGCTGCCCCCTCGCGCCACGAGGTTGGGCAGCTCGATCGCCTGCTGCACCGGCAGCTTCCACAACACCGATCCGACCATCGTCTTGCCGACATAGGCGAGGATCGCGCTTCCCCCAGGCGAACCGAAGGCTCCGGCGAAGCTTCCATCCCCGTTCAGCAGGATCAGCGGCGTCATCGACGAGCGCGGGCGCTTGCCGGCGGTCACGGCATTGGCGGCGGGCAGGCCCTTCTCGTCGAACGGCGAGAAGTTGAAGTCGGTCATCTGGTTGTTGAGGAAGAAGCCGTCGACCATCCGACCCGATCCGAAGATGCTCTCGACGGTGGTGGTCATGCTGACGACATTGCCGTTTGAATCACCGACGATGAAGTGGGAGGTGCCGACCGGCTCCTGCGTGCGGTCGCGCCCAGTGGTGACGATCACGCCTCGCGGAGTTCCCGCCTCGGGCGGGGGGCCGGCGCGGGGCCCGATCAGCCGCGCCCGCTCGGCGACATAGTCGGACGCGAGCAGCCCCTCGACCGGCACGTCGATGAAGGCCGGATCGGCCACATAGCGGTCTCGGTCCGCGTACATCAGGCGTGAGGCTTCGGCGAACTGGTACCAGGCCTGCGGGTCGCCGGGGCCACGCGACGCAATGTCCGTGCGGTCGAGCAAGGCCAGCAGCTGCAGCGTCGCGACGCCGCTCGACGGCGGCGGGGGCACGCAGGCCTGATAGCGCTGCCACGCCCGACACAGGGGCTCGCGCCGCACCGACCGGTAACGGGCGAGGTCGGCCATGGTCATGCTCGACGCGAGCGGACCCTGCCGTACCCGCTCGACGATCCGAGCCGCCGTCTCACCTCGGTAGAGGACATTCGCCCCGCCGCGCGCCAGACGGCGCAGGAAGCGGGCGTAGACCGGGTTGCTGAGGCGATCACCGGCCTTCAGCCGGGTGCCGTCGGGCTTGCTGAAATATTTGACCACGTCGGGCGCGGTCAGCTGCGGATAGTTGCCGCCCAGCATCCGCCCGAGCCGCGGGCTGATGACAAAGCCCTGCTCGGCCAGCACCGCCGTTCCCTCGAACAGCTCGGACCAGCGCAGTGCTCCGTGACGGCGCTGGGCCTCCTCCAGCATCCGCACCGCCCCCGGAACGCCGGTCGCCCGTCCGCTCAGCACGGCCGTGGGGAAGGGCAGCGGCTTGCCGTCGGCGCCGATGAACATGGTCGGGGTCGCGCCGGCCGGCGCCACTTCGCGCCCGTCGTAGACGGTGGTGCGGCGGGTGCGGCCGTCATGATAGGTCATGAAGGCGCCACCGCCCATGCCGCTCGACTGCGGCTCGACCAGGCTCAGCGCCGCCTGGACCGCCACCGCCGCATCGGCCGCACTGCCGCCGCGCTGGAGCACATCCATGCCCGCCTTCGCCGCGAGCGGATTGGCGGCGATGACGAAGCCGGGCCGCGGCGCCTCCGCGGCACGCTGCGGCACGGTGGCGCAGGCGGTGGCGAAGAGGGCGAGTAGCGGGAGGAGGAAGCGGAAGGTCATGGAGCCTCGGACTAGGGCGACGGGGGCAGAACGCCAAGGGCGGCGTGGCGGGTGCATGGTGATCAGACCGTCGCCCCGGACTTGATCCGGGCTCCGCTTTCCTCCGTTCCGCCTGTGAACTGCAAAGGCAAGCGGATCCCGGTCACGCCCGGGATGACGGATGGGGGACCATGCGCTATCCCCTGCACGACGCATGGATATCTACCTCCCCATCGCCAACATGAGCGTCAACGCCCTGCTCATCGTGGCGCTGGGCGGGCTGGTCGGCGTGCTGTCGGGCCTGTTCGGAGTCGGCGGCGGTTTCCTCACCACGCCCCTGCTCATCTTCTACGGCATCCCGCCGAGCGTCGCCGTCGCTTCGGCCACCACCCAGATCACCGGCGCCAGCGTTTCGGGGGTGATGGCGCACCTCAAGCGCGGCGGGGTCGACCTCAGGATGGGGCTGGTGATGATCGTCGGCGGCCTGTTCGGGAGCCTCGCCGGCGCCGGCCTGTTCCGCCTCGCCCAGGCAAGCGGACAGATCGACGTGGTCATCGGCCTCCTCTACGTCACCCTGCTTGGAAGCATCGGCGCCCTCATGCTGCGCGACGCCATGGTGGCGCTCGGCTGGTGGAAGAAGGCAGAGGAGGCGACCCCCAAGCGCCGCCACCACCGGTTGGTCGCCGGACTGCCGATGCGCTGGCGCTTCTATGCGAGCGGCCTTTACCTGTCCCCGCTCGCGCCGCTGGCCCTGGGCTTCATCGCCGGCATCCTCACTGTCCTGCTCGGCGTCGGCGGCGGCTTCGTGCTGGTCCCGGCGATGATCTACATCCTCGGCATGGCGCCGCGCGTGGTGGTCGGCACCAGCCTGGTCATGATCCTTGCGGTCAGCGCTGCCACCACCATGATCCACGCCATGACCACCCAGGCGGTGGATATCGTGCTCGCCGGCCTGCTGCTCGTCGGCGGCGTGGTCGGCGCCCAATATGGTGCCCGCCTGACCACGCGGCTGAAGCCCGACCTGCTCCGCTTCAGCCTCGCCATCATCATCCTGCTCGTCGCCGCCCGAATGGCACTCGGCCTCACCTACCGGCCGGACGAGCTCTTCTCGATCGAATATCTGTGAGGAAACAGCGCCTCCTCCCGCTGCTGGCGCTCGCGCCGCTGGTGATGGGCCAGTCGGGCGCTCGGCTGGTGCCGGACATCTCCGCCCGCAACATCGAGATCCGCTACAGCTTCACCGGTGCGCAGCTGCTGCTGTTCGGCGCCATCCTCTATCCCGGCGGCCGCGCGCCCGACCGGCCGCTCGACGTGGTGGTGGTGCTGAAGGGACCGGTCCAGCCGATGATCGTTCGCGAAAAGGAGAAGGTCGCCGGCATCTGGATGAACGCCGACAGCCAGCGCTTCGCCTCCGCCCCATCCTACTATGCGGTGGCCTCCAACCGCCCGCTGCAGCAGATCGTCGACGAGCGCACGGCCGCCGTCTACGAACTCGGCCTGCAGAACCTCCAGCTCTCGCCCGGCGGCGGCGCCCAGCCCGACCGTGCCCGCCGCTTCGAATCCGGCCTGCTCGACCTGCGAACACGGCAGGGCCTCTACGCCGAGAATGGCAATGGCGTGGAGATCAGCGACCGGGTCCTCTATCGCGCCCGGATCACCATCCCCAGCCAGGTGCCCGTCGGCACCTACGAGACCGAGACCTTCCTCATCGACCGCGGCAAGGTGATCGCCGCCTCGACCAAGGAGGTGGAGGTGCGAAAGACCGGGTTCGAGCGCTTCGTCGCCATGGCCGCGCGGCGGCACGGCTTCCTCTACGGTCTGGCCGCCGTCCTCCTCAGCCTCGGCCTCGGCTGGGGCGCCTCCGCCCTGTTCGGACGTCGCGGCTAGAGGAAATCTTAACCGCGCCAGGGTTAAGCCGCTGCTCGCCAGATCTGGGGAGCGGTGCCGATTACCATGGACGAGAACGTCAATCTCAAGCAGCTGATCGACGAGCTTTCGAACGTTGCCGAGGAAGAGCATGTCGGCGGCCACGTGCCGACCGTCCGCGAGAAGCTCGATCCGATCGGCCACGTCCTGGACATCGCCGGCTCGGGCTCGCAGGTCCGTCTGGAGACTCCTCGCCTGCTCGCGCTTGCCGACCATTACGACCCCTCGGTCGCCATGTCCGGCCAGGTCGGCAGCCAGGTGAAGATGGTGGTCGGCCGCAACTGGCTGATCGCCAACGTGCGCACCATGCGCCAGGGCGAGGACGGCTCGGTGCTCGCCGCCATCGACTTCCTCGGCGAAGGCACGCGCGATTCCAATGGCGGCATGAGCAGCTTCCGCCGCGGCGTCACCCGCTATCCGATCCCCGGCGCCGAAGTGCACCCCGTCACCACCGACGACCTCCGCCAGGTGTTCGCCGCCTCCGACAGCGCCCACGTCGAGATCGGCACCGTCTACCCGACCGACGACATTCGCGGCGCGCTCTACATCGACCCGATGCTGTCGAAGCATTTTGCGATCCTCGGCTCGACCGGCACCGGCAAGTCGACCTCGGTCGCGCTGATCCTGCACCGGATCAGCAACTACAGCCCCGAGGGTCACATCGTGATGATCGACCCCCACGGCGAATATAGCGCGGCCTTCAAGGGCTGCGGCGAGCTGTTCAACGTCGACAATCTCCAGCTCCCCTACTGGCTCCTCAACTTCGAGGAGCATTGCGAGGTGCTGCTCACCACCGACGGGGCCGAGCGCAACCGCGACGCCGACATCCTCGCCAAGTGCCTGCTCGCAGCACGCACCAAGAACAAGTTCTCGGAGCAGTTCGGCAAGGTGACGGTGGATTCACCCATTCCCTACCTGCTGACCGACCTCAACAGCATCCTCGTCGCGGAGATGGGAAAGCTCGACCGAGCCGGCGACACCACGCCCTACCAGCGGCTCAAGACCAAGCTCGACGAGCTCAAGGCCGACCCGCGCTACACCTTCATGTTCTCGGGCATGAACATCACCGACAGCATGGGCAGCTTCATCTCCAAGCTCTTCCGCCTGCCCGCCAACGGCAAACCGATCAGCATCGTCGACGTGTCCGGCGTGCCGAGCGACATCACCAGCGTCGTCGTCTCGGTGCTGGCGCGAATGGTGTTCGACTATGCCATCTGGTCGCGGACCGAGGCGCAGCGGCCGATCCTCCTCGTCTGCGAGGAGGCCCACCGCTACGTGCCGAAGGACGAGAACAACGGCGTCCAGGCGGTCCGCAAGATCCTCGAGCGGATCGCCAAGGAAGGCCGTAAATATGGCGTGAGCCTCGGCCTGATCACCCAGCGTCCGTCCGACTTGGCCGAAGGCGTGCTGTCGCAGTGCGGCACGATCATTTCCATGCGGCTCAACAACGACCGCGACCAGGCCTGCGTCCGAGCCGCCATGCCGGAAGGTGCCCGCGGCTTCCTCGACGCCATTCCGGCGCTCCGCAACCGCGAGTGCATCGTTTGCGGCGAGGGCGTCGCCATCCCGATCCGTGTCCGCTTCGACGATCTCGAGCCCGAGAAGCGCCCGGCATCGAGCGATCCGAGCTTCGCGTCGCTGTGGCGCGAGACCGGCGGCGAGGCGGAGATCATCAGCCGCACCGTCAAGCGCTGGCGCGGCCACGGGCGCTGAGGCGCCGTCCAGTCGTTCCCGATGCCGCCCCGCGACCTAGCGCGACGGCGGGCCGGCGGGCTTGAAGACGAGTTCGAAGGCAAGCCCCCGCTCTTCCCAACGGCGAATGACCGTGCCTCCGATCTGACGGGCGAGACGGTCGATCAGCACCGACCCGAAGCCGCCGCCGCTTTCTGTGCGCCCGAGTGGCGAGGGCACGTCCTCCACCCACTCGAGGGTGGTGGTTCCGTCCACCTCGTCCCAGCGCACGTCCAGCCGTCCATCGGCATGGGCGAACGCGCCATATTTGGACGCATTGGTCGCCAGTTCGTGGAGGATCATGCCGACTGCGACCGATGCCGTGGGCGACAGGTTCACGTCGGAGCCGGACATGCCGATGCGATCGGAGGCGCCTCCGAATGGCTTCAGCTCCGACTCGACAAGCTCGCCTAGGCTGGCCCCCTCCGACCCGTCGCGAAGAATGTCGTAGGTCTTGCCCAGCGCCTCGATCCGCCCCGAGAAGGCGCGCTCGAACGTTTTGGGATCGCTGCTGCTGCGTAGCGTCGAGCGGGCCAGGGCCTGGACCGTCGCAAGGTTGTTCTTGACCCGGTGGTGAAGCTCCGCGTTCAGGGTCTTCAGCTGCTCCTCGGCACACCGCCGATCGCTGACGTCGCGTGAAATGGCGACGATCCGCTCGACCTGGCCATTGCCTCCGACGATCGGTGCAACCGACACGTCCCACCATTTCAGCGTTCCGAGCGCTGTCGGGCATTCCGCCTCGAAACGAGTTTGTTGCCCGCTCAGCGCCGTGTCGATCGCCTGCTCGATGAGCGACCTGGATTCGGAAGGCCACAGGTCGACCCACTGCCGCCCGGCGACCAAGCCGAAATCGGCGATCTCCATCGCCCGTTGGCCGTTCGAATTCATGTAGCTTACCGAACCATTCCTCTCCACGACCTTCACGCAGTCGGGCGAGGCGCTCAGCACCGATTCAAGGAAACGCCGGCTTTCGTGAAGCTCGGCCTGAGCTGTCTTCTGGTCGGTGATATCGCTGTCGATGCCGACCAGCCGCACCGGTCGTCCGGCCTCATCCTGGACGACGCGAGCCTGTGTGAAGGTCCATCGGACCGATCTGTCCGGCCGCACCATCCGGAACTCCGCCCTGTAATCGTCTCCGGTCGCCAGCGATCGCTCCAGCGCGGCGCTGACGACGGGCTTGTCCTCCTCGTGGACGAGCGCCCAGAAGCTCTCGAAATTACCGCCGAAATCCTTGATCCGGGTGAGTTTGCCGAGTTCCTCGTCCCAGGTGACCTTGCCCGTCGTGAGGTCCCAGTCCCAGCAGGCGTTATGGCCCGCCGCCAGCGCCAGCCGAAGGCGCGCCCCGGTTTCGCTAGCGCGATGCTCCAGCTCGACGAGCTCGGTTACATCGATGTTGATCCCGACCAGGCGCAAGGGCCGGCCCTGGTCGTCGAGGATGACGCGGCCGCGATCCTGGATCCAGTTGACCTGGCCATCGGAAGCAAGGATCCGGAAGCGGTGGTCGACCTCGGCATGGCGCTGCAGCGCCGCATCGGCGACGGCCTGGACGGCGGCGCGGTCCTCGGGGTGGATCGCCGCGAGCCAGCGCTCGATGGTCGGCTCCACTCCAGGCTGGAATCCGTAAAGCGCCATGGTCGAGCTCGACCATTCGAGCTTCCCGGTCGCGAAATCGAACGTGTACGCAGCGACGCGCCCCGTCTCCTGCGCGAGGTGCAGCCACTCCTGAGCCTGGCGCAGCTGCCCTTCAACGGCGAGTCGGCGGGAGATGTCGGCGAGGAGGAGCTTGAGCACGCCGCCCTCGGCCGTGCCCCGCAACGGCTCACCGAGCAGCTGTTCGATCTCCGTCTCCAGAGCCGCGAGTCGCTGGGAGGCATGGTCTGCGCTGCTCATTGATCCGCTCTTCCACGGACTCACCAGTGAAATCAATCACCCGGAGCATGTCGGCATCGGGCGGAGAGCGCCAGCGAGCCTCAGGCGTCGTGCTTCGACTCGCGCTTGCGCCCGAACAGCATGTTCTGCTCGAGGCGGGCACAGAGCTCGGCGTAGAAATCGCTCAGGAAGCCGTAATCGTCTCCGTCGCTGGGAATACCGAACTTGTCCCGTATCGTTGCGGCTACCGTCGACACGGCGATCGGCTGCTCGGCCCGGAGGACATGCTCCAGCCGCTGCAGCTCGTAGATGCCATAGGCGGCGAGGGCCTCTTCCGGGAACTTGCGGCGTTGCCGCGGGGCCGCTCCGACAAGGTCGTAGGAGAGCGTCGTCTTGCGCACCTCGACGACCCAGGTGCCGGCGACCAGGTCTCCCACCCGCAATCGGTCGCGGTTGAACAAAGGGAAGAAAAGGAAGATGCCGCTCCAGGTCAGTGCGAACAGAGTGAGGAAGGTGTTGGCGACGCCCTGCGCCGCCTGCATGCCGAGGAAGGACAGCGGCAGGAACACCTCGATTTCGCGCATCGCATTGCGGGCGACCACCGCAGCGCCGGTCAGGCGGCTACCGTCGCGCGCGACCACCCGCAATCCCGCCAGCCGCTTGCCCGGCGTCGCCCCGCGCCGGCCCATCTCGAACAGGCTGAACCAGAAATTGCGGAGGAGGAAGAAGCCGATCAGCCAGAGGATTCCGAGCGCCTCGGGCATCTCCTGCACGCCGATGTAGAGCAGGAAGAGCGTGACGCCGATCAAGATGACGATCATGATCAGGGCGTCGATCACGAAGGCACCGGCCCGGGCGCCGCCGCTGGCCAGTTCGAGCTGGAGGTCCACGCCCTCGGGCGTGACGAACCGGCGCCTGAGCCCGCCCGGTCGCTTCGACCTGCGCTTCACGCCGCCTGCCCCGAACCGCGCCGCGGCCAGAAGAAGTAGACCAGCCACCCGGCCAGCGCAGTGCCGCCGATCAGCATCCGCAGGCCGTCGTCGGTGATGGTCTGGCGGCCAATGCCCTCGAGGATGCCAGCGACCCCGAGCATGACCACCGTGCCGAGCATGGCTGTGGCGGCGACCCGTCCGGCCGCGACCATCGCATCCATGCGCGTTGCCGTGCCCGGAAAGGCCAGGGCAAGCCCGATCCGCATGCCGCTCGCGCCCGCGATGCAGATGGCGAGCAGCTCGGTCGTGCCGTGGATCATCAGCCAGGCGGCGAGGTTCGGTCCCAGCCCCTTGGAAGCGAATACCGCCACGATCGCTCCCAACATGAGGCCGTTGTAGCCGATCAGCAGCACCGTCGGCACCGCCAGCGCGAAGCCCAGCGCGAAGGAGAAGATGGCGATCTGCGCATTGTGGGTGAACAGGAAGGTCGCGAACAGGGCAAGCGGTCCGTCCGCGCCGTCGTAGAGCGTGCGGCGGAGGAAATCGGCCGATGCGGAAGGATCGCGGCCGTCCGCCAGCCCGCCCGGAACGATACCGTAGAACCATTCGGGGTCGCTCAGCACCAGGAAATAAGCGGCGACCGCCGACAGCGTCATCAGCGCCGCGCAGAAGCTGAGTTCCCGCCACAGGGCCCTGACCGCGCTCGGCCAGCCGGTGGCGAAAAAGCGCAGCACCTGCCGCCCGGGAGAGGTCTGCACCCCGTAGAGCTGGAAATAGGCGCGCGTGCTCAATTGCTCGAGATAGGCGAGCAGCGAGCGGTCGAGCGAGGTGTCCCGCGCCACCGACAGCGACGACAGGGTGGTCCGGTAGAGGCGCGGCAGGTCGAGCAGGTCGTCGTCGCTCAGCGATCGAAGCGACTTCTTCTCCAGCCGCTCCACCAGCGACTCCAGCTTCGCCCAGTCGTCGGCATGTTCGAGCCGGAACCGGGTGGCATTGACGAGCGGGCCACTCACAGCCGGTCCCTCCGCTTGATCTGCAGATAGGCCTCCGCGATGCGCGGCGCGACCTCCTCATACGGCGTCTCGATCACGTCGACGCCGAGCTGGCGGAGCTCGGCGATGACTTCCTGCCGTTCCTTGAGCAGCGCGGCGGCGGTGATCGCGCGGGTGACCGAATCCGCGTCTTCGGGCTCGGCCGCGGCAATGCCCTCCAGCTCGTCGTCGCGGAGCATGACGACCAGCACCAGGTGGGTGCGGATCAGCAGCCGCAGGCTGGTCAGCAGGAAGCGGGCCGAGATGCGGTCGGTCACTTCGGTGAAGAGGACGACCAGCGAGCGCCGGTGGAGCCGGCCGTTGAGATCGGTCAGAGCGAAGGTGTAGTTGGTTTCGTCCGTGCCATAATCGACCGCCCCCACCAGCCGCTGCAGCTCGGCGAACGCGGCCATGCCGGCGACGAAGCCGCTGGTCAGGCGCGGGCGGCTGTCGAAGGCAGTGACTGACACGCGGTCGCCGATGCGAAGCGCCAGCCAGCCGGCCAGCAAGGTGGCGGAGATCATGCGGTCGAGCCGGGCGATGCCGCCGACCGGCTCCGCCATCTGCCGGCCGCAGTCGATCGCGAAGCAGATCTGGTTGTTCTTCTCGCCGTGATATTGGCGGGCTAGCAGCTTGGTCGCGCGGGCGCTGCTCTTCCAGTCGATCGAGCGCTTGTCCATGCCGGTCCGGAACTCGACCAGCGCATCGAAGTCGCTGCCCTCGCCGCGCAGCAACTGCTTGATCGCGCCGTCGACCGCGAAACGCTCGAACAGGCGAACGCCGTGGCGGTGGGTCGGGCGCAGGTCGGGCAGGATGTGGATGGTGCCCGGCTGCTCCACTTCGCGCTGCCGCCAGACCAGCCCGAGCGGACCGCGCCAGCGCAGCCAGATCGTGTCGAGCCGGGCGATGCCGCGGCGGAGCATGGAAAGCGAGACGGCCGCCACGCCGCCGCTTTCCGCCAGCGGGACCATCGCCCGCCCGTCATTCGGAATTGCGACAAGGGGCGAGCGGTCGAATGCGACCTCGGCCTCGCGGGCCGGCGCCTCCAGCTTCAGCGCCACATTGGCATCCCGCTGCTCGCCGACATAGGCGCTGGCGGGCATGGCGGCCTCGAGCCCGACCTTGCCGCGGGTGCGGGCGGCATCGAGGAGGATGAGCAGCAGGATCAGCAGCGGCCAGGCGAGCGCCAGGTACCAGCGCTCGGCCGCGACCGCGGCGGCGAGCAGCGCGGCCAGCGCGCCCCCCGCCATCAGCAGCACGGCTAGGCGCGTCGGGTAGATCAACGCGGTGCCTCGATCTCGTCGATGATTCCGAGCACCACATCCTCGACCCGGCGGCCGTTGATCTCGGCTGTGGCGGACAGCAGGACGCGGTGGCGGAGCACGGCGGGGGCGAGCGCCTTGACGTCGTCGGGGATGACGAAGTCGCGGCCTTCGAGCGCGGCGCGGGCACGGGCGGCTCCGGCCAGCATCGCGCCGGCGCGCGGCGAGGCGCCCGATTGCAGGTCGGGCACCTGGCGCGTCCCGCGGATGAGGGCGGTGATATAGTCGACCACCTCGTCGACCAGCCGGACCGTCGCCACCGCTTCGGTCGCCGCCGTCAGTTGCTCCTTGCCGGTGACCGCCACGACGCCCCAGTCGGACGGGTCCATCGCCTGCCGCCGGCTCCCGTGGCTGGCGATGATCCGGCGTTCTTCCTCGGCGCTCGGATAGTCGACCAGATGCTTGAAGAGGAAGCGGTCGAGCTGCGCCTCGGGAAGCGGATAGACGCCCTGCTGCTCGATCGGATTCTGCGTCGCGGTGACGAGGAAGTGGTCGCCGAGCGAGTGGGTCTCGCCATCGATCGTCACCTGCCGCTCCTGCATCGCCTCGAGCAGCGCCGCCTGGGTCTTGGGCGGTGTGCGGTTGATCTCGTCCGCCAGCAGCAGGTCGGTGAAGATGGCACCGCGCGTCAGCGTGAAGGTCGAAGTCTGGAAATTGAACAGGTTGGCGCCGATGATGTCGCTCGGCATCAGGTCGGGCGTGAACTGGACGCGGCCATAGTCCAGCCCGATGGCGCGGGCGAAGCATTGCGCGATCAGCGTCTTGGCGGTGCCCGGCGGACCTTCCAGAAGGATGTGCCCGCGGGCGAGCAGCGCGACCAGCATCAGGTCGACCGTGGAGTCCTGCCCGACCACCGCCTTGCCGATCTCCCCACGGATGGCGTCGCCCATGTTTCGTACGTCGTCGAAAGTCACTTCTGTACCTCCTGAAGCCAGCGGTTCAGCGCACGCGCCGCCGCCGTGAGTTCGTTGCGGCCACGCGCGCCGCCGACGGCACGCGCAAGCTCGGAAAAGGGGCGCTCGGGCCGGAGCCGGTCGAGCGCGCCGTCGATCTCGTCCGGCGACAGGCCGGATGGAAGGCGGAACAGGATCGCGGCCCGTTCACGCATCAGGTCGGCGTATCGGCTTCCCAGCCGCACCTCGCGCCGTGCCTTGCGGACGATCGCCGCGCTGTTGTCGACCAGCGCCGCCTTGCCGAGCGCGATGGCACGGACCGGCAGGCTCGGCGCTCCGAACCGGACCAGCGCCTGCCAGCCGGCGAGCAGCAAGGCCGCGAAGATGACGAGGGTCACGCCGAGGAAGGGCGCGCCGAACAGCAGTTGCAACGGATTGCGCGTGCCGCCGAAGCCGTTAGCGGTGACGTCGAACAGGAGGCCGCCCGCATCCGTGCTGTTGAGGTCGTCCAGCATGGCGAGCGCCGCGGCCGCCTGCGCCTGTTCCCTCATGCCGTAATTGTTGAGCAGGTCCGGATCGGCGAGCAGGTAGAGATTGCGGTTGCCGACCTTGCCGAGCACCGTCGCGCCCGTGCTGTCGACGATCATCGGCTCGACCTTCTCGCCCGACAGCGTCTGAAGCACCCGCGGTTCGCGAAACTGTCCGGCCGACGGCACCATGGCGGAGCGCGCGGCGAGCGGCTGGCGGGCGGTGCGCCGGCGCGAGACCTTGATCTCGAAACTGGGGCTGAGGACATTCTCGATCTGGAAGGGCGCCATCAGCCCGTCGACCGCAACCCATCCCCTGGGCGAATCCCGCCGCTGCGCATTCCACTTGGGCAGGATGATCAGCGTCGCCCTGGCACCGCGCATCGCGAGGATATCGCCGAGCGGCACCGCACCATTGGGCGGGGTCACGACCGCCAGTTCCTCGCCATTGAGCTCGCGCACGTTGCGAAGCACGCGCGGCTCGCGGCCCGTTGCTTCGGCCAGTCGGACGATACCGCTGAACCCGGTCGCGGCATTGGAGAGCGCATGCGGCCCCCCGTCCTTGCCCGAGCGGAGGTTGGGCGCATAGGCGCCGAGCACCAGGCTCAGGATGAAGGCAATCACCCCGACGCCGGCGAGCAGCAGCATCAGCCGCCGGCGGAACGGCCCATTGCTCATCTCGTCGCGGGCGGCGCTCACGACCGCCACGTTCCGGCAAGGGCGAACTGGGCATAAGCGTCACGCGCCTCACGCCAGCCCGGCTCGGCGACCGGACGCCCGCCGAACAGGCTCTGCTCGACCGTGCGCGCAAGCCCGGCGAACAGCCCGCGCGCACGCTCCGGCAGCAGCGACGAGCGCGCCAGTTCGCGGCTGGTCATCGCCGGTCGCACGGCGTCTGGACGCCGGCGCGCCATGTCGTCGACCGATCGCAGCAGCAGGCAGTGCACCGCCTCGGCGAACCGGCCTTCCCGCGCCAAAGCATCGGCTTCGTCGAGCCAGGCGCGTGCCGGCATGTCCTCGGGCTGCCATTCGACGTCGGCCGCCGCAGCTTCGTGCGCACCAGGCTGGTCGCGCCGCCACGGCAACTTCCACTCGCCTTCCTTCACCCGGACGGCGACGATCCACAGGAGGAACAAGGCGCCGGCGACGAGCAGGGTGATCAGCAGGATTCGTGCATAGGCCGCGTCCGGCAACCAGCTGAACAGCCAGGCGATGAAGCGACCGATCGGGCGCAGCACCGATTCCAGCCACTCACCGAACTTCTCGATCCAGTCGGGAGTCCTGGGCTCGGGCGGCGCAGGAGTCAGCTCGAACTGGACCGTCTCATCGGCCTTCAGCGACTTCCACGCCTGATCGAACGGCTGCGCCGCTGTCTGCCCGTTCACGCTGATGACGCCACCCCTCGAAACGTGACGAGCATGGAACGGTGCGGTTGGCCTTGCAAGGCGGAATCACTGGACACCCACCACCGTTCGTCGCAGTCTGCGGCAATCAAGCAGGGGGAGTTACTTGGATGGCAACCATGGCGTATGAAAATGGAGGCGACGGTACAGTCTCCGTCGGCCGCATTTTCTCACGGGCATTCTCGTTCATCATCGGCAGGCCCGGAATCGCACTGGGATCGGCTGTGTTGTTCGGTGCGCTTCCCTCCTTGCTCAATCAGGCGCTGACCTACGCCACCCTCGCCGACCCGGAGAACCTGACCCAGTCGGCCGCCGTCGGCTACATGGGCCTGCAGTTCTTCTCCCTCTTCATCACGCTCGTCTTCAGCGCTCTCATGCAGGCGATCATCACGCGCGGGCTGGTGATCGAGCATGAGGGCGGCAGCCCCAGCCTCGGCCGGTGCATGGCGGACGGGCTGCGCTTCGCCATCCCGATCGTCCTCCTGACGATCCTGTGGTGGCTGGCGATCAGTCTCGGCATGCTTCTGCTGATCGTGCCGGGAGTCATCCTCGCCTGCATGTGGGCGGTCTCCATTCCCGCCCTGGTCGAGGAGCGGACCGGAGTCATCGGCGCCTTCGGCCGCAGCCGCGAACTGACCAAGGGTCATCGCTGGAAGGTGTTCGGCCTGCTCGCCGTGGTCATCATCAGCCTCTACCTGATCATGGCCGTGCTGGCCGTCATCGGCATATCGACCGCGTCCGAAGGCGCGCTTGCAAACGACGAAGGCGTGGCGATCACCGTCCTGATCGCGACCGCGCTCAGCGGCTTCATCTTCAGCCTGCTGTGGTCGACCATCCAGCCGTCGCTGTTCGTCGAGCTTCGCGACGCCAAGGAAGGCGGAAGCGCAGGCGACCTGCAGCAGGTTTTCAGCTGATCCTGATCGGGGACGGGGGCGGCTGGGTCAGAGACCCCGAAGCGCCCTCGCCCTTCCCCGGACGGCCGCCATCAGCCCTTCGTCGATCGTCGGCCGGCTGACGAGGGTCACCCCGAGCGGGTTCACTGGCGCGCCGTCCCGCAGCACTTCATAGTGCAGGTGCGGGCCGGTCGAGAGACCGGAGGAGCCGACATAGCCGATCAGCTCGCCCCGCCGCACCATCCCGCCCTCGGGCGCGACGATGCGGCTCATGTGGCTGTAGCTGGTGACCAGCCCGCCGCCATGGGCGATGCGGACCTGCCGGCCATAGCCGCCGGCCCAGCCCGCGCGCACCACCTGCCCGTCCTCTGCCGCCACGATCGGCGAACCCCATCCGGCACCGAAGTCGACTCCATTGTGCATGCGGGAGAAGCGCAGGATGGGATGGACCCGCGGCCCGAAGCTTGAGGTGATCGGCCCGGCAACCGGGGTCATCAGCCCGCTGCGGACCGGCTCGGGCGAAGCGCCCTCATCGATCCACTGCACGCGCCCTTGGATGGGGAAGCGGACCAGTGACAGGTCTCGCCCGGCCGACCGGTCTAGCCCGGCATAGAGCAGGGGTCCCGAAACCGTCTCGCCGCCCGATGCCCTCGCCTGCGCGATGACCAGTTCGAACCGGTCTCCAGGCATGACCTCGCTGCCGACGTCGACACTGGCGCCGATCGCCTGGAGATAGTCCGCCGCCTGGGCGGGAGTCGCGCCGGCCGAGCGCAGCGCCCAGTAGAGCCCACCGCCGACGCTGCCGCGGATGCGCAGCGGCGTACGATCGACCGCCAGCGCCTTGCGTTCGACCTGCAGCACGCCATCGGCGGAGCGGCCAAGCGTCAGTTCGAGGTCCAGCCGTGCCCGATAGTGAAGCCGCTCGATGCTACGCTGCCCGCTTGAATCCGGCGCGCCGAGGCGGAGCGACAGCGTCGTGCCGGCCGCCGGCAGTGCGCCTTGCGCCCGCACCAGCGCTGCCGCCCGCCACGCATCGGCCGCCGCGGCGCCGCTGCGCTGGAGCAGCCGGCCAAGCTCGTCGCCGCTGGAAAAGGTCAGGCTGAGATCGCGCGACTGGCGCGCCGGGGCCGAGGCGATCGGCCTGGCGCGTGGGCCTTCGCTCATGGTGAGGCCGGTCTTCGAGCCGCCGTCCAGCGATCCGACCATCAGCGCTTCTTCCTGCCGCACCTGGTCGGGCCCCTCGCCAATCGGCAATCCGGCGGGAAGCGGCTCCATTGTCGGGGCAAGCTGGGTGACGCCGGCGATCAGCGCCAGCAGGGTCGCGGCCCCCCGCCACCAGTCACGGCTGAACGGCCGCTCGGCAAGGTCCACCACAAGGCTGAAGCGCGCCGCCGGCGGGCGCTGCGCCGAAGCCCGCCCGAAGGTAGGCGCCATCGTGCCTGCCCTTCCGAAGTCGGGCGCGTTTGTGCCTGCCCTCCCGAAGTCGGGCGCGTTTGTGCCTGCCCTTCCGAAGTCGGGCAGGGGTGCAGCAGCGACCAGCGGGCGGGGCGACTGGAACATCGCCACCGTCTTCGCCCAACTAGGTTAACGCCGCGCTAAACCGCGGGCTTGCTCCCGCCACCCTATCTGTCACCATCGCGGTCATGCGCCGCCTGCTCGCCCTGCTGCCGCTCGCCCTCCTCGCCGCAGCCGCGCCGTCCGCGCCGTGGGACTGGTCCACCGCAGAACTCGGCTGGCTCAGTCCCGACGGCGCGCAGCCCTATGCCGAGAGCCGCGCCATCTGTGCGCGGGTCCTCCACGCCGAGCCGCCCGCCTCCGACCGCCCGACGCCCGAGCAGGCGAAGGCGCTCAAGGGCTGCGACAGCGA
The DNA here is from genome assembly GCF_029637485.1 of Sphingomonas sp. LHG3406-1. Classification (GTDB taxonomy): domain Bacteria; phylum Pseudomonadota; class Alphaproteobacteria; order Sphingomonadales; family Sphingomonadaceae; genus Sphingomicrobium. The sequence continues at coordinate 2,016,612 of NZ_CP069128.1, read as the reverse complement.
CGCGCTCTATCATGGCATCGGCCGGCCCGCCGACCCGGTGAAGGCCCGCCTCTGCGCCTTCACCGAAAAGGAAGATGAAGTCGGCCATTTCGGGGGTCGCGCCATGCTCATGACCATCTATGCCAATGGCCGCGGCGCCGCTCGCAACCTCGACGTCGCCACCCACCTCGCCTGCGGGCTCGAGACGGCGGCGCCGATGGAGCATGCGATCCGCATTCCCCGCCTCCACAAGCTTGAGCCCGGGAAGGCCTTTTCCGTCTGCGACGATGCGACCAGCGGCCAACTCGGCGGCATCTGCGTAGCGCACGAGGCCCGCTTCGCGATCGTCGATCGGGATCGCCGGATCGCGGCTCTGGCGAGGAAGGAAGCCTATGCGGCAAGTCCCGCCTTCGCGGCCGCGCGCCGCGCCATGGAAACCTATGCCTCGGCTCATTCCGGCGGGGACCAGGACCTCTCCGGCACGCTCCGCGGGGCGTTCATCGTTGGCGCCGAGGAAAGCGTGCGCGACCGCTTCCTCAAGACGCTCGAGGCACTCGCCCGCAACCGGGTCCCGCCCGCCTCCGCCGGCACTTATGCGCGGATCGACGCCAGGCTCAACACCAGCTTCCGCGCCGTCCTCGCAGAGGATTTCGAGGACGGCCGCCTTGGCGTCGGTACCGTCACCGAGGAAGGCCGGCGGATCAGCGCGCGGGCCTGGATCGCCTATCGCGACGCGATGCTGGCCTTTGCCGCCCGCCACTATCCGCGCGTCTCGCGGGCGGCGCTTGCGACCTACCTCACCCGGCAGAGGATCGACGATCTCGCTCCGATTGCCACCTGAGGCTTGCACCGTGCGTTGAGCCTGCCAACATGACTGGCATGGCCGCGCGTAATGACGGCATCATCCGGGCCGTCCTCGGGCCCACCAACACCGGCAAGACCCACTTGGCGATCGAGCGGATGTGCGCCCATTCCTCCGGCGTCATCGGCTTCCCGCTGCGCCTGCTCGCCCGCGAGGTCTACGACCGGGTCGTCAAGCTGAAGGGCGAGAAAGCGGTCGCATTGCTGACTGGCGAGGAGCGCATAGCCCCGCCCACCGCCCGCTACTGGCTCTCCACCGTCGAAAGCATGCCGGTCGATCAGGATCATGCCTTCTGCGCCATCGACGAGGCCCAGCTCGGCACCGATCCCGAACGCGGGCACGTCTTCACCGACCGCCTGCTCCGCGCCCGCGGCCGGGAGGAAACGCTGATCCTCGGCTCGGCGACGCTGAAGCCCTTGGTCCGCCAACTCATCCCCGAGGCGGAGATCGTCAGCCGACCGCGCTTTTCCACCCTGCGCTACGCCGGTTCGACCAAGCTCAGCCGCCTGCCCCCGCGCTCGGCCATCGTCGCCTTCTCGGCCGAGCAGGTCTATGCGCTGGCCGAGATGCTGCGCCGCTTCAAGGGCGGCGCGGCGGTGGTAATGGGCGCGCTGTCGCCGGCCACCCGCAACGCCCAGGTCGACATGTTCCAGCGCGGCGAGGTCGACTATCTGGTCGCCACCGACGCGGTCGGCATGGGCCTCAACATGGACGTGGCGCATGTCGCCTTCGCCGGGCTCGAGAAGTTCGACGGCCGCCGCGACCGCCGCCTCACCATCTCCGAAATGGCCCAGATCGCCGGCCGTGCCGGTCGCCACCAGCGCGACGGCACCTTCGGCACCCTCGGCCTCGGCGGCGACAATGGCCCGGCCTTCACCGACGAGGAGATCAACGCGATCGAGGAGCATCGCTTCCGGCCGCTCGATCACCTTTACTGGCGCTCTTCCGACCTCGACTTCACCGACGTCACCTCGCTGATCCGCAGCCTGGAAGCGCGCAGCGACGATCCCCTGCTTCGCCCGGCGCCGCTGTCGATCGACCTTGCCGTGCTGAAGGCGCTTGCCGAGGACCCGGCGATCGCCGCCCGCCGCGGAGCCGCCGCGCGCCGGCTGTGGGCCGCCTGCGGCCTGCCGGACTTCCGCAAGGTCGGGCCGATGCACCATGCGCGGATGGTCCGCCGCATCTTCGGCTACATCGCCGACGGCGGCCATGTCGCGCAGGACTGGTTCGCCGCCGAGGTCAGCCGCCTCGACAATGTCGCAGGCGACATCGAGGCGCTGGCCGATCGCCTCGCCGGAGTGCGCAGCTGGGCCTATATCGCCCATCGCTCCGACTGGCTGGCCGATCCCGCCAAATGGGCCGAGCGAACCCGCCACGTGGAATCGCGCCTGTCCGATGCTCTCCACGGCGCCCTCACCCAGCGCTTCGTCGACCGCCGCACCGCCGTGCTCGTCCGCGACATCGGCGCGCGCGGGGCGGATGCGCTTCCGGTCACCGTTTCTGCCGAAGGGGAAGTCAGCGTCGGGCCGGAGCCGATCGGCCACCTCACCGGCTTCGAATTCAAGGTCGACCCCGCCGCCCGCCTCGCCGACAAGCGCCTGCTCCTCGCCGCCGCCGAGCGCCGCCTCGGCGACGAACTCGATCGCCGCGCCCGCGACCTCTGCGCCGGGGAGGACACCCGCTTCACCCTGTTCGCGCCCGCCGGCGGAGACATCGGCATTGCCGCCGACGGCCATCTCCTCGCCCGGCTCGCGCCCGGCCGCAGCGTTACGGAGCCGGCGCTGCGCACCGTCCGCGCGCTCGACCGTCTCTCCGCCCCCGTCCGGACGGCCCTCCGCGCCCACATGGAAGCCTGGCTAGAGCGGCAGGTCACCCGCCATTGCGGCGACCTCGCCCGGCTGACGGCCGCCTCGACCGATCGGCATTACGGCCCGCCCGTCCGCGCCCTCACCGCCATGCTGGCCGATGCCGGCGGCCTCCTTCCGCGCAAGGCATTGGCCGAACCGATCGGCCAGCTCGACCGCCCGATGCGCGCGGCGCTGCACAAGCTGAAGGTCCGGCTTGGCGCCCTCGACGTGTTCGTCCCCTCCCTGCTCAAGCCCGAAGCCCAGCGCTGGCGTGCCGCCCTGCTGGCGGTCCGCGGCAACCAGCCGATGCCGGCGCTCCCGCGCCCCGGCGCCTCGATCCTCCCGGCGGAAAGCGACCGCCAGGGCGCCTGCCTCGCCTACCGCCGGCTCGGCGACACGTGGCTGCGCGTCGACCTTGCGGACCGGCTGGCCGCGCATGCCCACCAGATGCGCGCCGCCAGACGCGCTGAGGGCGAGGCTCTGGATCCGATCGACCGCGCCCTCGTCACCTCGCTTGGCCTCGGCGACGACGCCCTCGCGCGGCTGATGGCCGAGGTCGGCTTCCAGGAGCAGGGCGGCGCCTGGTCGTGGCGCGGCACCCGTCCGCGCAGCCGCGCCCGACCCCAGCCCGCCCGCCCCGGCAATGCCTTCGCGGCGCTGGCAGGCCTCAAGCGCTAGATGCGCCTCGACCGCTTTCTCTTCTTCATCCGCCTGCTGAAGTCCCGGACCCAGGCCCAGGCGCTGCTCGAGGAAGGCCGCACCCGCATCGACGGCCGCCGGGTCGAGAAGGTGTCCGACGCCGTCCGCATCGGCTCCACCGTCACCTTGCCCCTGCGCGGCCAGATCCGCGTCATCCGGGTCCTCGCCCTTCCCGCCCGCCGCGGCCCGGCACCGGAAGCGCGGGCCTGTTACGAAGAGCTGGGCGTTGACGATGGCTTCGGCGCGGCATAGCGCTTGGCCGAACAGGGAGCTTAAGAGAGACCGCCATGACCTACGTCGTCACCGACGCCTGCATCCGCTGCAAATATATGGACTGTGTCGAGGTCTGCCCGGTCGACTGCTTCTACGAGGGCGAGAACATGCTCGTCATCAACCCCAACGAGTGCATCGACTGCGGCGTGTGCGAGCCGGAATGCCCGGCCGAGGCCATCCTCCCGGACACGGAGTCGGGCAACGAAAAGTGGCTGGAGCTGAACTCCACCTTCTCGGCGCAATGGCCGAACATCACCCGCAAGAAGGACAGCCCGGCCGACGCCGACGACTATAAGGGCAAGGACGGCAAGTACGACGCCTTCTTCTCCCCGGAACCGGGCGAGGGCGACTAAGCCGCAGGACGTGGCGCGGCAGGCTCGGCCAGGGCTGCTGTTTGCCGGCTTCGGTGGACTCTTGCTCTCGAGCTGCAACGCCACGCCCTACCCCGAGGGTATCTATCGTTCGCCGGCAGGCGCCGAGTTCCGGCTCAGTCAGGGTCCTTAGGTGCTGGGCATAAGCGGGCCTGACAACTTCTGCCTGATGTTCTGGGATCAGGAAGAACCGCCGCCCGAACGGACACTCGTCACGCTCCGCGGCCAGGCCTGCACCAACCGGCATTTCGGAGCGCTGGACTGGTCGGCGACTTACAGGGTGGACCGGCAGGACGAGGTTTTGCTGCGGCCGCCCGGAGCGACGACTTCACCCGTGATCCTCGTTCGCCAGGACGGGCGCTGAGCTTGCCGGCGAGAGACGCCTAGCGTTCCACCCGGAACACGTAGCTGAGCCCCAGGCCCGCCGACAGCTGGTTGCGCGAGCCATATTCGCGCACGATCGGCGACCTCGCCGCATCCCCCACCAGCCGCTCCGCGCGAGCATAGCCGAACAGGCCCCAGCGCGGTCCGAGCTGGGTCGTGAGCCCGCCCGCAAGCGCCACGGCATGGACACCGCCGCCGGGTCGATAGACGGGCAGGCCGGCCGCCAGCGAGGCGGCGGGGCTCACCCCGAAATAGGCGAGCTGGTAGCGGGAGTCGGACCATAGCAGCCGCGGGCCGAGCGTCGCGGCATAGCGGTCGCCGTCCCGGAAAATGGCATCGGCACCGATCGAGCCGACCAGCCCTTCATGGCCGTTGACGCCTTTCAGCAGCTGGCCGCGCAGGCGGAAGCTGTCGGTGAGGAGATATTCGGCGAACCCGCCCACCTCCAGCGTCGTCTTCACCTTGCCGACCGGCGCGCCGACGTCGCGTTCCTTGCGGCTCGGCGCGATGTTGGCGGCGGGACCGAAGACGAATCCACCCTCGTTGACGAGGCGAAGGCCAAAGCTGTCGTCCGGCGCCTCGATCTGGAACGGCTTGTCGCCCCTGGCGACGTCAATGTCGAACAAGGGCCCGACCTCACGGTCCTCGGCTCCGACGAATTCCGGCCGGACCTGTGCTCCGATCCCCACGCGCACGCGCAGATCCTCATTCTCCTGGGCATAAGCAGGAGCGGCGACAGCGGTGGCCAGGACCGCGCAGGCGAGGATCAGATGCTTCATGTCAGTGGCGCAACAGCCCGCATCGGCGTTGGTTGCAAAGCGGACTAAGGACCATGCGCCGCAATGGCCCACAAAGAAGAAGCGCTCGCTCCCTTGTTCAGGAGCGAGCGCTTCCCCGGAGCCGGGCGACGAAATTGCGTGCAACGCCGCCCGATTGAACCGGTCAGGCCATATTACATGCCGTTGGCGAGGTTCGTGTCCGGCGAATTGGTGTTCATGTCCTGCGCCATCATGTTGGCTTCCATTGAATTGGCAGCCATCATGTTGGAATCCATGCCGTTCATGGAAGTCATGTTGGCATCCATGCCCATCATGTTGGCGTCCATGGTGGCCATGTTGTCAGCCATCATCAGATTGGCATCGGCATTTTCGGTCTCGGCGGTGTTGCTGCCGCAAGCCGCGAGGGAAAGGGCCGCACCAGCGACCAGAATCAGAGCACGCACGTATTTTCTCCCTTGGTTATCGGCGGAGCCAACGCAGGACCGGGCGCTTGGGTCCCGATCCCGCGCAAACATCTTTCAGGATTTGTGTCGCCCCGGCAACGGATCAGCGACAATTGACCGTCCGACGGCCTGAATCTTGCGCCGGAACGATCAGCCGCGGCGTTCCAGCAGCAGCGCGACGATCCGCTCCGCCGCTTCCTCGGCGCTCAATGTTGTAGTGTCGATATGGAGATCCGGCGCTTCCGGCACCTCATACGGGCTGTCGATGCCGGTGAAGTTGCTGAGCTTGCCCGCCCGCGCCTTGGCGTAGAGGCCCTTCACGTCGCGGCTTTCCGCCTCGGCCAGCGGGGCATCGACGAACACTTCCAGGAACTCGCCGTCCGGCAGCATCCTGCGAACCAGCTCACGCTCCGCCCGGAAGGGCGAGATGAAGGCGGTGATGACGATCAGGCCGGCATCCGCCATCAGCCGCGCCACCTCGCCCACCCGGCGGATATTCTCGATCCGGTCCGCTTCGGTGAAGCCGAGGTCGCGGCTAAGCCCGTGGCGGACGTTGTCCCCGTCCAGCAGAAAGCTGTGCCGGCCGAGATCGAACAGCCGCTTCTCGACAAGATTGGCGATGGTCGACTTGCCTGCCCCGCTAAGGCCCGTCAGCCAGACGACGCACGGCTTCTGCCCCTTCTGCCGGGCATGCGCCTCGCGGCCGACCTCGATCGCCTGCCAGTGGATGTTCTGCGCCCGCCGCAGCGCGAAGTGGATCATGCCGCAGGCGACCGTCGCGTTGGTCGCCTTGTCGATCAGGATGAACCCGCCGAGCGTCCGATTGCCGGCATAGGGCTCAAACACGATCGGCCGGTCGGTCGCGATCTCGGCGACGCCGATCGCATTGAGGCCGAGCGTCTTGGCCGCCAATTGTTCGCCGCTGTCGAGCCCCAGCTCATATTTCGGAGGCTGGACGGTGGCGGTGACGCTCTGCGTCGCCAGTTGCAACCAATAGCCGCGTCCTGGCAGCAGCTCCTCTTCCGACAGCCAGACTAGGCTTGCCTCGAACTGGTCGGAAACCTGCGGCGCATGGGGCAGGGCGACGATCACCGACCCGCGGCCGCACTCCACTTCGTCGGTGAGCGTGACCGTGACCGACTGCCCCGCCTCGGCCCGCTCAACCGCCCGATCGCCGACGAGCAGGCGTGCGACCCGGCTGGTGCGCCCGGAAGGGAGCACCCTTACGTCCTGTCCGCGGACCACCGATCCGGCGGCGATCAGGCCGGCAAAGCCGCGGAAGTCCTGGTGGGGACGATTGACCCACTGGACCGGCAGCCGAAGCGGCCCTTCGCCCCTGTCCTCCGCCGCCGGTACCGCCTCCAGCGCCTCCATCAGGGTCGGGCCCTCATGCCAACGCATGGCCTCGGACCGGCCGAACACATTGTCGCCGGTCAGCCCCGACAGCGGGATCGCGACTGCCTCGGCGATGCCCTGCGCCTCGGCGAAGTCCGCGAACTCCGCCCGGACATCCTCGAACCGCGCCCGATCGAACTCCACCAGGTCCATCTTGTTGACCGCCAGGATCAGGTGCCGGACACCCATCAGCCGGCAGATGGCCGCGTGCCGCCTTGTCTGCGTCAGCACGCCCTTGCGCGCATCGACCAGCAGCACCGCGGCGTGCGCGGTCGACGCGCCGGTCGCCATATTGCGCGTGTATTGCTCGTGCCCGGGACAATCGGCGACGATGAAGCGGCGCGTCGCGCTCGAGAAGAAGCGGTAGGCGACGTCGATGGTGATGCCCTGCTCGCGCTCCGCCGCCAGCCCGTCGACCAGCAAAGCAAAGTCGATTGCCTGCCCTTGCGTGCCCACCCGCCGGCTGTCGCTTTCCAGCGCTGCCAGCTGGTCCTCCATCAGCTGCGCGCTGTCGTGCAGAAGCCGCCCGATCAGCGTCGACTTGCCGTCATCGACCGAGCCGCAGGTGATGAACCGCAGCAGGTCCATCAGAAATAGCCCTCGCGCTTCTTCACTTCCATCGATGCGCTCTCGTCGCGGTCGATGACCCGCCCCTGCCGCTCGCTGGTGCGAAGCGCCGCCATCTCCGCCAGAACCTTGTCCAGCGTGTCCGCCTCGCTTTCCATCGCGCCCGTCAGCGGCCAGCAGCCCATGGTGCGAAAGCGTATGCGGCGGGTGACCACCTCGTGGCCCTCGATCCCGGGGAAGCGCGCGGGGTCGTCGACCATCAGCAGGGTGCCGCTCCGCACCACCGTCGGCCGCTCCGCCGCCAGGTAGAGCGGCACGATCGGCACCTCTTCCCGCGCGATATAGTCCCACACGTCGCGCTCGGTCCAATTACTCAGGGGAAAGACGCGGATGCTCTCCCCGGCATGGACCCTGGCATTGTAGAGGTTCCACAATTCCGGCCGCTGCAGCTTGGGGTCCCAACCGCCGCCCGGGCCCCGGAAGGAGAAGATGCGCTCTTTCGCCCGCGCCTTCTCCTCGTCCCGCCGACCACCGCCGAACGCCGCGTCATAGCCGCCCGCCGCAAGCGCCGCCCGAAGCGCCTCGGTCAGCATCAGCCGCGTGTAGGTCGGAATCGGGGTTCCGAACGGCTCCACCCCCCGCGCTGCCGCTTCCTCGTTGTGCCAGACGATCAGCTCCAGCCCGTGGCGTGACGCCATGGCATCACGATGTTCCAGCATCGCCCGGAAGTCCCAGCCGCTGGCGATATGGAGGAAGGGAAAGGGCGGCGGCGCCGGCGCGAACGCCTTCAGCGCCAGGTGGAGCATGACGCTCGAATCCTTCCCGATCGAATACAGGAACACCGGCTTGCGGCACGTCGCCACCACCTCCCGCAGGATGTGGATGCTCTCCGCTTCGAGCCGGTCGAGATGGGTCAGCGCCATGGCCCGACCTGATGGCGCGACAGCCCGTCTGGCGCAATGCCGCGGCAAGCCGTAAGGCAGGCACATCCCCGGGGAGCCCTGCTTTGGGCTGAGAGGTGCAGGTCAGCGCTGCACGACCCGTCGAACCTGATCCGGCTCACACCGGCGTAGGGAGGGAGCGCGGCTGCCCGCCGCCTCCCTCCGCTTGGAGAGGAAGAACGATGGCCGATATTCCCGCGCGCACCGAACTGAAAGTCACCACCGGCCCGATCCGCGGATCGAGGAAGGTCCACGTCGGCCCCCTGCGCGTCGCCATGCGTGCAATCCACCTCGAGCCCTCGTCCGGCGAGGCGCCCGTCACCGTCTACGACCCCTCCGGCCCCTACACCGACCCCGACGCCCGCATCGACATCATGGCCGGCCTGCCCGAGCTCCGCCGCGACTGGATCCGCGCCCGCGGCGACGTGGAGGAAGTGACCCAGCGCGAGGTCCGGCCCGAGGACAATGGCCAGCTCGGTCCCGACCGCAGCGGCGGCGTCGCGCCCTTCCCCAATGTCCGCAAGCGCGTCCTCCGCGCCCGCCCCGGCCATAACGTCACCCAGATGCACTATGCCCGCCGCGGCATCATCACGCCCGAGATGGAATATGTCGCGGTGCGCGAAAATCTCGGCCGCGAGGCCGCACTGGCACAGGCGCGCGACGGCGAAAGCTTCGGCGCCGCCATCCCCGACTTCGTCACCCCCGAGTTCGTCCGCGACGAGATCGCTCGCGGCCGCGCCATCATCCCCAACAACATCAACCACCCGGAATCCGAGCCGATGGCGATCGGCCGCAACTTCCTCGTGAAGATCAACGCCAACATCGGCAATTCGGCGGTCGCATCCGACGTCGCGGCCGAGGTCGACAAGATGGTGTGGGCGATCCGCTGGGGCGCCGACACGGTCATGGACCTCTCCACCGGCCGCAACATCCACGACACGCGCGAGTGGATCCTGCGCAACTCGCCCGTCCCCATCGGCACCGTCCCCATCTACCAGGCGCTGGAAAAGGTCGGCGGCATCGCCGAGGACCTCACTTGGGACATCTTCCGCGACACCCTGATCGAACAAGCCGAACAGGGCGTCGACTATTTCACCATCCACGCCGGCGTCCGCCTGCCCTACGTTCCGCTGACCGCGAAGCGCGTCACCGGCATCGTCAGCCGCGGCGGCTCGATCATGGCCAAATGGTGCCTCGCTCACCACCGCGAGAGCTTCCTCTACGAACGGTTCGACGAGATCTGCGAGATCATGAAGGCCTATGACGTCGCCTTCAGCCTCGGCGACGGCCTGCGCCCCGGCTCCATCGCCGACGCCAATGACGAAGCGCAGTTCGCCGAGCTCTACACGCTTGGCGAGCTGACCAAGAAAGCCTGGGAACACGACTGCCAGGTGATGATCGAGGGCCCCGGCCACGTGCCGATGCACAAGATCAAGGAGAATATGGACAAGCAGCTCGCCGTCTGCGGCGAAGCGCCCTTCTATACCCTCGGGCCACTCACCACCGACATTGCGCCCGGCTACGACCACATCACGTCAGGAATCGGCGCGGCGATGATTGGCTGGTTCGGCACCGCCATGCTCTGCTACGTCACGCCCAAGGAGCACCTCGGCCTTCCCGACCGCGACGATGTCAAGGTCGGCGTCGTCACCTACAAGCTCGCCGCCCACGCCGCCGACCTCGCCAAGGGCCACCCCGCCGCCAAGGTCCGCGACGATGCGCTGAGCCGCGCCCGCTTCGAGTTCCGCTGGCGCGACCAGTTCAACCTGTCGCTCGACCCCGACACGGCCGAGGAATATCACGACCAGACCCTGCCCGCCGAAGGCGCCAAGACCGCCCATTTCTGCTCCATGTGCGGGCCGAAATTCTGCAGCATGAAGATCACGCAGGAAGTGCGCGACTTCGCGGCCAAGCAGGAAAGCGGCCTCCTCAACTCAACCTCCCCGTCGCACAGCGATGGGGAGGGGGACCGTTCGGCGCAGCCGAATGGTGGAGGGGCCAGCCTCGAAGACGCCGAAGCCGGCATGGCCGAGATGAGCGAGAAGTACCGCGCCGGCGGGAACGAGCTCTATATCGGCGCGAACGGCCGCGAGCACGACTGATGGCCGACAAGGTGAAAGGCCCCGCCTCCTACTTTCCCTCGATCGAGAAGAAGTACGGCAGGCCCATCGCCGAGTGGAAAGCCCTCCTGCAAGCGCGTCCCCCGGCGAAGCACATGGAACGTGTCGCCTGGCTCAAAAGCGAACACGGCATGGGCCACGGTCACGCCAATGCGCTGGTGGCGCACTGGCTGGCGGAGGGCTGAGGATTAGGTATCCCGCTAGGCGCTCGCGCGGTTGGGTGTCTCAACGCTGGTGTCAGTCGCCGGGGCACAATTGGTTGGCGGGTCGGACTAGCACTACTTAGCTGGCTTAGTAGTTGACTCTGCTTAGCAAAGAAACAAGTCGTGTTCCCAATGTTCGTTCCACCCTCCGCAAGGTATCGGCTCTACATCGATGAGACCGGCACTCAGACTTTAAAAGCAGGTCACTCTGATCGCTTCCTCTGCTTAGCCGGCGTGATCATGCGGCAGGACATACATGACGGCCCCTTCACAGCTTCTCTGAACGCTATCAAGAGGACGTTTTTTGAAGAAGGTGCTGAAGTCATCCTTCACCGCCGCGAGATGGTGCGAGGAGAAGCGCCATTCCAACAACTCCTGCACGATGAGCAGGTCCGCAGGCTATTCGAAGATGCTTGGCTGGAGTTCGTTGCCAAGTCTAATTACCTGATCATTGCAGGCGCGATAGACAAGGTGGCACATAGGGAAAAGTACAAGGTCTGGCAGCACGACCCTTATCACTATTGCCTTGAGATACTCGTAGAGCGTTTCGTTAAATGGTTAAGCCGAAATGGATTTCAGGGTGACGTATTAATTGAAAGTCGCGACAAGTGGGCAGATAAGCGGCTCAAGAAGGCCTACTCTCATCTTTACCAGCATGGCAATTTAACTGTCCGCGCAAGCAAAGTGCAGAGCGTGCTCCTAAGCCGAGAAATCAAGTTCGCGCGGAAGACGGATAATGTGGCCGGGCACCAACTCGCTGATTCGCTTGCGCACCCGCTGCTTCGCTACCTTAAGACGGAGAAGACGGGGATGGCGCCTGCCACGGGCTTCGGGCCCCGCCTTGTTGAAGAACTCTTCAGGAGGCGCCTAGCTCGCGACCCCCGAACCGGAAAAATCGATGGCTGGGGTTTGAAGTGGCTGCCCGAATAAAAACGGGGGCCTAGAGCCCCCGCTGAACGCGTAACACGTTCTCCCTCCGACCGGAGCCGGATTACGTGTGATTTGGACGCACAAGCATGGCCTGTCAAGATTCGACTTGACTCCCGTGGAAGTGTCGCAGCCGGCGTGCCGACTCGGCAACAGACTTGCTACTTCAAATCGTTCGGCGACCGACTGCTACCGGCAATCGACGTCCCGACCACCCTCGCGACCGCTACCTTCCGCTTCTCCGCCGCCCGCATCTGGTGCAGCCGGTACAGCACCGAATAGCGCTCGCCGCCCTTCAGCGCCTTGAACGCCGCCTTCGCTTCCGGCTCGCCTCGAGCGCCGCCGCCACGTCCTCCGGCACCTCCATCCGGCTCGCAGGCGGGTAGGGGGCTTCCAACCGGACGTCCGCCTTGTCCGCCTCGATCTGCTTCAACCCGCCGGGCCGCACCCGCCCCGCTGCCAGCAGCACCTCGGCGCGCTCGACATTGATCTGCGACCACTTCGATTCCCCTCGAACCCCCTTCACTAGTAGGATTTCGCCTGCTCTACCCTGGTCGATGCGCGACTCCTCCGCTTCTCCTCCCACCGGCTGGACGCCCGAGCGGCAGGTCGTCTTCCTTCACTGGCTGGAACGGACACGCTCGGCCACGGCGGCGGCGAAGAAGGCGGGGATGAGCCGGGAGAGTGCCTACCGGCTTCGGGCGCGGGATCCGGGCGGGCTGTTCGCCTTGATGTGGCACGACATCATGGCCCGGCCCTGGCGCATCCACTGGGGTCACAGGGTGAGACCTTCGCTGTGACCTGCGGCCCGCGCATTCCCCCTCGGTGCCAGGCGGCGGATCGGGTCACCATCGAAGGCCCGCACTATGTGACCTTTGTTGCGCCGCGCGCAGCCGTCCGGGCTTCTTCAGCCGTTCATTCGCGCGGCAAGCGCGGCCGAGCGTGTCGCCAGCGCCGCCACGTCCCGCTCGTCCAGCGGCGCGGCGAAGGCGATGCCGGCCAGCCGCCCCTCGCGCCACCGCACCGTCGCCTGCGCGCTGCCGCCGCCCCAGTTGAGCGTGACCGGCGCGCCGGCGGCGACCAGCGCCGTTCCGCAGTCGATCTTCGCGCCGCCCGCCGACAGGTCGACGATCTGCACCGGATAGCGCCGACCGCCGAGGATCAGGAAAGCCGGCATCGCCACCGCCACGCGCGGATGCAGCCGCCGGTCGGCGTACGGATCGGGCTCGGCGGAGGCGGGCAGGGCTGGGGTCATCGGCTGGCCATTCACCCACGCCTAGCGACAACCTGCTGCCAGAAGGTAAAGCCCCCGTATCGGAGGCAAAGGCCTGCCAGCGCGGTGGGCTGCGCGGCGCGCGCCCTAGTCGAAGATCTCTTCGAGGAAGCTCTTCCTCCGCTTGTAGGGCTTGTGCCCGTAGCGCGGGTCATAGCCATGCTGCGGCGGATAGCCGGGCTGGGCCCAGGGTCCGCCTTGCGGCTGCTGCGGAGGAGGCGGCGCAGCGGGAGCGGCGGGCGGCGGCGGGGCCGATGCGGCCTCGGCCTCGACCGATTTGGCGATGATCTTGTCGAGCTCGCCGCGGTCCAGCCACACGCCCCGGCACTGCGGGCAATAGTCGATCTCGACTCCGCCGCGCTCGCTCATCTGCAGGGTCGTTCCGTCAACGGGGCATTGCATCAACCGCTCTCCTCATGGCCGTTCCGGCAACGTAGGTGCGGCCGGCCCCGCCGCCAAGAAGCTTGATGCTCAGTCGTAGGCCGTCTCGCCCCTTTCCAGCTTCGCGACTGCTTTCGCCACCGCCGCCTTGCGCTTTGCCGGATCGCGCACGTCGTGCAGTCGGTAGAGCACGGCATAACGGTTGGCGCCCTTCAGCCCGTCGAAGAAGACCTTGGCCGCCGGGCGTTCCGCCAGCGCGGCGGCGAGGTCGGCGGGCACTTCCATCCGGCTGGCGGGCGGATAGGCGGAGTCCCAGCGGCCGTCCGTCTTCGCCGCTTCGATCTGCGATAGGCCGCCCGGCCTCACCCGCCCCGCCGCCTGCAGCGCCTCGGCTCGCCTGGCATTGATCTCGGACCACTTCGATCTGGGCCGCCGGGGCGTGTAGCGGATGAGGTAGAAGTCCTCGTCGAAGCGGTTGATGAGCCCGTCGATCCAGCCGAAGCACAGGCCCGCATCGATCGCCTCGGGCACGCTGACGGACGAGACTCCGCGGTCCTTCTTGGCGATCTTCAGCCAGACGCCCTTGTGCTCGACGGGCTGCTCCTCCAGCCACGCCTCCAGCGCCGCCGCATCGGCGAAATGCAGGATCGGCAGCCCGCCGCGTTCAATTTCCTCGCCCATGCCTCGCTCCGCTCGTGGTTCCCGCCCTGGCTCAGCCCCGCCCCAATCGCACCAGCGCTTCGTCCAGCGCCTGCAGGAAGCGCGAGCGGTCGGCCTTGGCGAACGGCGGCGGGCCGCCTACCACGTCGCCGCCCGCGCGCAGGTCGGCCATGATCGCCCGGGTGGCCAGCGCGCCGCCGATGCTCGCGGTCGTGAACGGCTTGCCATTATGCCCCAGCACCGTCGCGCCGGCCTTGAGGCAGCGGTCGGCAAGCAGGATGTCGCCGGTGATCACCACCGCGCGAGCATCCGCTGCCTCCGCGATCCAGTCGTCGGCGGCATCGAAGGCGTCTGAGACGACTACACGTTCGACGAGAGGATGGTCCGGCACCCGCAGCCGCTGGTTGCTGACGACCACGACCGGCACGCCGCGACGGAAGGCGACCTTGTAGACCTCCTCCTTCACCGGGCAGGCATCGGCGTCGACCAGGATGCGCGGGCCGGTCAATCCTCGCGCTTCGGACTGCCCTTGGTCGACGGGTTGGCGGCGATGGTCTTTTCCTTCTTCGCCTTGGGTTTGCGCGCTTCCTTGTTCGATTTCACCTGACCCTTGGCCATGATGCGTGCTCCCTCTTGTGGTCGGCCCCGAACGCGCTGGCGCGGCGGGCGGGTTCCGCTGGTCCGCCGCAGCCTAGGCCATGGCGCCGGATCCTAGAAGAGGCCCGGCACCTCACGTTGCACCGTGTTCGGCCGCGGCGGGCTCAGCAGCTCGCGGCGGCTGGCCCCAACGCGATCAGTGGAGGCGGTGGCGGTCGAGGCCGTGATCGACGTGCAGGGGCGCCCGGCAAGGAAGTCGAGCGCCGACCTGATGCTTGCCTCCTGCGGGTCGCCAAGCGGGCGGCTGATGTCATCGGCGGCCGCGCAGGTGCGCTGGAAGAAGGGAGCCAGGCCGGTGTAATAGTCGCCCTGCCTGTCGCGGTTCTCGGTCTTGAAGGCGACCACCCGCATGCGGTCGTCGCACGCCGCCTGGTCGATCGCGATCTGCCCGACCGGCTTGCCGTAGGTGTTGGTTCCGACCAGCGCGGCATTGGCTCCGAGATAAGGAATGGAGCTGTTCATCACCAGCTCGCTCGCCGAAGCGGAGCCGCGCGTGCCGATGAAGGCGATCTTGGTCGCCGGGATCGACTGCGGCTGGGGCGAATAGAAAGTGGTGCTGTTCTCGATCGCCTTTTCCGGTCGGAACGTGGTGTAGCTCAGAACGTCGCTGCTGGTCCGCTGGGCGGCGAGCAGGCGGCTGAACAGATCGGCGACACTGACCAGCCCGCCGCCATTGTAGCGAAGGTCGACGATCACCTCGGTGACGTTGTTCGCCCGGAAGTCGGCGAAGGCGTTGCGGAGCTGGTTGTTGGCCGTATCGATGAAGGTCCTCAAATTGATGTAGCCGACCTTGCGCCCGCCATCGTCGAGAATCCGAGCGCCATAGCGGCTCGACACCGGCTGGATCTGATAGTCGGCCTTGGCGACGGTCACCGTCTGCTCGGTCCCCGCGGCGTTACGGAAGCGGATCACCCGAGTCGTTCCGACCGTCGAGGGGCCAAGCGCATTGGTGACGCCGGCCGTGCCCTCGGCGGCGATGATGCTCGACACGAGGCGCAGATTGGCGGTGGTGGTGCCGATCGCCAGCAGCTCGGCGCCGCGGTCGATGCCCGCGTTCAGCGCGGGCGTCGCTTCAAAGCTTTCCGCGACGAAGATGCGCTGGGCCGCGGAGTCGGTCGCCAGGCGGAAGCCGAAACCGGCGCTCGAACCGCTCTGGTAGAAGGCATTCTCCTCCGCGATCGAGGTCACGTAGGTGAAGTAGCGATCCTTGTTCTGCGATCGCGCAGTGGCGGTCAGCGCGTCGACATAGGCTTCGACCGAGGAATAGCCGGCCGGGTTGAGACTGGTCGGGAGCGTTTCGGGGAAGAGATACCATTCGCGCAGCACCGATTCCGCCCACTGCTGCCGCGACAGGAGGGAGCAGGCGTTGGTGGTGGGTGTCGGGGATGGTGTTCCGCCGGTCGGCGGAGCGACCTGGATGGGAGCGGGCGAGTCGCCGCCGCCACCGCCGCCGCCGCAGCTGGTGAGAAGGGCCGCCGCACAAGCAGTTGCGGTAAGGCGTCGGGCAAGGGAATAGGTGCGCACATCAGCAACTTACCAAAAGCTTGATGGCTGTCGAGTCACCCTTCGGCACCACCGTTTGCCGGACTCCACCGGCCTTCCGCCGAAGGGCGCTACGCTCTCGTGACTGGCGGCGCTAAGCGGCGGGCATGACCCCGCTCCTGTTCGCCGCCCTGCTCGCCGTCGCTCCTCCGTCGACGTCCGCCGAGGTAGCGCCGCCGGCGGAGGACGACGTCACCATCACGGTGACCGGCCGCCGTGACGTCGCCAAGACCATCAGCGAGTTCGTCGGTGCGCTGACGCGCCAGCCGTTCGCCCAGCAGCTCGCCAAGTTCGAGCAGCCCATCTGCCCGCACGTCGTCGGCCTGCCCGCGGCGCAGGCGGCGATGATGGTCGCCCGGATGCGCAAGGTGGCGGCCGCCATTACCCGCGAGAAGGTGACGGCAAAGTGCGATCCCAACGTGCTGCTGGTGGTCACGCCCGACAAGCCGACCTTCATGCGCGAGATCGCCAGGCGGAAGGGCGAGCTCTTCTCCAACCTTTCAGGCGGTCAGGTCCGCAAGCTGGTGCGCGACCCGTCTCCCGTGTCCGCATGGCAGGTGCGTGGTGCCGATCTCAATGCACGCGGGCAGGAGATCCGGCCGGAAACCGCGGGCGGCGTGCCGATCAACCGCACCACCGACCCGGCGACGCGTCTGACGGCCGCGGCCCGGCCGCAATTCGAGTTCGCGGTCGTGGTGGTCGATTCAGGCCAGCTCGACGGGCTGAGCACGACCCAGCTTGCCGATTACGGGCTGATGCGCGCGCTGGCGGCGATCGATACCAGCAAGCTGTCGCCCGACGCGCCCTCCATCCTCCGGATCATCGGCGCTCCTGCCGATGCCGAAGTGCCGCTGTCGCTCACGGCATGGGATTTCGGCTTCCTTCGAGGCCTCTACGGCGCGCCCGACAATGCTTATGTCGGCAGCCAGCGCCGCGCCATCGCACGCGAGATGGAGAGGCGGATCAAGAATTCCGAGTGAGTTCCTGATCCTCCTTACCAGCCCCAGGGTGGGGGTGGCGTGGGGGCGGCGGCGGACAGGTCGAACTCGACCCGGAAGAAGCGCTCGCCAGGCCCGGGGGGCCGGCGCAATTCGTAGGCGAAGCGGGTCGGCGAGACCTCCAGCGCCCAGACATTGCTGTTGCTGACCGTGCGACCCGTACGCGTGAAGAGGGCGATGCTCTCCGCGTCGGCCGGGAACAGCTGCCTGGCGATGGTGCCGGCTGGGCTGCCGTTGCCGCCATACATGGTCAGATCGTCCGCGCTGCCGTCCCGCTGACGATGGTCATGCTTGAGCCGGAGGCCACGCGAAGTGCGGGTGACGACCCAGGTGCGCGAGCGATCGTCGCCGACGTGAAATGGAATGCGGATCTCGTCCGTCCGGCAATCGCGCACATGCATGACGAGCGGCTGGTCGCGGAAGGCTGCATCGGCCGCGTCCTGGCTCACCAGCCTTCCGGTGAAGGCCCTGCCGCAGAGCGACTGGAGCCGATCGAAGAAGCGCTCGGAGGCCTTCGCAGGTGGAAGCGTGGCGCAGCCGCCGAGCGCCAGCGTCGCGGCGGCGGCGAACAGGACCTTCACGGCCTAGCGCTTCTTCAGGGCCCGGACCGCCGCGAGCGTCCTGGCGACATGCTCCTTCCAGCTCATCTCCGAGTGGACGAAGACGACCCGGCCGTCCGGCGCGATGACGTAGGAGGTGCGCTTGCTCAGCGGCGTCGCAGGGATGCTGACGTCATAGGCGCTGATGACGTCCTTGCTGGCGGTAGCGACGGGAAACTTGCCGCGGCAGGCCTCGACGCTGAACTTCTGCAGTGTGGGCAGGTCGTCCGCGCTCATGCCGACCACGCGTGCACCGGCCTTGCGGAAGTCGGGCATGGCGTCGCTGAACGCCTTGGCCTCAAGCGTGCAGCCCTCGGTGAAGGCCTTGGGATAGAAATATAGCACCAGCGGGCCATGCCTGAGCTGTTCCTTGAGGTGCAGCCTGAACGGCTTGCCGTTGAGCGCCCCGGTGGTGGTGAAGTCGGGCGCCCTGGTCCCGACCGGAAGCGAGGCGCCGAGCGGCGACGCGGCAAGGGCGGCGAGCAGGGCGGCAGCAATCAGTCGGCGCATGGGGCGGGCTCCTTGGTCACGCGGTCCGTGGACGGTCTAGGCCTGGCTATCCCGACCGTCCATGCCGCTGCCGGTCGGGAAAAGGACCTTGTCGGGAAAGCGCGGGACCAGGGTCCGGAAGAAGTCCCAGGCGGGCTGGAGATCGCGCTCTGGGTCGCCGGTGGGGTAGATGGGTTCACCGAAGACGGCGGCCTTGCGCCCGTAATCCGGACCCCCGGGCACGATCGGCACGCCGGCCGCGAGCGCGATGCGGTAGAAGCCCATCCGCCAGTTGGTCGTCGCTTCCCTCGTGCCTTCGGGAGCGATGACGAGGAGCATTTGATCGGCGCGTCTGAATTCGGTCGAAACCTGGGCGACGAGGTCATTCTTGATCGTGCGTTCGACCGGGATCCCGCCGAGACCGCGCATGAAGCGCGCCATCGGACCCCAGCGGAACAGGCTCGCCTTGCCGATGTAGCGGGCATCGACCCCGAGCTGCTCCATGGCACCGACGAACACGAGGAAGTCCCAGTTGCTGGTGTGGGGCGCCCCCATCACCACCGCCTTGTCGGGCAGCGGCAGCACGCCCTCGCAGCGCCAGCCGCCGCCGTCGAACCAGCGGACAAAGCCGCGCTTCACCAGACGTGCGGGCAGGGACATGAGTGGTCGCGAAGCTTCGGTCACGCAGGCGTTACAGCCCCGATACGGTCGCGAAGGCAAGGGGAACCCTCGTCCGCCAGCCACGGTTCACTCCCCACCAGTGAAGCGTGAAGGAGGACGGCCATGACCAAGCATGTCGAGATCGACGACACCAACCCGGATGCGGTCCATCAGCAGGTGGACGTCTCGCCCGAGCTGGCGGCGATCACCGGCGACGGTCCGATGGCGCGCGGCGAGGTGACGTCACGGATCTGGGACCATATCCGCAAGCACAAGCTGCAGTCCGAAGCGGACGGGCGGAACATCGAGCCGGACGAGGCCCTGGCCGCGATCGTCGGCACGGGCAAGCTGACCATGTTCGAGATGACGGCGAAGGTGAACAAGCACATCCGCGCGCCGGAGAAGACCGGAAAGTAGGACAGGTTCATCCCGGCACGCACCGGGATAGCGCCCTGGCTCAGTCCAGCATCGCGAGCGTGCGCTTGTCACGCTCGCCGCCATAGAAGGCGTCGAGCGCCGCGCCGAATTCGGGACCGCCTCCTGCCGCTTCGAACAGGGTCAGGCAGCTGTGCAGCTTGATGGCGTCCACAACGCCCATGATCTCGCCGGCGCTACGTCGCCCGGCATGAGCGAGCAAAGCTTCAATGCATTCCCTCAGCCGGGCGCCGAGCAGCGGGTGGGCAAGATAAGCCCGAGCCTCCTCGATGCCCTCCAGACCGTAGCGATCGGCCATCATGCTGTGGCCGAGCCCGCGCAGCTGCGGCAGGACGAACCACATCCAGTGCGTGCGCTTCTCGCCAGCGCGAAGCTCGTCGAGGGCAAGGTCGTGGACGCCGCTCTGCGCGGCGACGAACCGGGCGAGGCTCAGTCGATAAGGGCCGGAAGGATCCAGACCACCGACATGGCCAGCACGATCAGCAGGAGCGATATTGCCAATACCCACCGTACCACCCCTTCCTGGCGTGCTCCGGTCACCTGCTCCGCGCTATAGTGACGCTCTTCCGCACTCATGTCGGCTCTCCTCCGTGGCAAACGAAGATGAGCTCACGATACGTCAAACACGCCTGACGGAACAGCGGGCCCGGACACGGTACAAAGGACAGCCTTTTGGGGTCTCGTGCGTTGCTTCGGCCACATCCCTTATGCACGAAGGATAAAGTCCATGCCCACCCTGTTCGTCACCGGCGCCAATCGCGGGCTCGGGCTCGAGTTCGTCCGGCAGTATCGCGCGGCAGGCTGGGACGTCATTGCGACGGTCCGCGAGTCTTCGCCCGAGCTGGAGGGGCTCGGCGCAGAAATCCGGACGCTCGACCTCGGCGATCTCGAGGCCGTGAGCGCGGCGCGGGCCGGACGTCCTCTCGACCTGCTGATCGCCAATGCCGGCACCTACGGTCCACGCGATGCCGAGGATGCGGGCGACGCGCAGGAGTGGCTAGACACGTTCGCGGTGAACACCGTGGCACCCTACATGCTCGCCAAGGCGCTGCTGCCCGAAGTAAGGGAAGCCGGCGGCAAGCTGGTCGTGGTCAGCACGCGCATGGCCAGCCTTGCCGACAATGGCTCGGGCGGCTTCCTCGCCTACCGGTCGAGCAAGACGGCCCTCAACATGGCGTGGAAGACGCTGGCGCTCGCCAATCCGGAGCTGGCGTGCGTGATGCTCCATCCCGGCTGGGTGCAGACCCGCATGGGCGGGAGCAACGCGCCGGTGACGCCCGAGCAGAGTATCGCCGGCATGATGCGGGTGATCGAGGGCATCACCCCGGCGCAATCGGGCGCATTCCTCGACTATGAGGGGCAGTCCGTGCCCTGGTGACCTTGCCAAGCGGAGGACTCCCCGCTAGGGGCTCGCGCTTTCCAGATCGTTGGAAAAACCACCGGGCCGGCCAGTGAGGGCTGCCGTGTCTGGTGAGAAACGTCGCCCGCTCGCGGGCTACAAGGAGACGAAAATGCCCAAGCTCAAGACGAAGAGCGGCGTCAAGAAGCGCTTCAAGCTCACCGCCACTGGCAAGGTGAAGCATGGAGTCGCCGGCAAGCGCCACCGGCTGATCAGCCACAACGCCAAGTACATCCGCCAGAACCGCGGCACCGAAGTTCTCGCCGACGCCGATACGGCGCGCGTGAAGCTCTGGGCCCCCTACGGTCTCAAGTAAGGAGTTCTGACAGATGGCACGCGTCAAGAGGGGTGTAACCACCCGCGCCAAGCACAAGCGCATCCTTGAACAGGCGAAGGGCTATTACGGCCGCCGCAAGAACACGATTCGCATCGCCCGCCAGGCGGTCGAGAAGGCCGGGCAGTACGCCTATCGCGACCGCAAGGTGAAGAAGCGGAGCTTCCGCGCCCTGTGGATCCAGCGCATCAACGCCGCGGTCCGCGCCGAGAACCTGACCTATGGTCAGTTCATGCACGCGCTGAAGCTTTCGGGCATCGACCTCGACCGCAAGGTTCTCGCCGACATGGCGATGCACGAGGGCGCCGCTTTTTCGGCGCTGATCGCGCAGGCGAAGTCGGCGCTTCCGAACGACGGCGACCGCTCGGTCCAGACCGCCGCGTAAGCACGTCGCTTCGGTGAACAGATGAGGGCGCTCCGGGAGACCGGGGCGCCCTTTCGTTTCAGGCCGCCTTCACGAGCGTCCGGTACCGGTGCAGCAGCGGTTCGGTATAGCCATTGGGCTGCTCCAGTCCCTCGAACACCAAGGCGCGGGCGGCCTGGAAGGCAATGCTGCCTTTAGGGTCGGGCGCCATCGGACGGTAGAGCGGGTCGCCGGCATTCTGGGCGTCGACCTTGGCGGCCATTCGCAGCAGGGCGGCGTCGACCTGATCCGCCGTGCAGATGCCGTGCAGCAGCCAGTTGGCAATGTGCTGTGAGCTGATTCGGAGCGTCGCGCGATCCTCCATCAGGCCGATATCGTGGATGTCGGGCACCTTGGAGCAGCCGACGCCCTGATCGACCCAGCGCACGACATAGCCGAGGATGCCTTGCGCATTGTTGTCGAGTTCCTGCGCCACCTCCTCCGGTGACCAGTTGGTGCCCCGGGCGAGCGGGACGGCAAGAAGGTCGCCGAGCGGCGGTACGGGCTGCCGGCGAAGCTCCTCCTGCCGGGCGAACACGTCCACGGCATGATAGTGCATGGCGTGGAGGGTCGCGGCGGTCGGGCTGGGCACCCAGGCGGTGTTGGCGCCGGCCTGCGGATGGCCGAGCTTCTGCGCCATCATGTCGGCCATGCGGTCAGGCGCGGCCCACATGCCCTTGCCGATCTGCGCCTTGCCGCTGAAGCCGCAGGCGAGCCCGATGGCGACGTTGCGCGCTTCGTAGGCCTTGATCCAGGCGCTTTCCTTCATCTCCGCCTTGCGGACCATGGCACCGGCCTGCATCGATGTATGGATCTCGTCGCCGGTGCGGTCGAGAAAGCCCGTGTTGATGAAGAAGATTCGGTCGCGCACCGCATGGATGGTCGCGGCGAGGTTGGCCGAGGTACGCCGCTCCTCGTCCATCACGCCGACCTTGATCGTGTGGCGGGCAAGGCCGAGCAGGTCTTCGACCGCATCGAACAGGTCGTTGGTAAAGGCCGCTTCCTCGGGCCCGTGCATCTTGGGCTTCACTATGTAGATCGAGCCGGCCCGGCTGTTTCGGTAAGCGCCGAGCCCACGCAGGTCGTAGAGCGCAATCAGGCTGGTCACGATGGCGTCGAGGATGCCCTCCGGAGCCTCGCTCCCGTCCGCAAGGCGCACCGCGGGATTGGTCATCAGGTGGCCGACGTTGCGGACCAGCAGCAGGCTCCGTCCGGGCAGGGTCACCTCGCCCCATATGCGGTCGCCGTTCATGCGCCGCTCGACGGTGCGGCCGCCCTTGTCGAAGCTGGCGGACAGGTCGCCGCGCATCAGCCCCAACCAGTTGGCGTAGGCGGCGACCTTGTCCTCCGCATCCACCGCCGCGACGCTGTCCTCGAGGTCGCAGATGGTGCTCAGCGCACTTTCCAGGATGACGTCGGCGATTCCGAGTTCGTCCTCGCGGCCGATGGGATGCTCGGGATTGATCACCAGTTCGATGTGGAGGCCGTTGTGGGCGAACAGCAGGCCGCCTTCGTTCCGTGCCACCAGCTGCGGATGCTCGGCACCGCGCACCGCTTCCTGCCAGCCAGGCACGGCTTCATCGAGGAAGCGCCGGGCGTAGGCGACGACATCGGCACCGCGCGCGTTGTCGTAGGCGCCGCCCGGCGGAAGACTGCCGAGTGCATCCGTCCCATAAAGCGCGTCGTAGAGGCTCCCCCAGCGCGCATTGGCGGCGTTGAGAAGGAAGCGGGCATTGAGGATCGGCACCACCAGCTGGGGCCCGGCGAGCGTGGCGATCTCCGGGTCGAGGTCCTGCGTGCCGATCGCGAAGGGCGCCGGCTCTTCGGCGAGATAGCCGATCTGGCGCAGGAAGCCCTCGTAGGCCGCGCCGTCGATCGGCTTGCCGCGACTGGAGCGATGCCAGTCGTCGATCTGCTGCTGAAGCTCGTCGCGCTTCGCCAGCAGCGCCGCGTTGCGGGGCACGAAGTCGCGGAAGATGGCATCGACCCCGCGCCAGAAAGTGGTTCTGTCCAACCCTAGCCCGGGCAGCACTTCCTCGTCGACGAAGCGGGCGAGTGCGGGATCGACGGCGATGCTGGCGACGCTGGCCGGTGCATTCATGTGGGTTTTTCATCCTTACGCAAAAACGACAGGAGACGGCCCGGACAGGAATGCCCGAGCCGCCCCTTTGTTCGATGGTCAGCGACCGCGGATCAAGCGGCGGCGAACTGGTTCATCGTGTTGTTCGCGCCGCCCGCCTTCAGGGCGGCCTCGCCAGCGAAATATTCCTTGTGATCGTCGCCGATGTCGGAGCCCGACATGTTCTGGTGCTTCACGCAGGCGATGCCCTGGCGGATTTCCTCGCGCTGCACATTCTTGACGTAGCCGAGCATGGCCGCGTCGCCGAAATATTCGCGGGCGAGATTATCGGTCGACAGCGCCGCCGTGTGATAGGTCGGAAGCGTGATCAGGTGATGGAAGATGCCGGCACGGGCGGCCGCATCGCGCTGGAAGGTGCGGATCCGCTCGTCCGCCTCCACCCCAAGCTCCGTCCCGTCATAATCGACGCTCATCAGCTTCTCGCGGTGATAGGCCGAAAGATCGCGGCCTTCCTTCTCCCAGGCGTCGAACACCTGCTGGCGGAAGTTCAGCGTCCAGTTGAACGACGGCGAATTGTTGTAGGCGAGCTTGGCATTGGGCACGACGTCGCGGATTCGATCGACCATGCCGGCGATCTGCGCGATGTGCGGCTTCTCGGTCTCGATCCACAGCAGGTCGGCGCCGTTCTGCAACGAACTGATGCAGTCGAGGACGCAGCGATCCTCGCCGGTTCCGCTGCGGAACTGGAACAGGCCGGAAGCGAGTCGCTTCGGCCGCATAAGCTTGCCATCGCGGTTGATCAGCACGTCACCGTTCGCCTGGGCGATGTCGTCCAGCTCCTCGCAATCGAGGAAGCTGTTGTACTGGTCGGCGATATCGCCCGGTTCCTTGCTGACCGCGATCTGCTTGGTGAGGCCGGCGCCGAGGCTGTCGGTACGAGCGACGATGATGCCATCATCGACACCGAGTTCGAGGAAGGCGTAGCGGACGGCGCGTAGCTTCGCGATGAAGTCCTCGTGCGGGACGGTGACCTTGCCGTCCTGGTGACCGCACTGCTTCTCGTCGGAAACCTGGTTCTCGATCTGGATGGCGCAGGCGCCGGCCTCGATCATCTTCTTGGCGAGAAGATAGGTCGCCTCGGCATTTCCGAAACCCGCGTCGATATCGGCGATGATGGGCACCACGTGCGTCTCGTGATTGTCGATCGCATTGAGGATGCGCTTCTCCTCAACCTCGTTGCCGGCCTCGCGCGCCTTGTCGAGGTCACGGAACAGCATGCCCAACTCGCGCGCGTCGGCCTGGCGGAGAAAGGTGTAGATCTCCTCGATCAGCGCCGGCACGCTGGTCTTTTCGTGCATCGACTGGTCGGGCAGCGGCCCGAACTGCGAGCGGAGCGCCGCGATCATCCAGCCCGAAAGGTAGAGGTAGCGCCCCTTGGTCGTGCCGAAATGCTTCTTGATCGCGATCATCTTCTGCTGCGCGATGAAACCGTGCCAGCAGCCGAGCGACTGGGTATAGGCGGCCGGATCGGCGTCATAGGCCGCCATGTCGCGGCGCATGATACCCGCAGTGTAGCGGGCGATGTCCAGTCCTGACCGGAAGCGGTTCTGAAGCCGCATCCGGGCCACCGCCTCCCCATCGATCCCGCTCCACGGAGCGCCATTGCCGCCGATCAGCTGGGCAGCGGTCGAAATCTCGGACTGGTACGACAAATATCTTCCCTTTCGTAACGGGCCGCGGCGAGCGGCGGCGTGTTTTGTCAAAGATTGTCAGGCGGTGAGCTTGGGCTCGATGGCGATGGTGTAGCGCTCGGTCGCGGCGCAATTGTCGCGGAAGGTGAGGCGCTGCCACTCCATCCGAGCGCGCAGCTCATCCTGAAACGGGCCGCTCACCCTTTCCGTGCCGGGCTCGATGTTGGTGAAAGCGCAGTCGCGATACTCGCCACCGATCACCCAATAACGCTGACCCATCCTCCGACCTCCTGGCTCGATTCCTGCCAAGCCGGCATGCCGTCCGGCCGCCGTGCTTGCTTGTTTCAGGAAGGTTCAAACAGTCGGGCGGCTGAAAGGCAGCGTCGAAAAAGGCACAAGTGTCACAATGTGACTTGTAGAATTGTGACCGGTTTGACATTGTACAAAGCGTGGCCAAGAAGCTCTTCCTCGGCGCGCGACTGAAGCGCCTGCGTCGCGACCGCGGGCTGCAGCAGACGGCCATGGCCGGGCTGCTCGGCATTTCACCCAGCTATCTCAACCATCTGGAGCGCAACCAGCGTCCCGTTACCGCGGCCATCCTGCTACGCCTTGCGGAAACCTTCGAGGTCGACATCCGCAGCTTCGCCAGCGAGGGCGGAGACCAGGGTTCGGCCGAGCAGCTGTCCGAGGTGTTCGCGGACCCGATGTTCGCCGACCTGCAGATCAGCCGCCAGGAAATACTCGAACTCAGTGACAACAGCCCCGGTATCGCCGAGGGCGTGACCCGCCTCTACACTGCCCTGCGCGAGCGGCGGCTGGCGCCGGCGGCACTCGGTGCAGAGGGGGACGAGCGGGCGCTGATTACGCCCGAAACCTGGGTACGCGACTATATCCAGTCGCGGTCCAACCACTTTCCCGAACTGGAGGAAGGTGCCGAGACGCTCGGTGGCGCGCTCGGCGATCCCCTGTCGGTCGCCGAGCCCCTTCGTCGCCGCCTCAACGAGGCCTATGGCGTCTCGGTCAGCGTGGTGGGCCCTGAGGAGCTTCAGGGCGCCAGCCAGGCCTATGACCCACAGCGACGGCTGCTGATGCTTTCGTCGCTGCTCCGGCCGGAGAACAAGACGTTCGGCATCGCTTACCAGCTGTCATTGCTCGAGTTTCACCCGATCATCGCTCGCCTGCTCGATGCGGCAAGGCCGCCGGACGAAGGCACCCGCCACCTGCTCCACATGAGCTTTGCCAATTACGCGGCGGGCGCGATCATGATGCCCTACGGCAAGTTCCTCGACGCAGCGACGCGCTTCCGCTGGTCGATCGACCGGCTGTGCGCGGAATTCGGAGCGAACGTCGAACAGATATCCCACCGCTTCACCACGCTCGGCAGGCAGGGTGCGCGCGGCATTCCCTTCTTCATGCTGCGCATCGATCCGGCCGGAAACGTCTCCAAGCGCTATGCCGGCGACCGCTTCCCCTTCTCCCGCTTCGGCGGAACCTGCCCGCGCTGGAACCTGCACGCAGCCTTCCAGGCCGCCGGGCAGGCGGTGACGCAATTGATCGAGACTCCGGACGGCCATCGGTATTTCACCGTCGCCCGGACGATCGAGCGGCCGATCAAGACCGAGCTTTCGGGCGGCCTGCTTGCCATCGGCCTCGGCTGCAGCATCGAGCATGCCCACAAGCTGCATTGCGCGGAGGGCATCGACCTCGACCGTGCGCCGGTGACGCCGGTCGGTCCCGCCTGCTCCATCTGCCCCCGCCTCGACTGCGCCTATCGCGCCACCCCGCCGGCGGGGTCGCGGCTGGCGGTGCATGAGAACAGGAAGACCATCTCGCCCTATCCGTTCGTGGCGTGACCGCGAGGCAGGGGTGACGCTTGGCGGAGCAGCCGCTAAACGCGCCGCCATGTCCGACCTCGCCTCCACCCTCGGCCGCATCGCCGTCGCTTCCGATCTCACCGCGCTCGACGCGGAACGGGTCGCGGCACTTGGCAAGAATGGCTGGGTCACCGCCTTGCTCAAGACTCTCGGTCAGATGAGCCCCGAGGAGCGGCAGGTTCGCGGTCCGGCGATCCAGGGCCAGCGTGCCGAGGTTGCCGCCGCCATCGAGGCGCGCAAGGCCGCGCTCGAGGCCGCCGAGCTGGAGCGCAAGCTCGCCACAGAGCGCCTCGACCTCAGCCTGCCGGCGCCAGAGCTACCGCAGGGCAGCATTCATCCGGTCAGCCAGGTGATGGACGAGCTGGCGGAGATCTTCGCCGACCTCGGTTTCGCGGTGGCCGAAGGGCCGGAAATCGAGAGCGACTGGTACAATTTCACCGCGCTCAACATGCCCGAGACCCATCCAGCGCGGGCCATGCACGACACCTTCTACGTCGAGCCGCGCGAGGGGGTCGAAGGTACGTTCGTCCTTCGCACCCACACCTCGCCGGTGCAGATCCGCTCCATGCAGCAGCTGGGCGCGCCGCTGCGGGTGATTGCGCCCGGCCGCGTCTACCGGTCCGACAGCGACGCCACCCACACGCCCATGTTCCACCAGGTCGAAGGCATCGTCATCGATCGTGACATCACCATGGGCCATCTCAAGTGGACGCTGGAGACCTTCCTCAAGGCTTTCTTCGAGCGTGACGACATCGCCATCCGCCTCCGCCCTTCCTACTTCCCCTTCACCGAGCCCTCGGCCGAGGTCGACGTCGGCTGGTCGATGGAAAATGGCCGGCGCGTGGTCGGCGGCAGCGAAGGGTGGATGGAGGTGCTGGGCAGCGGCATGGTGCACCCGCGGGTGATCGCCGCCGCCGGGCTCGACCCCGATGAATGGCAGGGCTTCGCCTTCGGCACCGGGATCGACCGCCTGGCGATGCTCAAATATGGAATGAACGACTTGCGGCAGTTCTTCGACGGCGACCTTCGCTGGCTCCGCCACTATGGCTTCAGCGCGCTCGCCGTGCCCACGCTGAGCGCGGGAGTGGGCGCATGAAGTTCACCCTCTCATGGCTGAAGGATCACCTCGACACCGACGCGTCGGTGCAGGAGATCGCCGACAAGCTGACCGCGCTCGGCCTGGAGGTCGAAAGCGTCGACAATCCTGCCGAGAAGCTGGCGCCGTTCGTCATCGCCGAGGTGCTGAGCGCAGAGCGTCACCCGCAGGCGGACAAATTGCAGGTGCTGCAGGTCGAATTCGGCCAGGGACCGATGCAGGTCGTCTGCGGCGCGCCCAATGCACGGGCCGGCATGAAGGGCGTGTTCGGACCGCCGGGCGCCTACGTGCCAGGTAGCGACTTCACGCTCAAGGTCGCCGCCATCCGGGGCGTCGAAAGCAACGGCATGATGTGCTCGGAGCGCGAACTGGAGCTCGGCGCCGGCCACGACGGGATCATCGAACTTCCGGCGGACGCTCCGGTAGGCCAGGGTTTCGCTTCCTATGCCGGGCTTGAGGATCCGGTATTCGACATCGCCGTCACGCCCAACCGGCCGGACTGCTTCGGCGTGCGCGGAATCGCACGGGACCTGGCGGCGGCGGGCCTCGGTACCCTGCGCGAACGACCCGTCAGGCCGTTCGAGAGCAATGGCGCCAATCCCGTCTCCATCCGGATCGAAGAGGGCAGCGGCTGCGAGGCCTTTGCCGGCCGCCTGATCCGCGGCGTCCGCAATGGTCCGTCGCCGGACTGGCTGCAGCAGCGGCTGCGCGCCGTCGGCCTGCGGCCGATCTCGGCCTTGGTCGACGTCACCAACTTCTTCTCGGTCGACCAGGCCCGGCCCCTCCACGTCTATGATGCCGGGCTGCTGCGGGGCGGGATCGTCGCGCGCAAGGGCCGTGCCGAGCGCTTCGATGCGCTCAACGACCGCGCCTATGAGGCTTCGTCCGAAGACTGCGTCATCGCCGATGACAGCGGCGCCATCGGGCTCGGCGGCGTGGTCGGCGGGGCCTCGACCGGCGTGTCGGAGACGACCACCGACGTGCTACTCGAATGCGCCTGGTTTGATCCCGTCTCGATTGCCCGCACCGGGCAGCGCCACCAGGTCCACACCGACGCGCGCGCCCGCTTCGAAAGAGGCGTCGATCCCCTGACGCTTGAAGAGATGATCGACGCCGCCACGGCGATGATCCTCGACCTGTGCGGCGGTTCCGCGAGCGAACGCAGCTTCACCACCTCCCCGCGCTGGGCCGAAGTCATCGCTCCCCGCACCATTCCGCTGCGGCCGGAGCGGGTGAAGAGCCTGGCGGGGCTTGATCTTCCCGCGAACGAGCAGGCGCGCATCCTGACGTCGCTCGGCTTCGTGCAGGGCTCAGCGGGCTGGATCGTGCCCGGCTGGCGTCCGGACATCGACGGCGAGGCCGACCTGGTCGAGGAAGTGGCGCGCGTCGCCGGCTTCGACCTCCTTCCCTCCACGCCGTTGCCGCGCGCGCCCGGCGTCGCCAGGCCTGTCGCCCTTCCCGCGCAGCGGCTGGAACGCCGCCTCCGTCGCGCCGCCGCGGCCCGCGGCCTCAACGAGGCGGTGACCTGGAGCTTTATCTCGGAGGATGATGCAGCGCTGTTCGGCGGCGGGGCCCATGTCCTCGCCAATCCGATCAGCGAGGAGATGAAGGTCATGCGTCCTTCGCTCCTCCCGGGCCTCGCCCGGGCCGCCGCCCGCAATCTCGCCCGTGGCGCCACCAGCGTCCGCCTGTTCGAGCTTGGGCGCCGCTACCTGGCCAACGCCGAGCGCCCCACTCTCTCGCTGCTGCTCGCCGGTGAAGCGCTGCCTCGCGGCTGGCAGACCGGCAAGGCGCGCCCGTTCGAGCCATTTGACGTCAAGGCGTCGGTGCTGGCGCTGCTCGGCGAGGCTGGCATTCCCACGCCGAACCTGCAGCTGACAGCCGGCGCAGGCGACGACTTCCACCCGGGCCGCTCCGCCGTGCTTCGCCTCGGCAAGGCCGAACTGGCGCGCTTCGGGGAGTTGCATCCAGCCATGGCCAAGGCCCTGGACCTGCCGACCGGCACGCAGGCCGCCGACCTCTACCTCGATGCCCTTCCGGCATCGCGGGACAAGGGCCGAGCACGCCCGGCTTTCTCCCCGCCAGCGCTGCAGCCGGTTACGCGCGACTTCGCATTCGTCGTCCCGGCAGGCCTTGCCGCCGGCGACCTCGTCCGCGCGGTCCGCGGGGCGGACAAGGCGCTCATCGCCGATGTCCGCCTGTTCGACCGCTACCAGCCGGAAGGGGGCGACCTCAGCCTCGCGCTCGAGGTGATGCTGCAGCCGGCCGACAAGACGCTCACCGAAGCCGACCTGACGGCGTTGTCCGACAAGGTCGTCGCGGCCGCCATCAAGCTCGGAGCGACCCTACGCGGCTAGGCTTCAAGTGCGTTGATGGCTTCGTGGACCCGGTCCTCGATGGCATCGCGCTTGAGCCCGGCAGGAATGGTTTCGCCGATCGTCAGCCGGATCACCCCTGGGCGCTTGACCAGCGCCTTGGGCCAGACCCTGCCGCTGTCATGCGCCACGGGCACGACTGGCAGGCCGAGCGCACGGTAAAGGCCGGCGAAACCGGGGCGTAGCGGCGGGCAGGTTCCGACCGGCACCCGTGTGCCCTCGGGGAAGATCACGACCGGACGCCCGTCGGCGATCGCCTGCCTGCCACGCTGCATCATCTCGCGGAGAGCACTGGCACCGGCTTCGCGATCGACCCCGATGACGCCATAGCGCCGCATCACCGGCCCGAGCAGCGGCGTCTTCACATATTGCTGCTTCATCACCACGACCGGCGTATCCACCAGCCGCAGCACCTCGATCGTCTCGACCATCGCCTGGTGCTTGACCGCGACCAGCACTGGTCCGGACGGCATCTCGCCCTCGATCTTGAATTGAATGCCGAGCAGGCGCGTGACCAGCAGGTGATGGAAATCGGCCCAGCCGTGAATGACTCTCCTCACCGGACCACTGCCGAACGGGGCCACGGCCAGTGTCGCCAGGCAGTAGAAGACGGTGCCTGGATAGAAGATGAGGAAATAGAGGATCGAACGCAGGGCCGACATCGAGCTTCCGTTTACAGATCGAGCCACAGCGCCGCGCGCCGCAGCAGATATTTGTTATACTCGGCGAACAATGTGAACAGGCTCGGCCGGGTCGCCACCGCATCCTCGACGATGCGCGCTTCGGGGAGGTCGGAGCGGAATTCGTAGGTTGCGCGACGCATGTGCCAATCGCTGGTCACCAGTCGCAGCGATGTGTAGCCGCGCGCCTCGATCCAGCGGCGGGCCTCCTCCGCATTGCTTCGCGTGTCGACGGACTCCGAACCGAGATCGACGCAGCAGCGCAGCGTTCGAAGCGACCCCGGGCCGAGCCGTCGCGCCAGATCCCGGCGGGTGACACTCGGGTCGACGCCGGAGATGAGCATCCGCCTTGCGTGGCCGGCCTGCAGCATGGCCATGCCCCGTTCGATACGTCCCTTTCCGCCGGTCAGGACGACGATGGCCTCGGTCTTTTCCGTGCCGGCCGGCTCCGCCAGGCTCACGCTGAATAGGGCGAAACCGAGCGCGTAGAGCAGCGTGAACAGTGCGGTCAGGCGAACGGTCATGGGCTATCCGTCAATGCCTGCCGCAAGGCCCGTCTGGCAACCAGGGTGGCAAGCCCGGCCTGAAGCAGGGGCAGGAGCGCGAGCAGGACCCAGGCGATCGGCGACAGCGACGGCGCTCCGCCCCAGCCGCCGAGCAGGCCCCTTGCGGGAATGAGCGCCGCCACCACTACCAATATTGCGGCGGTTGCTCCGGCGAGGCTACCGACCAGTGCGTCGAGCGCGATCCGCCGCTGCACCAGCGACAACAATTGATCGTCGGTCGCGCCGATGCCGTGAAGGACGTCCAGCGTCTGCCGATTGGCGTCGAGCGTGGCCCGCGCGGCCAGCGTCACAGCGGCGGCCAGTGCGGCGGCGAGCACGAACAGCAGGCCGATGACTAGCGTCGCGAGACTCTCGAGCGTGCCGAGAAGGGGCGCCAGTTCGCGCGAATAAGGCGTGAGGCGCGCCGATGAGACCCGTGCCTCGAGGCGCTGGGCGAGCGCTTCGCCATTCGCCCCCGGCCGCAGCGTCACTTCGCCAAGCGTGGGCAGCGGCAGGCCAAGCGTGTCGGCGCCAGGGCCCAGCCAACGCCGCAGCGTGGTGCGGACCTCGGCTTCGGGCACCGGCTGCACACTCGTCACCTCGGCGCTGCCGCGGAGCAAGGCCTCTGCCTGTGCCGCTTGCGCTGGCGTTCCCGTCACCTGCAGCGACCAGCGCCCTTCCGCCGACCGACCGAGATCGCCGATGGCGCCGAGCGCAACGGCACCCGCGACACCCACCACCAGGCTGACGAAGGTCATCAGGCCGATGATCCACGGCGCGGCACGGCGGCGCTGCTCGGGCAAGAGCCGGCGCATGGCGAGAGACGGGAGAAGCGCCTTGATCATGCCTCGGTTGCACCAAGGCGTGGCGGCGGATGACGGAGCTCGCCGGTAGGATCGGCAAGCTGCCCGTTTTCCAGCCGCATCATTCGTGAGCCCTTCACCGCGCCGATCAGCGACAGGTCGTGGGTGGCGACCACAACCGTGGTGCCGAGGCGGTTTAGCGCTTCGAACAGGTGGATCAGCCTCGTCGCCATGGTGGCGTCGACATTGCCGGTTGGCTCGTCGGCCACCAGCAACTCGGGCCGGGCGATCACTGCCCGGGCAATGGCGACCCGCTGCTGTTCGCCGCCGGAGAGGGTTGGCGGCCGCGCGCTGGCACGATCGGCGAGCCCGACCCAGGCCAGCATCTCCCTCACCGGCCCCTCGATCTCACGGTCGCTCTGGCCGGCGATACGGAGGGGCAAGGCGACATTGTCGAAGGCGGACAGGTGCCGCACCAGCCGGAAGTCCTGGAAGACCACCCCGATCCGGCGGCGGAAGGCGGGCAGCGCTTCCCGCGAAGCTTCGCTAAGATCCTCGCCGAACAGCCGCAATCGCCCGCGCGTTGGGCGCTGGGCGAGGTAGAGCAGCTTGAGCAAGGAGGTCTTGCCGGCGCCCGAGGGGCCGGTCAGGAAGTAGAAACCACCGGGCGCAAGCTTGAAGTCGAGGCCGGCAAGCACTTCGGCGCCGGTCCCGTAACGCAACCCAACCCCGTCGAACTCGACCAGCGCGGCCAGTCCCGCCCCCTATTCCTTGCTTCTTGATGCGGCTCTAGCTTGCCAATGGATTCACGAAAAGGTTACGCACCGACTTTGTTGACGGTTCAAAGGGAAAGCGGCCGACATGATCCTGACCTGCCCGTCATGCGGGACGCGATATGTGGTGAAGGACGGGGCCATCCCCCCGGACGGCCGCACCGTGCGCTGCGCCCAGTGCAAACATAGCTGGCATCAGGACCCGGAAGCCAGCGAGATGGTGGAAGACGGCGCGCCCGGCGGAGTGGCTGCCGAGCCTGTCCAGCACATTCCGGAGGAGCATCGCTCCGACCTGAACCCTGAGGCGGACTCCGGTCACCCGCTCGGTGAAGCAGGCGGCAGTGCATCGGCGGCCGAGCTCGGCGACCATGCGCATCCCGACCAGCCGACCTTGGCAGAAGACGATCCTGACGCGCAGACGCTGCCCGGGCCCGCGGCGACGACCGAGCCGGCGGCGAGCCAGCTGGCCGATCCGGAACCCGCCGAGGGCGCGATGCCGGCTGAGGCGGCGGCTGCGACCGAGCCCTATCCTGAAGAAGTGGTGCCCGCCGAGGAACCCGCGACCCAGGCGGCGCCTGAGCGCACTCCGCATCCGCTGCGAGCAGCGCGGGTCGAGGCCGATGACCTCTACAGCCCCTTCGCCGACCGCGGCGACGAAGGCGCGGCTCCGCGCAAGCGGTGGCCGCTGGTTCTCATCGCGCTACTGCTGGTGGCGGCGATCGCGGCGGCCATCTGGTTCCTGGCGCCGTCCGAGTTCAAGAGCCGCCTTGGCCTCGCCCAGGCCACGGACGAGGCCCGGCTGACGGTTCAGGTGCAGCAGCACGGGCGTCAGCAGCTGGCCAGCGGCAACCAGCTCTTTGAAGTCAGCGGGGTCGTCATCAACGAGACGGAAGAAACACTCGCCGTCCCGCCGTTGAATGCGCAGCTTCGCAGCATCGAGCAGCAGGTTGTCTACCGCTGGACCATTCCGATCTCCCCGCCGCAGCTGGCGCCGGGCGCGCGCACCAGCTTTCATAGCGCAAACCTCGACATTCCGCCGGCGGCGGCTTGTCTGGAGGTCTTCTTCGGGACGCAGCAGCGCCCGCCAATGTGCAGGGAGAGCGCCGCGACCGGCGCCTAAGTCACTCGAATTCCAAGAGAAGCTGATTCCTGCCCTCGGCATCAAGACGCATCCGGCGTTGATGGGGTGAGCTGCTACGCCCCTGCCTGACCTCGGCCGCCTGAACGATCCTTATTGTCACCAGCGCTCTCGCCGACACCGCTCGCGATCGAACCGCCTGCGGCGGGCTGGCGATCGGCTGGGCCGCAGCGAGCATGAGAGCGAGCGCGAGCATGATGAAGAGGCTACGTTTGACGCCCCGAAAGGTAAACGGTTCCTTTACCTTTGCCCCGTTTCGGAACGTCTCTGAGCGCAGTTGCGCTGTCCGAAAGGCGCTGCTAGAGGCACGCGCCTTGCCAACGGCGCTCACTTCCTCAGAGCGCCAGATGACGTGCGGTCGTGGCGGAATTGGTAGACGCGCAGCGTTGAGGTCGCTGTGGCCGAAAGGCCGTGGAAGTTCGAGTCTTCTCGACCGCACCACTTCTGGAAAGAAGTGCCTGAACTGAAGGGTTGGTTTAGTTGGCCAACCTCAAGTCGCCTAAGACGACATCTTGGTTAACGGCAAGCTTGGGGCTTGCTTTCACCACCAGAGAACCGAGACGAAGCACCGCTTGCTCGGGCTTGAGCTCGAAGGCCCCGGGCGTCAGCTGTGGATCGGACTTGGCTAGCACCGCACTCGGACCACTGAGACGGAGGCTGTAGCGGCCCGGCGGCACCCGTTCGAACAGGAAGAAGCCATCATAATCGCTACCGGCGGTCGCGACGACCTTGCCCGCGGCATCGACCAGTTCGAGGTCGAGCCCTTCGAAGCTTCCGCCGCCATCCTTCAGCAGGACGCCCTCGATCGCGCCGCCGCCGGTCAGCGGGATCAGCAGCTCGGCCGAGACACCGGGCCGCGGGACGACCACCTGCGCAGGCTTCAGTGGAACCAGGTTGGGATCGCTCAGCGAACTGGCATCGACGCCGATCGCTATCGGCCGATAATTGTCCAGCCCTGCTACCGATGCCCAGCCGTCGCGCCCTGAAGGCCGGTCCGCCGGGCGCAGCCCGGCAGTAAGAACGGCGCCTTCCTCAACCTTCTCGCCGCTGTCGCGCAGGCCGTTGCCGTTGGCGTCGCGGAACAGCTGCGCGCGCACGCTGCCAGTGCCGGCAAGCGACTGTCGGCTGAAGCGCCAGCCACCTGGACCGCGATCGAGCGAGAAGTTGAGGTTCAGGCCCGCGGCGACGGAGCCATCGCTGGCGGCCTCGATGCTGCCCGCGACGGCGAACTGGTCGAAACGGCGGATATGGCTGAGCCGCGCGCGCGCCCGGCCCTTGTCCTGGCGCTCGTAGGCGAGGGCGGCTTCCCAATCGGCATTCCCGCCCCTGCTCCAATAGCCCGAAAGCTCGGCGCGGCGGAGGCGGGATCCGGGGTGGATCTCCCATTCGGTCGTGCCGCGGACCCGCACCGGACCGATCCGGCCGCTCCCGATCAGGCCAACCTCCGCTTCGCGACGACCCTTGAGGCCGCCGCCCGGCTGTTCGTCGCGCCATCGCACCATGCTCGCCAGGTTGAAGCGGCTGAGCATGATGCTGGTCCGGCCATTGGCCTCCAGCGACCGTCCACCACCGCGACGCTCGGCGATCCTGATGTCGCCGTGAAGGGGCAAGATCATGTCACTGCCGAGCTTCACCGGCGCGTCGACGCTGAAGCGATGCTCCGCGCTTGCGCCGACGCCCTCAGGCTGAGCGGCGAAATCGCGACTCCAAAAGCTGCTCCAGCTCAGATTGACGGCGCCGATCCGTGCCAATGCCTGTCCCCGCAGCGCCAACCCGCCCTTGCTGTCGCGCGCGACAGCCAGCTCGGCGATCGCGGGACCAATCGAGCGGCGAACGGTCCCCTCAACGTAGGTCACACGCTCGTCGTCAACGCTCAGGGTCTGGACCAGCGCCGCCAGTGAGGTACGCCGGTCCAGACCATGCTCCACGCTTGCCGTCGCGCGCCAGCCGCTATCGCGGCTGGGACCGTCGCGTTTCCGGAAGTCGAGCAGGTCGCTTCCGGGATCGACAACACCGAGCCAGTAATGCGTGTCGCCCGGCGGTACGGCCTCGGGGCCCACCGTGAGGTTTTCGATGCGACTTCGGACCTGACCCTGCGGCCCGTAGCTCAATATCTCGAAGCGATTGTCGCCGAAGCCGAGCGCGACATCGTCGAAGCGGTAACGTCCATCACTCCCGGCGGCGGCGAAGGCGACCAGCTCGCCGTTTCGGTAAAGCTCGGCGTCCCAGCCGACCGGCAATTCGCCGCTGAACTGCGTGCGATCGAAGGCGACGGGCCTGAACAGAGGCCGATTCGTGACGACGGCGCCGCGCCCGCTGCCCGACGACAGGGCAAGCGGTGAGCCGACGATCTCCACGTCTCCGACGGCGACGTGGGTTGCCTTGAGCGGCCCGAGCAGCCCCCCGTCCGGATCCGACCGGAAGGCGCGCAGCCGAATGTTGGTGGGGAGGCCCCGCTGGTCCGTCGCGATCCTTGCCTCGTAGCTCATCTGCAGCGCTTCACCGGCGGCGAGGATGCTGGCGCGATGGTCGATCCTTGTGCCGCTCTGCGCGGACCAGGCGACGCCCCCGTCGAGCATGACGTCGACGCTTGGCGTCCGCCACATGCGATAGGGAAGGCGGACGCGCGGCAGGCTGTCGATCGGGATGGTCGCACGGGTCAGGCGCGAAGCGCGTTCGCGGCGTTCCATCGCCATTTCGATCGGCAGTTTGTCCTTGCTCTCGAGCAGGAGCAGAGATGCGTCGGTTCGCGGCTGGACCGGCAGGCCAAGCCAGCGCGACAGTGCGCCGCTTTCGACGCACCAGCCTTCCGGTGCATCGCGGACCGCCCCGGCCGGAAGCGGCTCGCTTCCGGTGCCATAGGAGACCCGCGCGGCAACGCGGTCGATGACAAGCCTGTTGCTCTCGCGAAATGCCCAGCCTTCGGCCCGGCGGGCAGCAAGATCGATCCTGATCGGCAGGTCGAGCGCGGTGATGAGATCACCGAGGATGACGCAGGTGCCTTCCGGCACCGGATAGGCGCGGACGCCGTCGCCGAAGGCCCGCTGGCGGATCTGCAGGTCGAGGAGAAATTGGGCTTCGGGATCCGCGCTCCAGCGTTCTGCCGACGGCGGCGCGGACGCAGGCGCGGCCATGCCGACGCTCGCCGCGACGAGCATCGGCAATGGCAGCCTGAACCAGCCTCCCGACATGGCGAGCGCCGTCCTGCTCTCCTTCGCCCTAGCGAAGGACCGCGCTGGTCTCGGCCAGCTTGGTGGTGACTCCGTCGACAGTCTCCAGATACTGGACCGTGACCGGTCCCGTCGCCTGTGCGACGACCGCGTCGTCGATCGGGACTGTGACCTTGCGGCGATCGATCTCGGTGTAGACGGCGATGCCGCGCTGGATGGCGAGCGGATCCTTCAGCCCGGCCTTGAGCACCCGAATTTCGCCGAAGGTGGAGCGAGAGCCGGAGCGGCTCAGCTCCAGGCCGACCGCTGGTTTGCCGCCTGCGACGACCTTGCCGACGTTGGCGATGCCCGCCTGTGCCGACAGGTTGCCGAGGCGAACGATGACCGGGATGGTGACTCCATAGACCGGCGTAAGCGCGAAGCCGATGCCCTTGAAATCGGCCGGAGTCTGGAGCGGGGGCTGCGCCGGCGGAACCGCTCGGAACAGCATGTGGACGCGATATTCTCCGTCCGGGAGACCTGCTGGCGCACGGGCGGCGATGCGGATGGTCTGCGGCTGCTTGGGTGGAAGCACCACGCGGCGCGGAGCATAGACGATCATGTCGCGCGCCGCTTCTTCCGACGCGGTCGGCGTGGTCACGTCCTCGAAGGTGCCGTCCTGCTTCATGCGCTTCAGTTCGACCGAGATGCGATATGTCGCGGTCTCGTCGCCAATGTTGTTGAGGATGATCTCAGTGCCGCGGCCTCCGTCGAGAATGATCCGGGTCGGTGCGACCAGCAGGTCGCCAACCCCGGCCGTGGCGCTTGGCGAGAGCGCCAGCAGCGGGGCGATCAGCGCGGTACGGAGGGCAGAACGGGCGGTGATATTCATCGTGACAAGGCTCCCCGGCTCGGCAGCAATTGCCGCCATTCCGGATCGTTCTGTCAGCAGTTGGTTACCGAAGCGCTAACCACGCTCCATCGTCTGCGCTCCCTTGACGACAAAGGGCGGCCCTCCTCCCCGGAGAACCGCCCCTCTTGCAGCCCGCAGGCGCGGGTCGCTTATTGGTAGGCGACCTGGATGTCGATCTGGCCCGAGTAGACGCCGTCCGGCGTGCTGCTGTTGATGGTGACCGAACCGCCGACGTCGAAGTCGTTGCCGGGGGCACCCGAGTTACCGAGCGTCAGCGACGCCGGAAAGCTCGGCACGAAAGCGAGCGTGCCGCCATTCGAACCCGACAGCGGAAAGCTCGGCGCGGCCGAGGAGATCACGACCACCTGGCCCTGGGTGCCGGTGACTCGATAGCCGGCTGACTGCGGCGTGCCGGCGCAGGTCAGGCCACCGCCCGATGCTCCGCAGCTGACGCTGCCGGCGCCATCGATGCTGACCGTCTGGTCGCCAGCGATGGTGCCCATCACGATGGTGCCGAAGTTGAGGTCGCGGAGGGCGGTGAGTGTCAGCGGCTTGATCAGCCGGGCATTGGCGGTCGCACGCGGAGTGGCGCTGGCAACCGACTGGGCGGCGGCCGGAACCGCGGTCGAAACGGCGGCCAGAGTGGCCGCGGCAAGGAGCGTCTTCTTCATGTCTTTTCTGTCCCCACAGCAGGCGACCGACGGCAGGACGCCGGCAATCGCGGTAAGCCGCTGATTAACCCTGACCGGTTGCGGCTTTGCTGGCGAGCATGGTTAATAGCGCGTTCGGAATTGGCGCCGATCCTCCCACTGCATGGGGAAAAGTCCCAACCTCGGGCACCGCCCTCACCGCCTGCCACGCTTGGGCTCCGGGATAAGCCACGGTGGACATTGGGTTTTCGGAATTTGGCACGGGCTCTGCACTGTCTTCGGCATACGGCCCACCGGCCGCAGACAAGGGAGCAATAACATGACCAGCACCACCGATTTCCGCAGTTTCGCCGTCTCGCTGTCGGGCGCCTTCGTCGCCGCGCTGCTGTTCGTGAGCGCCGCCGTCGGCCCGCTGCCGATCGCCTGAATCAACTCAAGATCAGAAGGACAAGACGATGAACCGGTTCATTCTCAACAAGCAGGACGCCAAGCTGATGGGCGTTGCCGCGGGCCTTGCCGACATGACTGGCACTGACGCCTTGGTCTTTCGCCTGGC
Source organism: Sphingomonas sp. LHG3406-1 (assembly GCF_029637485.1). Taxonomy (GTDB): domain Bacteria; phylum Pseudomonadota; class Alphaproteobacteria; order Sphingomonadales; family Sphingomonadaceae; genus Sphingomicrobium. The sequence goes on along the minus strand of NZ_CP069128.1, from coordinate 1,976,669 downwards.
GATCATTCTTGCGGTGCTTGTGACCGGACCAGTCGCGATCGTGCTCTACATTGCAGCAGGCCTGCTCGCGGCTAGCCGTTGACTCACCGGGATTCCGATTCTGCCGGAGGATGTCCTTGACCGCGTGCGTACTTTGACGTGCTATGCTAGCCTGAACACAACTCATCGCAGTTTTGCACCGCTTCAGCGATTGTAACGCACGCGTTATTAACCATCTTCTTTTCACATGCGTCTGTTCGTGACCCATTCCTGGCCGACCGGCCTGGGCGCGGTCCGGGTCAGGAGGATGGATGCGGAAAGGACGGAGGCAGGGGCCATGGCCCGCGGTCCTGTTCGGACTGGCGCTGATTGGCGCAGTTCCGGCCGCGCCGGCCGCGACTCTCCCCCTGGATGGTGAAGGCGGCGACGTCGTCGTCACCGCCCAGGTCCGGCCCAATCTCTTCGGCACCGTCGCCATTCCGGGTCCGCAGGGCCGCTGGGCCGACAAGTGGCACAAGGTCCTGGCCGACACACGCTCGAAGAGCGCGCTGCAGGGACTGATCGAGCCCGCGCGAGGCCTTGGCAGCATCGGCCAGCTTAAATTCCTCCAGGCCGAGATCGACCGACGGGTCGGCTGGCGTTCGGACACCACCCAATATGGTGCCCGTACCTACTGGGCGACAGCTGCCGAGACCTTGAATACCGGCCTTGGCGACGACGACGACCGGGCTATCCTCAAATATCAGGCGCTTCGCGAGCTCGGCTACCCCCGCAACGACTATTATCTGATGATGGGGCGCGATCGCATCCGCGGCGATTATGTGATGCTCGCTGCCCGCGCCGACGGTCGCTGGTGGCTCCTTGAGGAACAGGGGAGCGCCCCCGTTCTCGCCGAGCAGCGCACCGGCTTTGAACCGGCTGCAAGCTTCGGCGGAGGGCGTGCCTGGGTCCACGGCCGCCAGCGTCAGCTCGCCCAGGCCAAGACCATTCCTGCTGGAGCCGCCGCCACGCAACGCTAAGCGCCGCGCGACCAGCAACATCAATCGAAAAGGCTCGATACGCTCGATTCGTCGGCGATCCGGCGGATAGCTTCAGCGAGCAGCGGCGCAATCGTCAGGCGTCGGATCTTGGTGCCCGGAAGGTCAGCTTCGCCGGCATAGATGCTGTCGGTGACGACCAGTTCTGTCAGCTCGCTGGCCGCCACTCGGGCGGCCGCTCCACCCGACAGCACGCCGTGCGTGACATAGGCGACCACGCCCGACGCGCCCTGCGCCTTGAGTGCCGCGGCCGCGTTGCAGAGGGTGCCGGCCGAATCTACTATGTCGTCGATGAGGATGCAGAAGCGCCCCTCCACGTCGCCGATGATGTTCATCACTTCCGATTCGCCCGCCTTTTCACGCCGCTTGTCGACGATGGCGAGCGGTGCATTCTCCAGCCGCTTGGCGAGACTGCGGGCACGCACCACCCCGCCGACGTCGGGCGAGACGACCGTGATTGCCTGATCGCCGAAGCGGGCCTGGATGTCGGCGCTCATCACCGGCGCACCGAAGAGGTTGTCGGTCGGAATGTCGAAGAAGCCCTGGATCTGCCCGGCATGGAGGTCGACCGACAGCACCCGGTTCGCGCCGGCCGTGGTGATGAGATTCGCCACCAGCTTCGCGGAGATGGGCGTGCGCGGACCCGGTTTGCGGTCCTGACGGGCATAGCCGAAGTAGGGAAGAACGGCGGTGATCCGCTTGGCCGAGGCGCGGCGAAGCGCATCGACGCAGATGAGGAACTCCATGAGATTGTCGTTGGCGGGGTAACTGGTCGACTGGATCAGAAAGACGTCCTCGCCGCGAACATTCTCGTGGATCTCGACGAAGATTTCCTCGTCGGCGAAGCGGCGCACGCTGGCCTTGGTCAACGGGATCTCGAGATAGTCGCTGATCGCCTTGGCAAGCGGCGGATTGGAATTGCCGGCCAGCAGTTTCATCTAGTCGCCTGTCCTTGGAAGTTGCCTGTTGCAGCCCTCGTAGCGGGAAAGGCCGGCACCCGCTACAGGACCGGCCATGACCGATCGGCTGACCATTGCGCTCGCCCAGATGAACCAGCGAGTGGGGGACCTCGCGGGCAATGCCGAAGCCATCCTGGCGATGCGGCGCGCCGCCGCGGGCGCCGACCTGCTGCTCGTACCGGAGCTGCAGCTTGTCGGCTATCCGCCCGAGGACCTCGTCCTCAAGCCCGCCTTTTTGAACGAGACGCGGGCCGCGGCAACGCGCCTGGTCGAGGCGACCACGGAGCCAGGACCGGCCATCGCCTTCGGTTCCATCCTGGCGCGCGAGGGCAAGGCCTACAATGCCCTGATCGTCGCTGATGGGGGGCGTGAGTTGTTCGTCACCCTGAAGCGCGAGCTCCCGAACTACGGCACCTTTGACGAGAAGCGCGTCTTCGCCTCGGGTCCGCTGCCGGATGCCTTCGACTTCAAAGGCGTCCGGCTCGGCTTTCCCATTTGCGAAGACCTCTGGCTCGAAGACGTGCCGCGGCATCTCGCCGAGCAGGGGGCCGAAATCCTGCTCAGTCCCAACGGCAGCCCCTACGAGATCGACAAGGACGATCTTCGGCAGCGCCTGTTCGGCGGCCGCGCGGCGTCGCTCGGACTTCCGCTGGTCTATCTGAACCGCGTCGGGGGGCAGGACGAGCTTGCCTTCGACGGCAGCTCGATGATCTTCGACGCCGCTGGTGACAAGATCGTGCAGATGCGCGACTGGGAAGAGCAGTTGCTCCTCACCCAATGGAGCCGCGGCGCCGACGGGCGCATGGCCTGCCTCACCTGCGAGACGCACCAATTGTCGCCCTATCCGGAGGACGTCTACCAGGCGATGGTCGTCGCCTTGCGCGACTATGTGGGGCGTAACGGCTTTCCGGGCGTGATCCTCGGCCTGTCGGGTGGGATCGATTCGGCCCTGTCGGCCGCCGTTGCCGTCGATGCGCTCGGGCCCGACAAGGTATGGGGCGTGATGATGCCGAGCGTCTACACCGGCAGCAGCAGCGTCGAGGACGCCGCCGAGAGCGCCCGGTTGCTCGGCATCCGCCATGACGTCATCCCGATCGTCCCTGCGACCGAGGCACTCGGCGGCATGCTGAAGGACGCCTTCGCTGGCCGCCAGACCGACCTTGCCGAGGAGAATATCCAGGCCCGCCTGCGCATGGTCACGCTCATGGCCCTGTCCAACAAGTTTGGGCCGATGCTGCTCACCACCGGCAACAAGAGCGAGATGAGCGTCGGCTACGCCACCCTCTATGGCGACATGGCGGGGGGCTATTCAGTGTTGAAGGACGCCTACAAGACCACCGTCTTCGCCCTCTCCCGCTGGCGCAACGCCAGTCGGCCCGACGGCTTCCTGGGGCCGGCCGGTCCGGTCATGCCCGAACGGGTGATCATCAAGCCGCCGAGCGCCGAGCTGCGCGCCGACCAGAAAGACGAGGACAGCCTGCCACCCTACGACCGCCTGGACCCTATCCTGCACGGCCTGATCGACCGGGAGTTGAGCGTGTCCGAGGTCTGCGCCGAAACCGGCGAGCCGCGCGCCCTTGTCGCCGAGATGGAGAAGCTCGTGCTGCGCGCCGAATACAAGCGCCGTCAGGCTCCGCCCGGCGTGAAGCTCGGCGGTCGCAACTTTGGACGCGACCGCCGCTACCCGATCACCAACGCCTATCGGACCGGCTCATGACGGTCGTCACCCGCTTTGCCCCTTCGCCGACCGGCCGGCTGCACGTCGGCAACATCCGGACGGCACTGCACAATTTCCTGTTCGCCCGAAAGCATGGCGGGAAGTTTTTGTTGCGGATCGACGATACGGACGTCGAGCGCTCCACCACCGAAGCCGAGGTCGCGATCCGGGCCGACCTCGACTGGCTCGGCCTCACCCCCGACGGCAGCGTTCGCCAGTCCGATCGCTTCGCGCTCTACGAGCGGGAATTCGAGCGACTTCGCGCCGCCCGGCGGGTCTATGCCTGCTACGAGACCCCGGAGGAGCTGGACCTCCGCCGCAAGATCCTGCTCGGGCGTGGGCTGCCACCGGTCTACGAGCGGCCCGAGGGCGAGAATGCACCGGTCGAGGGCCGGACTCCCCACTGGCGCTTCCGCCTCGACCATGAGACGCCGATCGCCTGGACCGACCTTATCCGCGGCGAGCAGAAGTTCGATCCTCGGCTCCTCTCCGACCCAGTCATCCGCCGTGCCGACGGAAGCTGGCTCTACCTGCTGCCGAGCGTCATCGACGACATCGACCTCGGCGTCACTCACATCGTCCGCGGCGAGGACCATGTGTCCAACAGCGCGGTCCAGTTGCAGATGTTCGCTGCGCTTGGAGCGGAGCCGCCGCACCTTGCTCATGAAGCGTTGCTGGTGGCCGCCGAGGGCAAGCTGTCGAAGAGGCTTGGAGCGACCGGCGTGCCGGCGCTGCAGGACGCCGGGTTTGAGCCCATGGCGCTGCTCAGCCTGCTGGCACGGCTTGGCACGAGTCAGCCGGTCGAGCCCGTTCACGCGATCGGGCTTCTCGCCGACAGCTTCGACTTCGCGCATTTCGGCCGCGCGCCCGCTCACTTCGACATGGGCGAGGTGGAGCTCCTCAACGCCCGTCTGCTCCATGCCATGCCCTTCGACTCGGTGGCCGAACGGCTTCCCGACTGGGTCGACGCAGAAGCATGGGGAACCCTGCGAACGGCCCTTCGACGCCTCGATGAGGTCGGCGACTGGGAAGAAGTCGTGCGGGGCGACATGACGGGCGCGACGCTCTCTGCAGAGGATCGCGCCTTCCTCGCCGAGGCGGTTCCGCTGGCGGCGCCGATCGACTGGTCGGACGACCCCTGGCACGCGCTCACCGACCGGCTGAAGGCGGCGACCGGCCGCAAGGGCAAGGCGCTCTTCCTCCCGCTTCGACTTGCGCTGACCGGGCGGCCGAGCGGACCCGAAATGGGGCCATTGGTGCGGCTCATCGGCAAGGAACGGTGCATCGCCCGCTTCGCGGCCGCCGGAACCGAAAGCTGAGAAGAAAAGGGGGGCTTGCGGCTTTCACAGCAACAAGCATGTGAGTAGTTGCTTTCGATATGTGATGATGTAACATCCTCTTTATCGACTCGGGATGGAGAGGAGAATGCCATGCTCGCTTACGCCGCCCATCGGAGGAGCCGGCGCCGGCTCAGCCCTTCCGCCCTCGCCCTGATCATCGGCGGCCATGCGGTGGCGATCGCCCTGCTGGCCGCGGCCAGGATGGACGTCGTCACGATCCTGCCGAAGCCGCCCATCGACATTTTCGACGTGCCGCTGCCACCGCCACCCCCGACGCCCCCGCCGCCAAAGCCCGAAGTCCAGCCGCAGACCAAACTTCCGCCGCCGCCCGACAGCTTCGTCGATCGAACGCCACCGGTGATCCCCATTCCCCAGCCCGGGCCGACCTTCGACCTCGGTCCGAACGTCAACGACACCGCGCCTGACATCGGCCCGGCGCTGGATACGCCGATCAGGGCGGACCGCAGCGATCCGCTGCCGACCCCCGAACCGGTGCGCATCGCGGCTCGGGCGACGACGCCGGCCGATCTCGTGCGTCCGCCCTATCCGGAATCCAAGCGCCGGACGGAAGAGGAAGCGGTGCTTCGTCTTCGCCTCGGGATCGATGCGCGGGGGCGAGTGACCAGCGTCGATCCGGTCGGCACGGTGGACCCCGCCTTCCTTGCCGCCGCCCGCAGCCATCTCCTTCGCTACTGGCGCTATCGCCCGGCAACCGAGGATGGCCGGCCGGTCGCGACCAGCATGACGGTCACTCTCCGGTTCGAACTGGAAGAATGACCAGGGCGGGCGGCGCGGCATTTGCTCCGCGCCACCCGAGCCCCTACATCCCGCCAATGCCCGTGCTACCCCCGATACACAGTCCCAAGGTGGTCTGGCGCGACCTGCGTGCCATTCTCTCGCGGCGGAGCCGTGAGCAGACCATTGCCGCCTTCCTCAGCATCGGTTTCACCATCGTCATCCTCGTCATCTTCTTCCTGGATTCCAGGGTGAACACCGCACCCCCGGCGACCATCACCTTCGTGGAAAGCTGGTCAGCCAATCGCACCGATGCCGAGATCAAGGCGGACCAGGTGAGGGACCAGCGGGCAGGGGAAGAACGTGCCCGCGCTCGCCAGGAGCAGTTCAAGGAGATTGCTGATAGCTTCGGTATCGAGGAATGAGTTCGATTTGATGGCGCAGGCGGCGCGGCTCGGCGCCGGCGCCCGCGGCACCACGGCTCCCAACCCGAATGTCGGATGCGTCATCGTGGCGCCGGGCGGCGAGATCGTCGGGCAAGGAGCGACCGCGCCCGGCGGCCGTCCCCACGCCGAAGCGGTGGCACTGGAAGAGGCCGGGACACGCGCCCGCGGAGCCACCCTCGTCACCACGCTCGAGCCGTGCAACCATCGCAGCCACCGCGGCCCGACCTGCACCGATCTGGTCATCGCCGCCGGCATCGCGCGGGTGGTGGCTGGCATGGAGGACCCGGATCCGAGGACCGCGGGCACAGGATTGCAGCGCATCAGAGCCGCCGGGATCGACGTCGAGCTCGGCACCGGCGAAGCGGCGGCGCGCGAGAGCATGGCCGGCTGGCTCACCCGCCAGGCGCTCGGCCGCCCCCGCATCACGCTCAAGCTCGCCCTGTCGATCGACGGCAAGATCGCGCTGCCGTCAGGCGAATCCAAGTGGATCACCGGCGAGGACGCCCGCGCCCATGTCCATCTCGAGCGGGCGCGCAGCGACATGATCCTCGTCGGGCGCGGCACCCTGCTCGCGGACCGGCCGCGGCTCGACGTCCGCCTTCCCGGCCTGGAGGAGCGCTCTCCGCGTCGCGCCCTGCTCAGCCGTGGCGAGGCGGTGGAAGGCTGGGAGATGATCAGAGCGCCACAGGACGTGTTTCGGCTTCATGACGTCAACGACCTGCTGGTCGAAGGCGGATCGGTGACCGCCACCGCCTTCCTCGCCGCGGATCTGGTCGACCGCATCCTTCTCTACCGCGCACCGATCATCATCGGCGAAGGCCGACAGAGCGTCGGCTATATCGGGCTCGACGCGATCGGCGACGCGCATGGGCGCTGGGAAGCTCGCGACGGCCGCCAGCTTGGCATCGACCGCCTCGAAGTCTACGAGCGCATCCGCTCCTCCCCGGAGCCCTCGGCGGAGTAGACTGGCCCATGTTCACCGGCATCATCACCGACATCGGCTCCGTCCGTTCCGCCGACCAGCGCGGCGATCTCCGCCTGGTCATCGGCTGCGGCTTCGACATGGCCGGGGTAGACCTAGGCGCGTCCATCGCCTGTTCCGGCGCCTGCCTGACGGTGGTCGACAAGGGGCAGGACTGGTTCGCGGTCGATCTCAGCGCGGAGACGGTGTCGAAGACGGCGCCCGGCCTGTGGGAAGAAGGCGCCCGGCTGAACCTCGAGCGCGCCCTGCGGCTCGGGGACGAACTCGGCGGGCATCTCGTCACCGGCCATGTCGACGGGCTTGCCGAGGTGATCGGCCTCTGTCCCGAGGGCGACAGCCTGCGCGTCGGGCTTGCCGTACCAGCCGCGCTCGGCCCCATGCTGGCGCCGAAAGGATCGGTCACGCTGGACGGCGTGTCGCTGACCGTCAACGAAGTCCGCGATGAAGGCGAGCGCACCCACTTCGACGTGAACATCATCCCCCATACGGCGCAGCAGACGACCTTCGCGGACCTGAAGGTCGGGCGATCGCTGAACGTCGAGATCGACGTGCTCGCCCGCTATCTGCAGCGGATGGTGGCGGCGCGGGCCTCCTGATCACATTGCAGAGGGGCTCCCAAGGCTGGCACATCACATTGTGATGTGATACCGCGCACGCATGTCCACAAACCTCATCGAGCGGCTGAGCGCCATCATCGAGACCGGCGAGGTCAGTCGCGCCGGGCTCGCCCGGGCCGCCGGCCTTCACCCGAACAGCCTTCGCAAGCTGGGCGCCCCCGACTGGAATCCGACCGCCGATACGCTCGTGCGGCTGGAAAAGCTGCTCCAGCGCGGCACGACCGAGGTGCTGGTCGGGCCCGAGGCGATCATCGACGAGGCGCGCAACGGGCGCATGTTCATCCTCGTCGACGATGACGATCGCGAGAATGAAGGCGATCTGGTGATCCCGGCGCAGATGGCAACTCCGGACGCGATCAACTTCATGGCGCGTCACGGCCGCGGGCTCATCTGCCTTGCGATGACCAAGGAGCGGGTCGACTCGCTCGGCCTTCCGCTCATGTCCCGCACCAACGGCACCCGCCACGAGACGGCCTTCACCGTGTCGATCGAGGCGCGCACGGGCGTGTCGACCGGCATCAGCGCCGCCGACCGCGCGCGGACCATCGCCGTCGCCATCGACGCTGCCAACGGTCCCGACGACCTGGTGTCGCCCGGCCATGTGTTCCCGCTGGTGGCGCGTCCGGGTGGCGTGCTGGTCCGCGCGGGGCATACCGAGGCCGCGGTGGACGTCAGCCGGCTGGCCGGCCTCAACCCGTCCGGCGTCATCTGCGAGATCATGCGCGAGGACGGGACCATGGCCCGGCTCGACGACCTGATCGATTTCGCGCGCGCGCACGGCCTGAAGATCGGCACCATCCGCGACCTCATCGCCTATCGCCTTCGCCGCGACCATCTGGTCGAGCGGGTCGCCGCCACGCCCTTCACCTCGCCCGGCCGGCGCGAATGGCAGGCGCAGGTCTATCGCGACAAGGCGACCGGCGCCGAGCAGCTCGCCCTCGTGCTCGGGCCGCTCAACCCCGAGGAGCCCGTCATGGTCCGCATGCACAGCCTCGACCTGTTCGCCGACGTGCTTGGCGAACCGTCGGAACGGCACGGGCTGCTCGCCGGCGCCATGCGCATGATCGAGGAGCAGGGATCGGGAGTGGTCGTTGCGCTCCATGCCGCCAGCCCGGGTTCGCTCAGCCGCGCCGCCGACCGGCGTGTCGGCAAGGAAGTGGAGGAAGGCGAGGCGCTCCGCAGCTACGGCATCGGCGCGCAGATCCTCGCGGCGCTGGGCATCCACGACATGATCCTGCTGTCGAACACGCGCCATTCGCCGGTGGGCCTGAGCGGCTACGGCCTCGCGATCGTCGAGGAACGCTGCATCGGGCAGGAGGGCTGAGCCATGGCGCATGTGCTGATCGTCGAAGCCCGCTTCTACGCGCACCTGAACGACCTCCTCCTCGCCGGTGCCCGCGCCGCGATCGAGAAGGCCGGCCACAGCCACGAGACGGTGACCGTCCCCGGAGCGCTGGAGATACCGGGCGCGATCGCAGCGGCGGCCGACAGCGACGCCTTCGACGCGTTCGTGGCGCTTGGCGTCATCATCCGGGGCGAGACCTACCATTTCGAGGTGGTCTCCAACGAGAGCGCCCGCGGCATCATGGAGCTGACGCTCGCCGGTGTGGCGATCGGCAATGGCATCCTCACCGTCGAGAACGAGGCGCAGGCGCTGGTCCGCGCGGACCCGGCACAGCTCGACAAGGGTGGCGGCGCCGCGGACGCGGCGCTGGCGCTGCACGCACTCGGCGAGCGTTTCGGCGCCTGAATGAAAGGGAACGGCCGGGTTCAGAGGGCATTCAACGCCCCGAGCCTAGTGCCGACGTCAATCAGACACGCAGGAGCTTCCATGTCCCTTCTTCGCATCACCGCGCGCCTGCTCGCGCCGGCCGCCGTCCTGACGCTTGCGGCGCCCGTGGCCATCGCGCAGCCGGCCAATTCGCTGCGCGCGGTCGAACAGAGCCTTGCCGCCACCAACTCGATGACCGCCCGCTTCACCCAGACCGACGGCCGCGGGCGCAGCCAGTCGGGCGTGCTCAGCCTCAAGCGCCCGGGCAAGATCCGCTTCGAGTTCGGCGCCGGGGCGAACATGCTCCTGGTCGGCGACGGCCGTAACCTGACGTTCGTCGACTATGAGGTGGGGCAGAAGTCGGCCTGGCCGATCACCAAGTCGCCGCTGTCGGTGCTGCTCTCGCCGCAGCCCAACCTGGGCCGGATCGCGCGTATCGAGCCGCAGAAGAACGCGAATGTAGTGATCGTCCGGGCGCGTGACGCACGCCGGCCGGAGTTCGGCACGCTGCTGCTCGCCTTTTCGCGCAACGGTTCGGCGCCGGGCGGGCTGATGCTGGAGGGCTGGACGGCCATCGATGCGCAAAACAAGCGCACCACGGTCAAGCTGGACGGTCAGCGCTACAATGTCGCGATCCCCGACGCGGCCTTCACCTTCGCCGAGCCCAAGAAGCGCAAGTGATTGGATTTCAAAGTGCTACTGTTCATGAAGGCTTCAGGCTTCAGGATATAGTAGGACATCTGACCGCGGAACGAGCTTGGGTTTCCCCCTGTTACCGGGCTCACCGCTGGTCCCTCGCGTGACGAACGCTTGGTCGGCCCTCGCTCCATGCCCCCGGAGCGAGGGCCTTTGCGTTTGGGCCGGGGCGCTTGCTAGAGGGCGCCGGTGAGCAAACTCAAGATCGCCAGCTGGAACATCAACTCGGTGCGTGCGCGCGTGCCGATCGTCGGCCGATTCCTTGACGAGGAGCAGCCCGATATCCTGTGCCTCCAGGAAACCAAGGCCGAGGACAAGGTCTTTCCCGCCGAGCTCTTCACCAGCCGCGGCTATGTGCATCACGCACTTCATGGCCAGCGCATGCACCATGGCGTCGCCATCCTCAGCCGTGTGCCGCTGGAGGAGCCGGGGCGTCACGACTGGCAGGACAATGGCGAGGCGCGGCATGTCGGTGTTCGCCTGCCGCAGGGCCTGAGGCTGGAGAATGTCTATGTCCCGGCGGGCGGCGACATTCCCGATCGCGACCTCAATCCCAAGTTCGGCCAGAAGCTCGACTTCATTGAGCGCATGACGCGCTGGTCGGAAGGCCTCAAGGAGCCGACCCTCATCGTCGGCGACTTCAACGTCGCGCCGCTGGAGTGCGACGTTTGGAGCCACAAGGCGCTGCTCGACGTCGTCAGTCACACGCCGGTGGAGGTGGAGGCGCTGTCACGGCTGCAGCAGGCGCATGACTGGGTCGACCTCGGCCGCAAGTTCGTGCCGGCGCCGGCCCGCTGCTATACTTGGTGGAGCTATCGCTCGCCCGACTGGACCAAGAACGACCGCGGCCGGCGGCTCGATCACATGTGGGCGAGCCCGAACGTGGCGGCGCAGGCGACCATGCACAGGGTGCACGAGCCCTGCCGCGCCTGGGAGCGCCCGTCCGATCACGTGCCGCTGGTGGTCGAGCTCGACCTTTGAGCAGGGCGGCGGAGGCGATCGCGGCCCTTCGAGCGGGCCGTCCGGTAACGGTCGGCACGCTGACCGTTGCCGCCGTCGAGACCGCCACCGAGGCCTTCCTCGCCATTGCCGACCCGCAGCAGAGCGCCGGAGTCATCATCAGCGGGGCGCGGGCGGCGGCGCTCGGCCTTGCCAACCAGCGTGACGCCGCATCGGCGGGAACGCCGGTGGCCATTGCGCGCGACCCCTGGCTCGATGCCGCGACGGTGCGCCGGCTGGCCGATGCCGGGCAGGATTTTGCGCGCCTCCTCGCGGGTCCATTGCGTGCGGCCGCCGTCGACGATCCCGAGGCGGCGCTCGGTGCGCTGTCGCTGGCCCGGAGCGCCGGGCTGGTGCCGGCATTATGGGTGACCGAGGGACCGGCTGCGCTCGTGCTGGAGTCGTCCGAGGCGACATCTGCCGCCCGTCCGCGCCGGGTGACTATCGCTGCCCGCGCGGCGCTGCCCGTCGACGGCCTCGATGCCGCCACGCAGATCGTCGCCATGCGCGCCGAGGAGGATGGCAGCGAGCATGTCGCGCTGATCGTCGGCTCGCCCGGCGGAGACGCGCCGCTGGTTCGGCTGCACAGCGAGTGCCTGACCGGCGACGTGTTCGGCAGCCTCAAGTGCGACTGCGGACCGCAGCTGCGCGCCGCCCTTCGCCTGATGGAGGCGGATGGCGCGGGGATCCTCCTCTACCTGCGGCAGGAGGGCCGCGGAATCGGGCTGGCCAACAAGATCCGCGCCTATGCGCTGCAGGACCGCGGCCTCGACACGGTGGAAGCCAATCGCCGCCTCGGCTTTGCGGACGACGAGCGCGACTTCAGCCTTGCCGCCGCCATGCTGCGTGAGCTGGGTGTCGGAAAGGCGCGGCTGCTGACCAACAACCCCGCCAAGCTGGCCGGACTCGCGGCCGAGGGAATCGACGTCACGCGCGTTCCGCATCACCTGCCGGCCAACCCGCACAACGCCCATTATCTGGCCGTGAAGAAGGCCAAGAGCGGGCACCTCGACTGAGGTCAGTCCTCGAACAGCGCCGTCCCGACGCGAACCACCGTCGCCCCCAGCATCACCGCGCTCCGATAGTCGCCGCTCATCCCCATCGACAGGCCGGTGACGTCATGGCGGCGCGCGAGCTTGGCCAAGAGGGCGAAATAGGGGGAGGCTTCGACGTCCGCCGGCGGGATCGCCATCAGGCCGGCGAGGTCGAGGCCCATGTCCCGCACCGAGGCGATGAAGGCGGGCAGCTCGCCGATCGAGACGCCGCCCTTCTGCTCCTCCTCCCCGACGTTGACCTGCACGTAGGTGGGACCGCTCCAACCGGCCTTGACCAGTGCATCGCGAAGGCTCGCGCGATCGAGCGAGTGGATGACGTCGAAGAGGCCGACCACCTCCTCCGCCTTGTTGGACTGCAGCCGGCCGATCATGTGGAGGCGGACGTCCGGATAACGCGCGCGCAGGCTCGGCCATTTGGCGGCGGCCTCCTGCACCCGGTTCTCGCCGAAGTCGCGCTGGCCGGCCGCGATCAGTTGCTCGATGGCTTCGGCCGGCCGTCCCTTGCTGACGGCAACGAGGGTGACGTCCTCCGGCTTGCGGCGGGCGACCCGCGCCGCATCGGCGATGGTGGCGTGGACGGCGGCGAGGCGGGCGGCTGCATCGGACATCGCGGCCTGCTAGGGGCAAAGGCGATGCAAAGGCAATCTTGGCCCACGGCCTGGCTGATGACCGACGAACGGATGGGCGACGCGCTCGATGCGGCGATCGCGCGGGCCGCGGCCGCCGGTGCCGGGGTCATTGTCCGCCATCATGAGTCGCCCGCCGAGGAACGCCGCCGCATTGCCGGCCTTGTGCGCGCGCACGGCGCCCTGCTCGGCATCTCGCGCGACCTCTCCCTCGCGCGCGAGACGGGGGCGGCGCTGATCCACAATCCGGACGAGCCCACCGAAGGCCTGCCCTTCAGCCTGTCGGTTCACGACGCCCGAGAGGCGCGTCTTGCCCGGAATAGCCTTGCAGCGCTGGTGTTCGTGTCGCCGGTCCATGCCACGCGCTCTCACCCGGGCGAGCCATGCCTTGGCGAGGATCGCGCACGCGCGCTGGCGGAGTTGGCCGGCAAGCCTGCAATCGCCCTCGGCGGGATGGATGCCGAGCGCGGGGAGCGACTGATGAGGCTGGACTGGGCCGGCTGGGCCGGGATCGACTGCTGGCTTAGAACTTGAAGGCCGTGCCGACGTAGACCGCCTGGCTGTCGCGCCGCTGGTCGCGGAAGGTGGCGATCTGGTCGCGCTCGATCTTGTACTTCACGCCGCCGGTGACCGCGATGTTGCGGCTGATGTTGAAGGCACCGCCGACGTCGAGCGCGTAGGTGGTCGGATCGGCGATCACGCCCGAACGGCTCTCGGCCGCACGGTCGGCACTGGCGGCGACGCGGCCGGTGAAGCGCTTCAGGCTGTAGCTGACCCCGACGGTCGCGCCTTCGCGCTCCTTGAAGGCAGGCGTTGCGCCCTGAGCGCGGCTGACGTCGGCCGAAACGGCGAAACGCTTCCACCCCACGGCGGCGCCGAGATTGTAGCTGGCGGGGGTCAGCGCCATGGTGCCGCCGATCGGAGCCGCAGCCGCGCTGCGACCCTGCGCCGCCGCACCCGGCGTGCTGGCACGGGCGCGAATGGCGATGCGCACCTGCGACGGGCGCTGGCGGCTGGCGGCTGGCGTGAAGCGAAGATCGCTGGCGAGCGCCGGACGGCTGGCGAGCGCAGCCGCAAGCCGCGGATCGGCCTGGGCCGGCGTGAAGCCGCCTTCGAAGCTGAGGGACACGGCCGGCGGACGCTTCGCAGCCTGCTGACGCTGAGGCGCCGCAATCACGACGGACGCGGGCAGGATCAGGCTCGCGGCGGCAAGCGCCACGGCCCAGTTGCCCTTATTGTCGCGCTGGCGACTCATCGCGTGCCCCGTTCCTTTCAGTCGGTACATAGGATGGCGAAGCTGAATGTTCCACGACCGGAATCGCTTCGCCCCGCTATGTGACATGGAATCCACATGGCGCCCGAGTCCCGGAACGGGTTGCGGTGAGGCACGCACCTCCTCTAGAGCGACAGGCCTGTCCTTCTCTTGTTTCTGCAGGAACCTGCCCATGCGCCGATCGCTTGCCGTTGTCCTCCTGTCGGCCACGCTGCTGGCGACCGCCGGCTGCAGCCGCAACCGCGACATTCCGGTGGAGCTGGCGCCGTCCCGCACCACCGCCATCGGCGTCAACACCTACCTGTGGCGCGCGGCCATCGACACGTTGAGCTTCGCGCCGCTGGTCACCGCGGACAGCAATGGCGGCGTGATCGTCACCGACTGGTACGCCAACCCCGCTTCGCCCGGCGAGCGCGTCAAGCTGACCGTGTCCATCCTCGACCAGGACCTGCGCGCCGACGCCCTGCGCGTCGCCGCCAGCCGCCAGGTCATCCAGGGCGGCAGCTGGGTGGATGCGCCGGTCACCGCCGCGACCGTCCAGAAGCTCGAGGACATCATCCTTACCCGCGCCCGCGACATCCGCCGCGCCGCCGTCGGCGGCTGAGGACCGACCCACAGCATCCAGGAGCACGCATGACACCCGACCGTTTCGATCCGGCGGCGAGCGAGTCCCGCTGGCAGGAGCGGTGGGAAGCCGAAAGCTGCTTCCGCGCCGACAGCGCCAGCCCAAAGCCCAAGGCCTATGTGCTGGAGATGTTCCCCTATCCGTCGGGGCGCATCCACATGGGGCATGTGCGCAACTACACGATGGGCGACGTGCTCGCCCGTTATCGCCGCGCGCAGGGCTTCGAAGTGCTCCACCCGATGGGCTGGGACGCCTTCGGCATGCCCGCCGAGAATGCGGCGATGGAGAAGAAGGTGCATCCGGGCACCTGGACCCTCCAGAACATCGAGCAGATGAAGGCGCAGCTGAAGCGCCTCGGCTTCGCGCTCGACTGGAGCCGCGAGCTGGCCACCTGCAAGCCCGATTATTACGGGCAGGAGCAGGCGCTGTTCCTCGACCTGTTCGAGGCGGGCCTGGTGTTTCGCCGCGAATCGGAGGTGAACTGGGATCCGGTCGACATGACCGTGCTCGCCAACGAGCAGGTCATCGACGGGCGCGGCTGGCGCTCGGGCGCCCTGGTCGAGCGGCGCAAGCTCAACCAGTGGTTCCTCAAGATCACCGACTTCGCCGAGGAGCTGCTGGAGGGGCTCGGCAGCCTCGACCAGTGGCCCGACAAGGTGCGGCTGATGCAGGAGAACTGGATCGGCAAGAGCCGCGGCCTGCAGTTCCGCTTCCAGCGGCCCGAAGGCGGCGAGATCGAGGTCTTCACCACCCGCCCGGACACCATCTTCGGCGCGAGCTTCGTCGCCATTTCGCCCGGGCACCCGATCGCCGAGGCGCTGGCGGGCGAGCGGCCCGAAGCGGCAGAGTTCATCGCCCGCTGCAAGCAGGGCGGCACGACCGCGGCCGAAATCGAGACGGCGGAGAAGCTGGGCTTCGACACCGGCCTCACCGTCACCCACCCGCTCGATCCCGACTGGCAGCTGCCGGTCTGGATCGCGAACTTCGTGCTGATGGATTACGGCACCGGCGCGCTGTTCGGCGTTCCGGGCCATGACGCGCGTGATTTCGAGTTCGCGACCAAGTACGGGCTTCCGATCACCCGGGTGGTCGCGGCCTCCGCGGACCAGGCCGATGTGCCGCTGGCCGAGGCTGAGAATGCCCCCGGCGTGGCGGTCAACAGCCGCTTCCTCGATGGCATGAGCACCGAGGAGGCGAAGGCAGCGATCATTCGCCGCGCCGAGGCGGAAGGTTGGGGCAAGGGCACCATCCAGTATCGCCTGCGCGACTGGGGAGTCAGCCGCCAGCGCTACTGGGGCACGCCGATCCCGATCATCCACTGCGACTCCTGCGGCGCCGTCCCGGTACCGAAGGAACAGTTGCCGGTCGTCCTGCCCGAAGACGTCACCTTCGACGTACCGGGCAACCCGCTCGATCGTCATCCCACGTGGAACAAGATCGACTGCCCCACCTGCGGCAAGCCAGCCCGGCGGGAAACCGACACGCTCGACACCTTCGTCGACAGCAGCTGGTATTTCATCCGCTTCGCTTCGCAGCCCGACGACAAGCCGTTCGATCGCGCCGAGGCGGAATCCTGGCTTCCGGTCGGCCAGTATATCGGCGGGGTCGAGCATGCGATCCTCCACCTGCTCTACGCCCGCTTCTGGACCCGCGCGCTGGAGCGGATCGGCCGGCTGTCGGTGAAGGAGCCGTTCAAGGGGCTGTTCACGCAGGGGATGGTCACCCACGAGACCTATCGCGGGCCCGACGGCAAGTGGCTGTCGCCCGAGGAGGCGGCGGAAGCACGGGCTGCGGGCCAGGACGTCGAATCCGGCCGCGTCGAGAAGATGTCCAAGTCGAAGAAGAATGTCGTCGATCCGGACTTCATCATCGACCGCTACGGCGCCGACGCGGTGCGCTGGTTCATGCTGTCGGACTCTCCGCCCGAGCGAGACCTCGAATGGTCGATCGGCGGCATCGAGGGCGCGTCGCGCTTCGTTCAGCGTGTGTGGCGGCTGGCGGCTTCACCAGCGGTGTCCGAGGGCAGCGATGCGGCGCTCGTCCGCAAGCTCCACCGCACCATTGCCGCCGTCGGTGCAGCGATCGAAGGCCTGCAGTTCAACAAGGCCGTCGCGGCCCTGTACGAACTGGTCAGCGCAATCGAGAAGTCCGCGCCAAGTGCAGACCGGAGCGCCGCCATTCGCTCCCTTGTCGTCTTGATCTCGCCGATGGCGCCGCACCTCGCCGAGGAGGCCTGGACGGTGCTCGGAGGCGAGGGAATGGCGGTCGACCAGCCCTGGCCCGCCTATGATCCGGAGCTGCTGGTCGACGACGAGGTGACCATCGCCGTGCAGGTCAACGGCAAGCTCAAGCATACGCTGACCGCGCCGCGCGGGGCTGCGCGCGAGGACCTTCAGACAATGGCCCTGTCTGCCGAGAAGATTGCCGCGCTCGTCGGCGACAGCGCGCCGAAGAAGGTGATCGTCGTGCCCGATCGCCTGGTGAACATCGTCCTGTGAAGCGGGCTGCCTTCCTCCTTGCTCTGGCAGCGCTGAGCACGGGCTGCGGTCTTCGCCCCGTCTACGGCGGCGGCACGAGCGGTGCGACGGCAACATTCCTATCCTCCGTCGCCGTGCAGCCCATTGCCGGCGGTCGAACCGGCTGGCTGATGCGGGCGGCGCTTGCCGACCGCCTTGGCGAGACCGAAGGCAATGAGCGCTACCGGCTCGAAGTCGAAGTCGATGACGACCTTACCGGCTTTGGCATTCGCGGCGACACCGCCGTCACCCGTGAGCGCCGCACCATTCGTGCGCGGTACCGGCTGGTCGACAATGCCACCGGCCAGGTGGTGCTTGACGCGACTGCCGGCTCGGACGCCGGCATCGATGTCGTCAGCTCCGATGTGGCGACGCTGGCGGCCGAGCAGACCGCTGCGGAGCGGCTTACCCAGGTGGTGGCCGATCAGATCGTCGGTCGTCTCAGCCTCTACGCCAATCGGACGCCGGTCCGGTGAAGCTCGCCTCCGGACGGGCCGCCGCCGCGCTCGACCGGCCCGACCCCGCCGTCCGCTTCTACCTCTTCTCGGGTGCGGACAATTCAGCCAGTCGCCTGTTCGCGCAGCGCCTGCTCGCGTCGCTCGGGGCGGAGAAGATCACTGCCAGTGCTGCCCAGCTCAAGTCGGACCCGGCCTGGCTGGCCGACGAGGCCGCCAGCCTGCCCATGTTCGGCGGCGCACGCCTGCTGTGGGTCGAGCCAGCAGGCGAGGACATCGTGCCCGCGGTGGGAGCGCTGCTTGCGCTCGACCGGGCGGAGGCGCCGGCTGTCGCCATTACCAGCGGGCTGCTGAGGAGCAGCAGTACGCTTGCCAAGCTGGCGGACGGCCACAAGGCGGCCATCCACGTCGCCAGCGATGTCCAGACCCCGCGTCAACAAGCCGGCGTCATCCTCGAGCTTGGCCGCGCCGAAGGGCTTCGCGTCACGCCCGAACTGGCCGAGCGAATTGCCGGCGAAGCTGGCGGTGACCTCATCCTCGCCCGCCTGGAACTGCAGAAGTTCGCGCTTTATGCAGGCGCTTCTCCGGACCAGCTACTGGACCTCGACGAGGAGGTCGTCGATGCACTCGGGATCGATCAGGGCGAAGCGGATCTCGGGCGACCAGGCGATCTTGCGCTTGCCGGTGACGTGGCTGGGCTCTCGGCCGAGCTCGCCTTGCTCGATGCTTCGGGAACAGACGCCATCCCCGTCGTCCGCGCACTCCAGCGCCGCCTGCTGATGCTTGCGCCCCTGCGGGCACGGATCGACCAGGGACAAAGCACCGAGAGCGTCGTCCAGTCGGTCCGCTGGGTCCGCGACAAGCCGATCGTCGGGCGAATACTTCCTCGCTGGACCTCGCCTAAACTTTCCGAAGCATTTCAGCGCGTGCAGCGGCTCGAGCGCGAGCTGCTCATGCAACCGGTGCCCCCGAGCGCCGCGCTCGGCGAGACCCTGCTTCAGCTCGCGCGCGTCGCCGCAAGCCGGCGCTAGATCGGTTCGCCGCTCAGCCGCTGGCAGATAAGGTCGAGCTGGTCGAGGCTCGAGAAATGCACGGCCACCTGCCCCGCCCCGCCCGAGTGCTGGATACTGACCTTGAGGCCAAGCAGGTCGCCGAGCTGACGCTCAAGCGCCACGAGGTCGGCATCGCGCGCCGCCGCTGCCAGCCGCGCACTGCCACGTGCGATGTCGCTCCCTGCCCCCGGACGCCGCTTGCGGGCGAGCGCCTCGGTCTGCCGCACGGACAGGCCCCGCTTGACGATCTCCTCGGCCAGGCTCTCCGCATCGGGTGACGAGGCGATGGCACGGGCATGTCCCATGGTCAGCTCGCCAGCTTCCAGCCGAGCCCGGACGGTCGACGGAAGATCCCGCAATCTCAATAGGTTGGCGACGTGACTGCGGCTCTTGCCGACCAGCTTGCCAACCTCCTCGGGCTTGTGGCCGAAGCGTTCGACCAGCGCCGCATAAGCATCGGCTTCCTCGAGCGGCCCGAGGTCCGCGCGCTGGACGTTCTCGATCAGCGCGACTTCGGCAGTGCCCGCCTCGTCGAAGTTGCGAACGATGGCCGGGATACGGTGGAGCTGTGCCCGCTGTGCGGCACGCCAGCGGCGCTCGCCGGCGATGATCTCAAACCGACCTGCTTCGCCCGCAGGACGAACCAGGATGGGCTGGAGCACGCCGCGCGCACCGATGGACTCCGCCAGTTCGGCCAGCGCCTCCTCGGCAAAGATCCGGCGGGGCTGGCTTGGGTTCGGCCGGATCGCCGCGATGTCGATCTCGCGAACACCCTCGGCAGTGCCAGCCGCGGTGGTCGCTGGCGCATCGCCGAGCAGCGCGGAAAGACCGCGCCCAAGCCCGCGGGCCTGCTGATTCATGCTGCTTCCTTCAATGCCGGGAGACGCGCCATCAGCTCGCGGGCGAGGCCAACATAGGCCGTCGAACCCGAGCAGCGCAGGTCATAGATCAGTGCTGGAAGGCCGTGGCTCGGAGCCTCCGAAAGGCGGACGTTGCGCGGCACGACCGTGTCGAACACCGCCGCGCCAAGGCAGGCGCGCACGTCCTCGGCCACCTGCGCGGACAGGCGATTGCGGCGATCGAACATGGTAAGCGCGACGCCAAGGATGGAGAGTTCGGGATTGAAGCGCGTGCGGATACGCTCAACGGTCTGAAGCAATTGGCTGAGCCCTTCGAGCGCAAAGAACTCGCACTGCAGCGGCACGAGCAGATGGCGCGCGGCGACGAGCGCGTTGACGGTCAGCAGGCCGAGCGACGGCGGGCAGTCGATGAGGCAGATGTCCCACCGTGGCGGCGCCGCATCCAGCGCATCGGCCAGGCGGTGGGTGCGGCGGTCGAAATCGACCAGCTCCACTTCAGCGCCGGAGAGATCCTGCGTGGCCGGAAGCAGCTCAAGCCGTGGCACGCGGGTCTCGAGCACCGAATTGTCGACCGTCTCGCTCCCGATCAGCACTTCATAGGAAGAGCGGCTGCGAGCATGAGGTCCGATGCCGAGCCCGGTCGACGCATTGCCCTGCGGATCAAGGTCGACGAGGAGCACGCGCCAGCCCATGGCCGCAAGGCCAGTGGCAAGGTTGATGGCAGTCGTGGTCTTGCCCACCCCACCCTTCTGATTCGCGATTGCGACCTTGATCATCCCCGCCCAGCCTTCCGCTTGACCGCCGATGCAACCAGGATCCGGGCATCCGGATCGGTCCTGCTCGGTTCGAGCCGGAAGCTACCTTGCCACGTGGAGCGCGCCTCTTCCAGTTCCTTTGCAGCGCTTCGGCCCTTTGGCAGCACCCACCGGCCCTCGGGCGCACAAAGGCGGGCACTCAAGGCAAACAGGCGGTCGAGAGAGGCAACGGCTCGTGCGGTAATCACGTCGAAGCGTCCATCGACCTGCTCGACCTTTCCGGTGACGACGCGGGCGTTCTCGACGCCAAGTTCGCGCATGGATCGCTCCAGAAAGTCCGTGCGAAGACGGCGAGGCTCGGCCATGGTGATGCAGCGAACGCCAAGGATGGCGAGGACCATTCCGGGAAGACCTGGGCCGCTGCCGATGTCCAGCCAGTCAGCATTGGCAGGAGCATGGTCGAGAAGCTGTGCCGAATCGAGGATGTGGCGCTCCCACACCTGCTCGGCGCTCGCTCGGCTGATCAGATTCTGACATTCGTTCTCTTGAAGGAGCAGGGAGACGAAGTGCTCCAGCTTAGCTCGTGTTTCACGTGAAACATCCAACCGGTGAGGTGTCACGCGGCGGCCCGGACAAGAGCGACGTAGAGCGCGGTAATCGCTGCGGGCGTGACGCCGGGCACGCGTGAGGCCTGGTCGAGATTTTCGGGTCGGGCTGCCGCCAGCCGTTCCGCCATCTCCGCGGACAGTCCGGCAACAGCTGCGATGTCGAGGTCCGCAGAGATGGTTACGGAGCGGTTGCGTGAAATGGCGTCCCACTCGCGCTGCTGGCGCAGCACATAAGGCGCATAGAGCGCATCGGCCATGCCCTCTTCCGTCTGTGCGAAAGCGGGTTGCTGCCGCCACTTAAGGTGACTGCGTATCGCGTCCGCTCGGCGGTCCGACACGCAGCCGACGCCGAGCGCCTTGTCGCCAAGACGCGCGACCGCATTATCGGCTCGGAGGAGCAAACGATATTCAGCGCGCGCGGTCATCATGCGATAGGGTTCACTGACTCCCTGCAAGGTCAGGTCATCGATCATGACACCGATGTAGCTCGATCGGCGGTCGAAGGTGATCGCCTCTTTGCCGAGTGCGGCGGCTGCCGCGTTCAGGCCCGCCACAAGTCCTTGCGCTGCCGCTTCCTCATATCCGGTCGTGCCGTTGATCTGCCCAGCCAGGAACAGGCCAGGAAGGTCTCGCACCCGCAGGTCGCTTCCAAGCCGGCGCGGGTCGACATGCTCATACTCGACCGCATAGCCGGGACGGGCGATGACGACACGTTCGAGGCCGGCGATCGAGCGGACGAACGCTTCCTGAACCTCCATCGGCATCGATGTGGAAATGCCGTTCGGATAGACGAGCGGGTCCGCAAGTCCTTCGGGCTCCAGGAAGATCTGGTGCCCGTCGCGATCGCCGAAGCGGCGAACCTTGTCTTCGATCGACGGGCAGTAGCGCGGGCCCCTGCCCTCGATGACACCGGAGTAGAGTGGCGAGCGCTCCTCCGCCGCACGGATGATCTCGTGCGTGCGCTCATTCGTTCGGGTGATGGCACAGCAGAGTTGCGGGAGGCGTTTGGCAGCCTCGGGATGCGCCGAGAAGGCCCAAGCATCGGCATCGCTCGGCTGCTTCTCCAGTCGAGCCCAATCAATGGTGCGGCCATCCAGGCGCGGAGGCGTGCCCGTCTTGAGGCGTCGCGCTGCTAGGCCCACCTGGCGGAGTTGCGCCGCGAGCGGCACGCTGGCTTGCTCGCCATGGCGGCCCGCCGCGCGACTCTCCTCGCCGATGAAGACTCGCGCGTCGAGGAAGGTACCCGTCGCAATGACCACGGACCGGGTCGGCAGTCGCGCACCGTCGGAAAGCGTCACGCCAACGACGGCGCCCTGCTTGATGTCGAGAGCAACGGCTTCGCCATGGATGCGGTCGACAGCCAGTTCGGCCAGCAGTGCCTCGACGGCGGCGCGATAGTGCAGACGATCGGCCTGGATGCGTGGACCCCAGACCGCAGGACCCTTGCTCCGGTTGAGCATGCGCCGGTGGATGGCTGCCCGATCCGCCGCCCGCGCCATCAGGCCGTCGAACACGTCCAACTCACGGACGAGATGACCCTTGCCGACACCCCCGATCGAGGGGTTGCAGCTCATCTGTCCGGCATCTTCGCGACGAAAGCTAAGCAGCCCCACCTTAGCCCCCATGCGCGCGGCGGCGGCGGCCGCCTCGCAGCCCGCGTGACCCGCACCGATGACCAAGACGTCGAACATCGCCGTGCCCTTATCCTCTGAACAGTCGTTTTGCGAGTTGTTCCACGTGGAACGCTTACTTGCCGAGGCAAAATCGTCCGAAAAGAGCGTCGAGCACGTCTTCCGTTCCGTGGCGGCCGCTTAGTCGATCGAGGGCGTGCAGGGCCTGCCGGAGGGCCTCGGCGGTCAGCAGGATGTCGTCAGGTTGCACTCCACGAAGTGCCTCCTCTGCTTCCCTCAGGGCACGCGCCTGGCGCTGGTTGAGTGCGGCGCGATCGGGCGGCGGTAGGAGATTGCGTGCGGCTCCGATGACTTCGGCACGCAATGCTTCCAGACCGCCCGGTGTCACCACGGAGGCTGGAATGGTGCCTGCGGGTGCCAGGGGACGCTCGTCGGCACGCGCGTGCACGAGCAAGATCCGCTGGTGATTGGGCGCCTCCTGCGGGTCGCCGAGCCAGAGAAGGATATCGGCGGTCTCCTGGGCGCCTTCAGCGCGCGCGACACCGATCCGCTCGACAACATCATCGGTTGCGCGAAGACCGGCAGTGTCGATCAGCACCACCGGCAGTCCGTCGAGATCCAGGCGCGCCTCCAACAAATCACGGGTGGTTCCCGGAATTGACGTCACTATGGCCTTGTTGGATTCGGTCAAAGCATTGAAGAGGCTGGACTTTCCGCTATTTGGTGGACCTCCGAGGACAATCTTGAGCCCGTCGTTCAGCAGCTCCGACCTCGGCGCAGCGAGTTGGCTGCGCCACTCGTCTGCCAGCGCTGCCGCTGCGCTGCAGAGCTGCACCAGCTCGAGCTCGGTCTCCTCCTCGTCGACATAGTCGATCGCCGCCTCCGCCTCGGCGGCAAGGAGGACGAGCCGCTCGCGCCATTCCTCGACGGAGCGGCGGAGCCCTCCTCCGGCGCTCTCCACGGCGGCACGGCGTTGCCACTCCGTTTCGGCGGACAGCAAGTCTGCTAGGCCCTCGGTCTCGGTCAGGTCGAAGCGGCCATTCTCGAGCGCGCGGCGGGTGAACTCTCCCGGCTCCGCCTCGCGCAGGCCCGGCATGGCGGCGAGCAGGCCAAGAAGGCGCGCGACCACGGCACGGCCGCCGTGGCAGTGAAGCTCGACCAGTGGCTCGCCGGTGGCGGTGTGTGGCGCCGGGAAGCGGACGACGAGGGCTCGGTCGATCAATGCGCCATCCCCGGCCTTCAGATCGCGGAGGCTCATGGTCCTGGGTGCCGGGAGAGTACCGGCGAGCCGTGCAGCGGCCCTCTCGGCCTCGGGCCCGCTGATCCGCACCACGGCGATGGCAGACGGCAAGGCGCCGCTGGAACGGGCGAAGATGGTGGGTCGGCTCACCCGTCCCGGATGCCGTGCGGCGAGGGAAGTGACAAGCGGGCGGCCAGCGCTTCCGCCACGCCGGGCACTGGGCAGGCGATGTGCCCCGTGCGCCCGTCACCCTGCTCATGGCTCAGGTCGATGTTGCGGCACCCCGGCTTGGGGCCGGGGTCCCGTTCAGACGAACAGGCGGCCGAGGCCCACCTGCGGATCGATCCAGCCGTCGTAGATCATCTTCACGGCGACATAGAGGATGACTGCAAGACCGACATAGGCGATCCAGCGATAGCGCTCGATGTAGCGGGCGATGAGGTTGGCCGCGAGGCCCATGAGGGCGACAGCGAAGATCAGGCCGACGATGAGGATTCCCGGGTGGTCGCGCGCCGCGCCGGCGACCGCCAGGACATTGTCCAGGCTCATGCTGACGTCGGCGACGGCTACGGCCCAGGCGGCTCCCGCGAAGCTCTTGGCCGGCCGCAGGCCGCTATGTTCGTCGCCCTCGATCTCCGGGCTGCCGGCATTGTCCGCCGTGTGCCGAAGCTCACGCCACATCTTCCAAGCCACCCACAGCAGCAGCAGGCCGCCGACCAGGATGAGGCCAACGATCTGCAGCAGCTGCGTGACGATGAGCGCGAACAGGATTCGCAGGACCAGAGCGGCGGCGACGCCGATCAGGATGACCTTTTTGCGCTGCTCCGGCGGCAGACCGGCAGCAAGCGCACCCACGACGATCGCATTGTCGCCTGCGAGAACGAGATCGATTGCGAGCACCTGGAGAAAGGCCGCAAATGCGGCCGGCTCGGTGATGTTGCTGAAATCCTTCACGATCGAGGCCCAGATTTCGGCAGGGCCACCGAGGCCGGCAGCGGCGGCAAGGGTCGTCGTAATCAGTTCAAGCAAAGGAACTCTCCGTCAGTCCGGTCAGGCCTTCGTCGTTGCGATAGGCCGCAGGCGACGAAGCAATCCACGCGCCCGGACTGGATTGCTTCGCTAACGCTCGCAATGACGCGAAGAAAGCAATCGGGCGCTCCCCTCGCCAATGCGCGAGCGGCTTACTGGTTCATCGAGGCGAAGAAGTCCTCGTTGCTCTTCGCGTCGCGCATCTTGTCCAGCAGGAACTGCATCGCATCGATCGTGCCCATCTGCATGAGGATCCGGCGCAGCACCCACATCTTGGTCAGGATGTTCTGCGGGACCAGCAGCTCTTCCTTGCGAGTGCCGCTCTTGCCGACGTCGAGGGCCGGGAAGATGCGCTTGTCGGCGACCTTGCGGTCGAGCACGATTTCGCTGTTGCCGGTGCCCTTGAACTCTTCGAAAATGACTTCGTCCATCTTGGAGCCGGTATCGATCAGCGCAGTGGCGATGATCGACAGCGAGCCGCCCTCCTCGATGTTGCGGGCGGCGCCGAAGAAGCGCTTCGGCCGCTGAAGGGCGTTGGCGTCGACACCGCCGGTCAGCACCTTGCCCGACGACGGCACGACGGTGTTGTAGGCACGGCCGAGGCGGGTGATGGAGTCGAGCAGGATGACGACATCCTTCTTGTGCTCGACCAGGCGCTTGGCCTTCTCGATCACCATTTCGGCAACCTGGACGTGACGCTGCGCCGGCTCGTCGAAGGTGGAGGATACGACCTCGCCCTTCACGCTGCGCTGCATGTCGGTCACTTCCTCGGGCCGCTCGTCGATCAGCAGAACGATGAGGAAGACCTCCGGATTGTTATCGGTAATCGCACGGGCGATGTTCTGGAGGAGAACGGTCTTGCCGGTGCGCGGCGGTGCGACGATCAGCGCGCGCTGGCCCTTGCCGAGCGGCGAGACGATATCGATCACCCTCGCCGATTTGTCCTTGATCGTCGGATCGAGCGTATCGAGCTTGAGCTTGGCGTCCGGATAGAGCGGGGTGAGATTGTCGAAGTTGACCCGGTGGCGAACCGCTTCCGGCTCATCGAAGTTGACCGAGGTCACGCGGTTCAGGGCGAAATAACGCTCACCGTCCTTGGGAGCGCGGATTTCGCCTTCGACCGTGTCACCGGTACGCAATCCGAAGCGGCGGACCAGCTGCGGCGTGACGTAGATGTCGTCCGGCCCGGCGAGGTAATTGGCCTCCGGGCTGCGGAGGAAGCCGAAGCCGTCGTTCAGCACCTCGATCGTGCCCGACCCCATGATCTCGGCGCCGGTCTCGGCACGGACCTTGAGGATGGAGAAGAGAAGGTCCTGCTTGCGCAGCGTCGACGCACCCTCGATGCCCATTTCCTCGGCCTGTGCGACCAGCTGGGCGGGGGTCTTCTGCTTGAGATCCTTGAGATGCATGTCTGATGTCTTTGTCTGGGGAGTTTGGCAGTCGGATGACTGATGACCCGCGTCGAGAACCGAGCGGTCACACCGGCATGAGCGGAGAATACGGGCCGGTGCGGCCGTATGCTGACGGCCTATGTCGGGCCGCCGTCCAAGTCAACATGGGGACCGCCTCGCCAGACGGCAAGATCAGAACGGTTTGACGATCACCAGCACGACGATGAGCGCGGTCATGATGCCGGGAACCTCGTTCATGATACGCAGGGTGCGGTTCTCGAGCGGGCGATCGCCGCGCGCGAGCTTGCGGCCGTAGGCGCCAAGCCATCCCTGGTAGCCGGTCAGCAGCACGACCAGCGCCAGCTTGCCGTGAAACCAACCCTGGGTCCAGGCGCCGAGATGGAAGGCAAGCGCGAGGCCGAGGATCCAGACGATACCCATGGCGGGCCCGAGGATGATCGAGCGGGTGCGGCGCTCGCGGTCGATCCATGCGCGGTCCTCGGCCGATCCGGCCGCGGTCGCGTGATGATAGACGTAGAAGCGCGGCAGCAGAAACAGTCCGGCGACCCAGAAGATGACGAAGGTGACGTGCGCCGCCTTCACCCAGGGATAGGCATTGCCGAGAATGCCGATGTAGGCGTCGAGCATCAGACGGCCTTTCCAAGCAGGCGGAAGAGCTGCTGGACGTGCTCGATCGGCGTCGTCTGTTGGATGCCATGGCCGAGATTGAACACGTGCGGTCGCTCCTCGAGGGCAGAAAGAATAACGCGAACCGCCTTCTCCAGCGCCGGGCCGCCGGCGATCAGTGCCAGCGGATCGAGATTTCCCTGGACCGGCATGCCGTCGGGCAGGCTGGCATGTGCCCATAGGGGGTCGACCGTCTCGTCGAGCCCGAGCGCGTCCACGCCCGTCTCGCGGGCATACGCGGGGAGCTTGCCGCCCGCCCCCTTGGGGAAGCCGATGATGGTCAGGTCCGGCCGGAGCGCGCGCAGCTTCGCGACGATCCGCGCGGTGGGCGCGATGACCCAGCGTTCGAATTCGGTTGGGGCGAGGCTGCCCGACCAGCTGTCGAACAACTGCACCGCATCAACCCCCGCGTCGGCCTGGCCGACGAGATAGCCGATGGTCGATTCCTCAATGGCCGCGATGATGGCGCCGAACTTTCCCGGATCGCGATAGGCGAGTTGGCGGGCCTCGGCCTGTTCGCGGCTGCCTTCACCGGCCACCATGTAGGTGGCGACTGTCCAGGGCGATCCCGCGAAGCCCAGGAAAGTCGTCTCGGGCGACAGCTGTGCCTTCACCTGGCGAACGGTCTCGTAGATCAGCTCGAACCGCTCGGGTGCGGGCTCGAACTCGGCCAGCTCGGCTCCGCTCAGCGGCGGCGCGAGACGGGGACCCTCACCTGCGACAAAGCTGAGGTTCTGCCCCAGCGCATGCGGGACGATCAGGATATCGGAAAAGAGGATGGCCGCATCGAGCGCAAAGCGGCGGAGTGGCTGAAGCGTGATCTCGGCCGCGGCGGGCGGATCATAGACCATGTCGAGGAAGCCGCCTTTTTCGGCCCTCAGCGCACGATATTCGGGAAGATAGCGCCCGGCCTGACGCATCATCCAGACGGGCGGTGGGTCGCGCCGTTCGCCCCTGAGCACGGCCAGGAGCGGCTTGTCGGTCGTCTGATCCGAAGGCTGGTCGGCCACCCTTATCTCTTTCTCTTATAGATTCTTAGAAAGGTAGTTGGAGTCTGTTGGCGGGCCGAAGCTGGGGAATAAGTCGGCCTCCCATGGTTGCCAACAGGTGGCCGGAATTGGCGGCTCTCGCAAGACCGGCGAGTCGCGCAGCCGAATTCCCGCTTTCCACAGGCCTGTGGATGGCTTCATCCACCGTGGATAAGCGGCTTTGCGAATCCTTGCCGACGGGTCCTGATCGGCTCCGGTTGGTCCATCCCCGCAGCCGCGCTAGGGGTACAGGCGGCTTTCTCCACAGGAACGAACATGGAACTGGTGCTCGCCTCGACCTCGCCGATCCGCGGCACGATGCTGGCCAATGCCGGCGTACCTTATGCGGCCGAGGCGCCTGGCGTGGACGAGGCTGCGATCAAGGCGGGATTCGACGGCAACGATGCCGGACTGACGCTTGCGCTGGCGGAAGCGAAAGCGCTGGCGGTCGCGGTGCGGCGACAGCAAGCCCTGGTGATCGGCAGCGACAGCCTGATCAGCGTGGACGGTCGCCGGTTCGACAAACCCGCGGGTCGCGAGACGGCGGCCGAGCATCTGCGTTTCTTCTCGGGAAAGACGATGGTCCTGACCAGCGCCGTCGTCCTCGCCACAGGAAGCGAGATAATCTGGCGGCACGCGGGCGAGGCGCGGCTTCGCGTGCGCGTGCTCAGCGACGCCTTCATCGAGCAATATCTGGAAAGCGACTGGCCCGAGGTCAGCTATTGCGTCGGTGTCTTCCGGCTGGAGGGACCCGGCATCCAGCTGTTCGAGGCAATTGAGGGCGATCACTTCACCATCCTCGGCATGCCCTTGTTGCCTCTGCTCGGAGCGCTGCGTGCGAAAGGCGTGTTGACGGCATGACATCAGCTGTCCCTTTTGCGGAGGTGATCGGCGATCCCGTCGGCCACAGCCGGTCGCCGCTGATCCATCGCTTCTGGCTGGGCAAGCTGGGCCTCGCCTACGACTATCGCGCGACCCGCGTGACGGCGGGAGACCTGCCGCACTATCTCGAACAACGGCGGAGCGACCCGCTTTGGTGCGGCTGCAATGTCACCATGCCGCTCAAGGTCGAGGCATTGCGATACCTTGACGAACAATCTGCCGAGGTGGGGTTGGTCGGTGCGGCCAATACCATCACGCGTGTCGGCGCTGAGGGGCGGCTCAGTGGGCACAATACGGACCTGAACGGCGTATCCGACCCGCTGCGGCCATGGATCGAGGGCGATCGCATCTCCTCGGCGACGGTGATCGGCACCGGCGGTGCAGCAGCAGCAGCGATGGTCGCCCTCCTGCGCCGCCCTGCGCCGCTTCACGTGACCAGTGTCGGGCGGACCAAAGAGCGTGCGCTGGCCTTCCGGCGTCGGTTCGATCCCGTCGATGCCGAATATGCGTCGGTCGAAGTCGGCGATCTCGCCCAGTCCAGATCGAAGGAGCAGCACTTATCCCTGCTGGTGAATGCCTCCCCGCTCGGCATGCGTGGCCATCCGCCGCTGCAGGTCGATCTCGGGGGGATGGCGCCGGGATCGGTCGTCTTCGACATGGTCTATGACCCGCTCGAGACGGACCTCCTGCGGCAGGCGCGCGAGCG
This sequence comes from Sphingomonas sp. LHG3406-1, assembly GCF_029637485.1. Classification (GTDB taxonomy): domain Bacteria; phylum Pseudomonadota; class Alphaproteobacteria; order Sphingomonadales; family Sphingomonadaceae; genus Sphingomicrobium. Next base: position 1,946,972 of record NZ_CP069128.1, on the reverse strand, counting down.
GGGGCTGGTGGCGGTGGGCGGCCTCACGATGCTCGTGGCTCAGGCCGCCGCGGCGTTCGCGCATCTATTTGGTGAAGAAGCGCCGCGCGACCATGATGCCGAACTCCGGGAGCTTCTTACCGCATGAAGACACTCGCCCTCACCGGCTCCATCGGCATGGGGAAGTCTACCGTCGCGAAGATGTTCGCCGCGCGGGGCATTCCGGTGTTCGACGCCGATGCGACGGTTCGTGCGCTGCAGGGTCCGGGCGGACGGCTGGTGCCGGTGATCGAGCAGCGCTTTCCCGGCACGACCCGCGAGGGTGCGGTCGATCGTGAGGCCCTTGCCGCCGCCGTCCTGGGCAAGCCCCACGAGCTCGCCGCGCTGGAGGCGATCGTGCACCCCGCCGTCCACCATGAGCGCACCCGCTTCATCGTCGAGCATGGCGCTGCGCCGGCGCTGCTGTTCGACATTCCCTTGTTGTTCGAGACCGGGGGCGAGGCCGTCTTCGACGACGTCATCGTCGTATCCGCGCCGGCCGAGATCCAGCGCCAGCGCGTGCTCGCCCGGCCAGGCATGACGGCCGAGAAGCTGGATCACATCCTCGCCCGCCAGACGCCCGACGCCGAGAAGCGTGCGCGGGCGGATCATGTGATCGACACCTCGATCAGCCTGGCCGAAACGGAAGCCCAAGTGGACGCGATCCTCGCTGGACTGGGACTCTCCAAGCGCGCATAGATTCATCCATGCGTGAGATCGTGTTCGATACGGAAACCACCGGCGTCAATCCGACGACGGGCGACCGGATGGTCGAGATCGGCTGCGTCGAGCTGGTCAATCGCTGCCCGACCGGCCGCGAATATCACGCCTATTTCAATCCCGAGCGCAGCATGCCGAGCGAGGCGGAAGCAGTGCACGGGCTCAGCACCATCTTCCTGTCCGACAAGCCCCTGTTCGGTGACAAGTGCGAGGAGTTGCTCGACTTCGTCGGCGATGCGCCGCTGATCGCGCACAATGCCACCTTCGATTTCGGATTCCTCAACCACGAGCTGGAGCGGTGTGGGCGCGATCCCGTCTGCCTCAGCCGCATGATCTGCACCTTGGTGCTGGCGCGCTCGAAGCACCCCGGCGCCAAGCACAGCCTCGACGCGCTCTGCACCCGCTTCGGCGTCGATCGCACGGCGCGCGTCAAGCATGGCGCGCTGCTCGACGCGCAGTTGCTGGCGCAGGTCTATGTCGAGCTGACCGGCGGCCGGCAGATCGGCTTCTCGCTACTCGCCGATGCCTCTTCTGCCGCCGATATCGCGGTGCAGGCGACCAGCATTGCTCGGCCTGCCGCAAGGCCGGTCCGCACGCCGCGTCCGCATGCTCCGTCGCTTGACGAGCTTGAGGCGCATGCCCAGTTCATGAGCAGGATCAAGGACCCGGTCTGGGCATCGATCCCGGCTTCCTAGGCCGGGAACGGAAGCGCTGCCGGGAAGCTCGGAAAGGAGCAGCAGCGATGGACATCAGGGTGGCAGGTCACCAGGTCGAGACCGGGGCGGCGCTTCAAACCCATGTCACCGAGCGGCTGGAGGCGCTGACCGGGCGCTACTTCAGCCGCGCCACCGCTGCCAATGTCACCTTCGGCAAGGGTCCGCACGACAATGGCTTCACCTGCGACATCGTCGCGCCGGTGGTGAACGGAGTCGTGCTCAAGGCAAGCAACAGGGGCTATGATGCCCACCAGGCATTCGAAGGCGCGGCCGACAAGATCGAGCGGCAGCTGAAGCGCTACAAGTCGCGGTTGCGCGATCGCAAGGGGGCCGAGGCGATGGGCGGCGCCGGCTATGACGCCTCCGCCGCCTATGTCGTGTTCGCGCCTCCGCCGAGCGAGGAGGAGCCCGCGCCCGAGCATCCGCCGGTGATCGCCGAGACCCGCGTCGACATCCCCGAGGCGAGCGTGTCCGATGCCGTGATGATGCTCGATCTTCGCAACACCAACGCGCTCATGTTCCGCAACAGCAAGACCGGTGCCTTCAACATGGTCTATCGACGGGACGACGGAAGCATCGGCTGGGTCGAACCCAAAGATCGCTAGACCCGGCCTCGTCCATGAGGCATCAGCCGCGCGGGTTTCCGCCGGGCGTCAGAGTAATCCTGTCATGCAGCTTTCCACCTTTCTCGATTTCGACGCCATTCGTCCACAGCTTGCGGTCGCGAACAAGCGCGCCCTGTTCCACAGCCTCGGCCAGATCGCCGGGCAGCGGCTGCAGATGGATACGAACGAGCTGATGGCATCGCTCGCCGAGCGCGAGCGGCTGGGATCGACCGGATTCGGCAATGGTGTCGCTATTCCGCACGGCAAGGTCGAGGGGCTGAAGCGGATCTTTGGGCTGGTCGCCCAGCTTGCCGAGCCGATCGACTACAAGGCAATCGATGCGGCGCCGGTAGACCTCGTCTTCCTCCTGTTGTCGCCGCCGGACGCCGGCGCTGACCATCTTAAGGCGCTGGCAGCGATCAGCCGAGTGGTACGCCATGCGCCGACCCTGGAGAGGCTTCGCGGGGCCAATAGCCGCGATGCGCTGGCGGCGGTGCTGATTGGGGTCGATGAGCCGCACGCTGCCTGACGGGGAGACGCCGGTCAGCGGCGCCGAAGCGCATTTCCGCGCGCTCGAGGCACTCTATGCCTCGGCGCCGATCAATGCCCTGTTCCGGTCCGAGCTGACGCTGGCCAACGCTGGCGAGGCGATCATCCGCTTCACGGTGGAGCCGCAGAACTTCCATGCCGCCGGGGCAGCGCACGGGACGCTCTATTTCAAGATGCTCGACGACGCCGCCTTCTATGCGGCCAACAGCCTGGTCAGCGACCGCTTCCTGCTGACGACGGCCTTCAACCTGCACTTCACCAAACCGATGCGCGAAGGTCCGGCATTTGCCGAGGGGCGCTGGATTTCGGGCAAGCGGCGGGTGTTCGTTGCCGAGGCGCGGATCGTCGATTCGAGTGGCGAGGAATGCGCGCGCGGAACAGGTACGTTCCTCCGCTCTCACATCGCTCTGGCGGGGCTGTCAGGTTACCGCGCCAGGTGAGCGAGGGGCGGCTCGCCACCCACGTCGAGGTTTCCGCGCTGCTGGCCCGGGCCGCGGCAGAGGGCGGCTTCGGTGCCGTCATGCGCCGCGGCGACGCCGAACGTGGCAGCCTGCTTCTGCTGCTGGCAGAGCGCGGAGCGGTCCTCTTCACGATGGAACGCCTGCTCCAGCAGGATGGGCGCTACGCCTGGGAAAAGCGCGTCTTGCGTGATTCGGCCTCCTTGCAACAACATCTTGCGCGTGCCGCGGATCGAGACCCCGATCTGTGGATATTGGAACTGGACGTCCCGTCGGCAGAACGATTCACCGCTGAAATGAGCTGAGCGGGTTGCGCCCGGGAAACAATGCGACGAACCGAGGAACAGCTTTCGAGCGGGGTGCTCCCTGGGCCGGTCCGACCGTCCCGGGGAGCCGCGCGAGACGGGGGATCAGCCCAAGCGTGAGATGAGGCCGCATTTGGCGGCCGGGTTCGGCACGCGGACGGCAATCCACCGCACGTTGATAGGTTGTTCGTGGTTCGTCACTTGGTCTTGATGGTTGCCGCCACTGCGCTTGCCGCAGGTTCCGTTGCCCCCGCCCAGATTGTCCGGGCGCCCGCCACCGAACAGGCCGTTGCCGCCGTTGCCAATAGCGAACCGCTCGTGACTACCCCGCTTTCGAACGAACCGCTTGCTCCGGCCGAAGTCGCCGGCAGCGAAGAGCCTGGCGCTGCGGTTGTGCCCGCGATCGACACACCGGCCGTGCGCCGTGGTGCCAGCCTGTCCGAAACCGTTGCCAAGCTGCGCAGCGCCGATGCCGGCAGCCGCGAACTCGAATGCCTCGCCGTCGGCGTCTATTTCGAGAGCAAGAGCGAGCCGCTTGCCGGCCAGCTCGCGGTCGGCCACGTCATCGCCAACCGCGCCGAGAGCCGGGGCCGCTTTCCGTCCAGCTATTGCGGCGTGCTGACGCAGCGCGGCCAGTTCAGCTTCGTCCGCGGCGGCCGCTGGCCGTCGGTCAACAAGAACAGCCTGCAGTGGAAGAATGCGGTTGCCATCGCCCGCATCGTCGATGCGGACATTCACGACAGCAATGTCGGCAAGGCCATGTTCTTCCACGCCCGCCGCGTCCGCCCGGGCTGGCGCCTGACTCGCGTGGCGTCTGTCGGTAATCACGTCTTCTACCGCTAGGCCCTAGCGCTTCGTTCCTGTCCTGTTCTATGGCTCGGGCGTGTCCAGCGCGCCCGAGTCTCTCTCCGCTTCTTCCTGTTTTCAGGACCTTCCACTCCAAGCGGTGGAGGTTGCGCGCGGCGTGACCCGCTTATTCTGCCGGCGTGACCTGTTCGCAATATGCGAAGTCCCGCTGCCGAATGGGCGGCGCGCCGACCTGATGGGGATCGATCCCAAGGGCCAGCTCACCATCGTCGAGATCAAGGTCAGCAAGGCCGACCTCACCGGCGATGCCAAGTGGACCGACTATCTCGATTATTGCGACAATTTCTTCTGGGCCGTGCCGCCGCACCTGTCGGCGCTGCTGGAGGAAGAGCGCTTCCTGCCCGAGACGGCCGGCGTGATCGTCGCCGACCGCTACGATGCGGCGGTCGTGCGGGAAGCGCCGCATCGGCCGCTGGCACCGGCGAGGCGAAAGGCCGAGCTGCTGCGCTTCGCCCGTCGCGCCGCGCGCCGCCTCAGCGCGCAGATCGATCCGACCCTGGGTTGGGGACAGTAAGCGCCCTAGAGCCCCGGGCCGGCGACCGGGCGGGCCGGGGCGGGCTTGGTCGCTTCCATCAGCCTCAGCATCTCGGCAGCGCGGGCGTCGCGCTTGGCATAATCGCGCGCGCTTCGGCCGGTGGCATTGTCGGTCTTGTCTGGGTTGGCGCCCTTGTCGACCAGTAGCCGGATGAGCGGCATCTGGCGCTGCTGGACCGCCACGATCAGCGGCGTTTCCCCGAGCCGGTTCGCCTTGTCGACCTGGGCGCCGCGACGGAGCAGTGCATCGGCCCCTTCCGCGAAGCCGATGCGGGCGGCAATGATCAGCGCCGTGTCGCCCCCGCGGTTACTGAGATTGGCGTCGGCACCCTGAGCCAGCAGGTAACGCAGCCAAGTCAGATCACGCCGGCCGGTGACGACATGAATCGCTGCCTCCCCCGAATCGTCGCGGTAGTTGACGACGTTGGAGCCCGGCTGCTTGAGCAGCTCGATCGCCTTGTCGCCTTCGCGCTGCCGCACGGCCTGGATGAAGGTATAGCCCTGGCTGGCGAACTGGGCGGCGGCCGGAACGGCAAGAGTTGCTGCTGCCGCCGCTGCCAGGATGAGCTTCCGAATTGCCATGATCCCGCCCGTGTCCCTGTTTTCGTCGCGTAAAGCTTGAACGCGGGCCACTAGCAGACCAAGTCTGCCGGTCCAATGAACAAGCCGCCGCCCGACAAGTCCCGCTGGTGGGACAAGCCCCTGACCGCGCTCGATGCCGGGCAGTGGGAAGCGCTGTGCGACGGCTGCGGCCGCTGCTGCCTGCACAAGCTTGAGGATGCGGACACGGGCGAGCTGTTCCCGACCAACGTCGCGTGCAAGCTGCTCGACCGCAAGAACGGCCGCTGCACGGATTATGCGAACCGCAAGAAGTGGGTGACCGATTGCGTCCAGCTGTCGGTGGACCGGCTGGAGGAGCTGGAATGGCTGCCGACCACCTGCGCCTACAAGCTTCGGGCGTTCGACGAGCCGCTGCCGGACTGGCACTATCTCGAGAGCGGAGACCGCGAGAGCGTGCACAAGGCCGGCATGTCGACGCGTGGCTGGACGATCAGCGAGGTCGATGCGGGCGAGCTCGAATTCCACCTGACCGACCGTGATCTCTGAAGATCCGCGGCTCCCCCTACCCGTCCGGCTCCAGCGGCTGAAGCGATCGCGCCGGCTGCGGCTGCGGGTCGATCACGACCGGCGGCTGCTGCGGTTGACCATGCCGTGGCGGCATTCGGCGAAGGCGGCGCTCGATTGGGTGGTGGGGCAGCGGGAGTGGATCGACCGTCAGCTCGAACGGGCGCCGGCGGCCCAGCCCTTCGCGCCGGGATCGACCATTCCGGTCGAGGGACGAGACCTCCTGATCCGCCACGAGCCGACCTGGAGGCGTGGTGTCGTGATCGATGCCGGGACGCTGGTGGTCGGCGGCCCGGCTGAAAGCGTGCCAGCTTCGATAGAGCGCTGGCTTCGTGCCCGTGCCCGCGACCGGCTGAGCGAGGAGACCGCGAGAATCGCCGCCGCAGCCGGCGTGACCATACGCTCGGTCAGCATCGGCGATCCGGCAAGCCGCTGGGGCAGCTGCTCCTCGGCAGGGGCCATTCGCTACAGCTGGCGGCTGATCCTGGCGCCGCCGGACGTGCTGCGCTTCGTCGTCGCGCACGAGGTCGCGCACCGGCTCCACATGGACCATTCGGCGGCCTTCAAGGTGGCGGAGGCGCAGCTGTTCGGCGGTCCGGTGGCGCCCGCCCGGCTAGAATTGCGTCGGCTCGGTCCGGCGCTGCGCGCCGTCGGGCGCGGCTAAGGGCAACGGGCGCTCCTGCCTCGGCGCCGCTTGCGGGCGGGGCGGCGGTACGGGGCGTTCTGGCGGTGGGAGCGCGCCGCCGAAGATGCGATCGACCTCGGTCTGCTCGCCCGGCAGCGCGGGCTGCTCTGACCCGAACTCCGGGGGAGAAAGCGGGTCCGCCGGCGGCGTGCCGATCGGATTGCCATTCTCGTCGACCAGCGGCTCGAACGGCAGTTCCTCGTTGCCGATGTAGGTCTCCTCGCCGGGCTCTAGCTGCCAGTCGGGCATCGGTACTTCGGTCTGGAATTGCTCGACCGGCCGATTGGCGACGGCACGGACCATGAAGTCGTGGAAGGCGCGCGCCGGCGCGGTGCCGCCCTGAAGGCCGGCGATCGCCTTGGAATCGTCGCGGCCCATCCACACGCCGGTGGTGATCCCGCTCGAGAAGCCGATGAACCAGCCATCACGGTTTGACTGGGTCGTGCCGGTCTTGCCCGCGACCGGCCGCCCGATCTGCGCGGCGCGTCCGGTCCCGCTCATCACGGCCGTCTGGAGCAGATCGGTCATGCCCGCAGCGACCCACGGTGCGACGAGGGTGCGCTGCTCCTCGCTCGCATGACGGTAAAGGAGCCGCCCGTCGGCACTGGTGACGCGGGTGATGGCATAAGGGCTGACCGACGCACCGCGGTTGGCGACCGCCGCATAGGCGCGGGTCATGTCGATCAGGCGGACATCCGAGGTTCCGAGCACCATCGACGGATAAGTCGACAGGGACGAGGTGATCCCGAACCGGCGCGCCATGTCGGCGATGGTGCCGAAGCCGAGTTCGGCACCGATCTTGGCGCTGATCGTGTTGATCGACCTCGCGAAAGCCTCGCGGAGCGAGACTGCGCCCAGGTAGGAGCGCGTGCTGTTGCGCGGGCGCCAGCCCTCGATGTCGACCGGCTCGTCGACCAGGGTGGTGGTCGGCTTCATCCCGGACTCGAGCGCAGCGAGATAGACGAACAGCTTGAAGGCGGAGCCGGGCTGCCGCTGCGCCTGCGTCGCGCGATTGTAGATGCTCGAGACGTAATCGCGTCCGCCGATCATGGCGCGAACCGCCCCGTCCCGATCGAGCGCGACGAGTGCGCCTTGGGCGCCGCGGGGGGTATTGGCATTGACCGCCCGGTCCGCCGCGCCCTGCATGGTCGTGTCGAGCGTGGTCCAGACCTCGATCGGCTCACTGGTCTCGTCGATCAACGTGTCGAGCTGGGGCAGGGCCCAGTCGGTAAAGTAGCGGACGCTGTTCTGGCTGGCGCCCTGCTGGACGACGATCCGCGCCGGGTCGACGTTGGCAGCTGCGGAGGCGGAGACGAAGCCATTGTCGACCATCGACTTGAGGACGACGTCGGCGCGGCCGCGTGCCGCTTCGACGTCGGCGGTCGGCGAATAGTTGCTCGGCGCCTTGACCAGGCCGGCGATGATGGTCGCCTCGCCGAGGCTTAGCCGGGTCGCGGGATGACCGAAGAAGGTCCGGCTGGCCGCATCGATGCCATAGGCACCTCCGCCGAAATAGACCCGGTTGAGATAAAGCTCGAGAATCTGGTTCTTGCTGAACTTGGCCTCGAGCGCGAGCGCCAGCACCGCCTCCCGCAGCTTGCGGGCGAAGGTGCGGCTGTTGTTGAGAAAGATGTTGCGGGCGAGCTGCTGGGTGATGGTCGAGCCGCCCTGGCTGAACCGCCCGGTCTGTACGCGCACCTTGATCGAGCGCGCCATGCCGATCGGGTCGACGCCCGGATGATAGCGGAAACGCTTGTCCTCGACCGCGATCATCGCGGCTCTCATCGTGGTGGGGATTTCCTCGTACGGAATCCACTGACCAAGGTTGGGGCCGAGCTGGACCAGCAGCTTGCCGTCGGCCGAGCGGATGCGGATGTTTTGGCCGAGGTCGCCGCGATTCGAGAGGCTCTGGTAGGAGGGGAGCTGGGTGTAGGCCACCGCGACCGCAACGCCGAGGACCACCAGCCCGACCAGGCTCGCCACCAGCCCCCATTTGAACAGTCGGATCACCCAGCCGATGAAGCCGAGCGACGGTGCGGCGGCAGCAGCTGGCGCGGGACGGGGTCGGACGGGCTGCCTTGCCATGGACGCAGAGGGTTAGGGTCTAACCAAGAGGGCGGCAAGGCTTTGTTCCCATGCGGACGATGGGACCCGCTTCCCGCCCGGACTCGCGACAGCGATCGGCGGGATGGTTGCGGCCTCTGCGTCCGCAGAAGAGCATCACTCCTCAGGCTTGAAGTCGAGGCTCGCCGAATTGATGCAATAGCGCAGGCCCTCGGGCCCCGGCCCGTCGGGGAAGACGTGGCCGAGATGCCCCGCACATTTGGCACAGCGGACCTCGACACGGTGCATGCCGTGGCTGTCATCCGCGATCTCGGCGACCGCGCCCTTGTCCACCGGATTGGTGAAGCTGGGCCAGCCGCTGCCGCTCTCATACTTGGTGTCGCTCTCGAACAAGGGCGTGCCGCAGCCAGCGCACACATATTCGCCCGGCGCCTTGTTGCCGAGCAGCGCGCCGCTCCAAGGGGCCTCGGTTCCGGCCTGACGAAGGATTCGGTAGCGCTCCTCACCGAGCTTCTCGCGCCACTCATTCTCGTTGGCGGGCATGTCCTTCGCAGTCTGATCGTCGCTCATTGGGGAACTCCTTCGAACCGACCATGTGGGGAGCAGCCTGCCGCGCTCCAATGGTTAGCGGCAGTTTTACCAAGCTTACACCATTCTGGAGCTATTCACCTCCAAATGAGGTGGATCCTGTCCGCACTGGCCCTTGTCCTGCCCGCTGCCCCTGCAGCGGCGAAGGTCGTGCCGTGCCGGCTCTGCCAGGAAGGGGAAAGCCTGACCGCGCCGGCCTCGGAGACCGCAAAATCGGTGGCGCTGGAGGTGCAGACCAGCCTCGACTTCGACCGGGTCATCCTGACCGGTCCTTCCGGGGGGACGGCACGGATCGGGCCGGACGGATCGCGCCTGACCAGTGGCGCGCTGGCTCCGATGACGGGACGTGCGATGATTGGGGAGGTGGTGATCAGGGGCGAGCCGGGTCGGCAGGTGCGGGTGGAGCTACCGCGCCGGATCGATCTCTATGGCTATGCCGGCGGATCGCTCGCCATCACCGCATTGACCAGCGACATTCCCGCCTTTCCGCGCCTCGACGGCGACGGCCGGCTGCGCATCCGCTTCGGCGGCGAACTGACCGTCACCGGCGATGCCGAAGGCAATTACCGCGGCGACGTGCCCATCACGGTGGATTATCTCTGATGCGCGCCGATCGTCGCAATTCAACCACTCTGATCGTGGGGCTCAAGAGCATGAAACGTCCGATCATGGCAGCGCTCGCGCTCGGCGTGCTGACCACGCCATCCGCTGCGCAACAGGTGTCCGTCACCGGTGCCAAGCCGACGGCAAGCGTCAACGTGATGAAGCCGCTGCAACTGACCGCCCTCCGCAATCTCCAGTTCGGAACGGTGCTGGTCGGCAGCTTCACCGGCGCCCAGCAGGTGGCGATCACGCCCTCGGGCCGGACCTGCGGAAGCGGCGGCCTGACCTGCTCGGGCACCTTCAGCACGGCCCAATACCGCGTGACCGGAAGCAACAATCAGGTGGCGCTGATCAGCTCCGTTTCGCCGACCGTGACGCTCACCAACGGCACTGGCGGGACGCTCGTCATGACCCCGAGCTTTCCGACCAGCGTGACGATCGACAACAGTGGCAATCCCGGTCGCCTGTTCGAAGTAGGCGGAAGCCTGTCTTTCACGTCGACCATGCCCGACGGCCTCTACACCGGCATCCTCGACATCCAGGTCGCCTACCAGTGAGGCGCTAGCTCGACGTCGTGTTGCCGCCGTCGGGATGGAGCACCTGTCCGGTCATGTAGCTCGAATCCTCGCAGGCGAGGAACAGGAAGCTCGGCGCTACTTCGTTGGGCTGTCCGGGGCGCTTCATCGGCGTCGACTTGCCGAACTCCGGGATCTTGTCCGCCGGCTGGCCACCGAAGGGATTGAGCGGGGTCCAGATCGGGCCGGGCGCGACGCCGTTCACGCGGATGCCCTGCTCTACGAGGTTCTTGGCGAGGCTTCGGGTGAAGGCGGTGATCGCCCCCTTGGTGGCCGAATAGTCGAGCAGGATCGGCGCGCCCTTGTACATCGTTTCCGACGTGCAATTGACGATCGCGGCGCCCTCCTTGAGGTGCGGCATGGCCGCCTGGACCATGAAGAACATCGAGAAGATGTTGGTCTGGAACGTGCGGCGAAGCTGCTGCTCGGTGATGTCCTCGATCTTCTCGTCGGGGTGCTGCTCGCCGGCGTTATTGACCAGGATGTCGAGGCGGCCGAACGTATCGACCACCTGCTGCGTGGCCTTGAAGCAGAAGTCGCGGTCGCCGAGGTCGCCCGGAATGCAGATGGCGCGGCGGCCCTCGGCCTCTACCGCCTTCTTGGTGTCCTGCGCATCCTCATGCTCGTTGAGGTAGAGGATGGCGACGTCCGCGCCCTCCCGGGCGAACAGGACCGCGACTGCCCGGCCGATACCGCTGTCGCTACCGGTGACGATCGCCACCTTGTCCTTCAGCCGCCCGGAGCCCGGATAGCGCGGCATGAAGTCGGGCTTGGGCTCCAGTTCATGCTCATTGCCCGGCAGCGCCGGCTCCTCGCGGGTCGGCGGATCGATGGTATCGGACACGTTCAGCCTTCCTTGACGGCCTGGTCGCGGCGGACCGGTGCGCGTTCGACCGCGGCGGGCGACTTCGCCGTGCGGCAGCGGGCAACGATCGTCGGGAAATCGAAATCGGTGCTGCCAGCGAGGACCGCACCGGTGGCGGCCTCGCAGGCGGAGGCGCTCTCGTACCGCGAGGGCGCCACCGCGACCTGCTGGCATGAAGCGCCGCCGTCGGCGCAGCCCATGATGGCAATGACGTAAGAAACAGGACCCATGATGCTTAACCTTCGAAAAGGTGACTTGTGGTGAGAACGGCAAATTAATCGCGATGTTCCGGTCGTTTCGGTGCTGCGTTTGCGCCGGAAGGACTGCGCACCTACCTTGGTGGAACATGCCTCCCGCCGCCGATCAGCCGACCTCCCGCGAGCCAAGCGGTTTCAGGGTCCTGCTGCGCTTCCTTCCCTATCTTTGGCCGGCCGGGGAGGCCGGGCTGAAGCTGCGTGTCGCCGGCTCGTTCCTGATGGTGCTGGCGTCCATCTGCCTGACCACTCTGGTCATGCCGCGGGCGCTCGGGCTCGCGGTCGACCGGATGACGGCCGGGCAGCAGGGCGCCGCGACCCTCGTCATGGCGCTGGTCGCCGCCTATGCCGCCGCCCGCTTCGGCGGCGTGCTGCTCGATAATCTGCGCAATGCCATCTTCGAGACGGTCGGGCAGGAGGCGACCCGCAAGCTGTCAGTCAACACCTTCGCCCACCTTCACGGCCTGAGCCTGCGCTTCCACCTCGAGCGGCGCACCGGTGCGGTCACCAAGATCATCGAGCGCGGATCGAAGAGCATCGACGTGATGCTCTATTTCCTGCTGTTCAACCTGCTTCCGACCGTCTTCCAGCTCGGCATCGTCGCCATCCTTTTCTGGACCGGCTTCGGCCCCGGGCTGGTGGCGGCGACGGGTGTGGCGGTGGTCGCCTATGTCTGGTGGACCAAGAAGGTCACCGACTGGCGGGTCAAGCTGCGCGAGCAGTGGACCGAGCATGACACGGCCACCACCGCGCGGGCCGTCGACAGCCTGCTGAATTTCGAGACGGTGAAGTATTTTAACGCCGAACGGCGCGAGCAGGCGCTCTATGCCCGGGCGGTCGAGCGGCTGGCGAAATCGACGGTCAAGGTCGAGACCAGCCTGGCGGCGATGAACGTCGGGCAAAGCCTCATCACCAACCTGCTGATGGGCGGCGCCATGGCCTATACCGCCTGGGGCTGGAGCCGAGGTCAGTTCAGTCCCGGCGACATGGTGGTGGTGAACGCCCTTCTCATGCAGCTCTTCCGGCCGCTCGACATGCTCGGCACGGTTTACCGGACCATCCGGCAGGGCCTGACCGACATGGACGAAATGTTCCGCCTGCTCGACACGCCGGCGGAAGTGACCGACCGTCCCGGCGCGGCGCCGCTCCACGTGGAACGCGGCGCCGTCCGCTTCGAGAACGTTCGCTTTTCCTACGAGGATGGGCGCGAGATACTGAAGGGCCTCGACTTCGAGGTGCCCGCCGGCAAGACGGTCGCGGTGGTCGGCCCGAGCGGCGCGGGCAAGTCGACCCTCGCCCGCCTTCTGTTCCGCTTCTACGATCCGCAGGGCGGGCGCATCACCATCGACGGGCAGGACATATCTGCCGTGACGCAGGAATCGCTGCGCGCCGCGATCGGCATCGTCCCGCAGGACACGGTGCTGTTCAACGACACGCTCGGCTACAACATCGCCTATGGCCGCGACGATGCGAGCGGCGCGGCGGTGGCCGAGGCGGCGACCGGCGCGGCGCTGGATGCCTTCATCCGCGCGCTGCCCGACGGGTTCGATGCCAGGGTCGGCGAACGGGGGCTGAAGCTGTCGGGCGGCGAGAAGCAGCGTGTCGCCATCGCTCGCACCCTGGTCAAGAACCCGCCCATCCTCATTCTCGACGAGGCGACCAGCGCGCTGGACAGCCGGACCGAGGAAGCGATCCTGGCGACCCTGCACGCGGTCTCGACCGGCCGCACCACCATCACCATCGCCCATCGCCTCTCGACCGTGGTCGATGCCGACCGCATCATCGTGCTCGACGGCGGCAAGGTGGCGGAACAGGGCAGCCACGCGCAGCTTCTTCGCAGGAACGGCCTCTACGCCGAGATGTGGGCCCGCCAGCAGGCCGAACGCGAACTGGAGCAAGCGGCGGAGTAGGTCACGAAGTTACCATAGCACGGGGGTCATAACGTCAGCGGCTGACGGCTCGTCAGCGGCGGATTTCCGCCAAATCCATGTAGGTCACGAAGGTCACACGCTGTGACCTTCGTTGCACGAGCGGCGCTGGCGGCACCAAGATCGACGAAGTAAAAGAGCTCCGCGGCGAACCGCTGCGGTTGGTTGAACAGGTGAGGTCCTACATTGCAAGGGAGGAGCGATATGCCTGCTTCAGACAGGTCGGTTGTCGGGAGACCGATCGTTCCATCATGAAAGAGGATGCCTCCCGCGGCACGGAGGCAGGGCGCAGGGCGCTCAGGCGGGCCGTTGAGGGAGAAGCCCATTTCATCTGCTCAGCGGGGTCTGTCCGACCGCGTGATGGCCCCACCAGTGGGCAAGAAGGACGAGGCTGCCACAGTCCCGTGTGACAGCCTCCCCCAGCGGCACGCTGATGGAGGAGTATGATGTCCGAAGCGGGCCGCCATAAAGATCGATTGTCGCCACGACACACTGATCTTCCGATGCAGCTTTTGCGCCATGATCATGAGTTATCATTTTACATGTAGCCATGGCGCAAACTGTGTTATGGAGCGTGTTCAGCTGGCAGTTTTAACGGGCTCCGGCGACGGAGAACGCGACCCTCTCCCGCCCTCGATGCGGGAGTGCTTATGTCGGTTGATTCTGCTGCGCTGCTCACCCAAAGACTGTCGAGACGCGCAGCCCTCACCTCGCAGGAGCTGGAGGAGCTAGGGAACCTCCCATACAGTAGAAGAAGGCTTGCTCCGGCGACCTATCTGGTTCGCGAAGGCGAACCGGTCACATTTTGCGCCATCCTGCTTGAGGGGTGCGCCATTCGGCACAAGATCGTCCGCGACGGAGGGCGCCAGATCGTGTCCCTCTGCGTGCCCGGCGATGCCCTAGATTTCCAGAGTCTCTACCTGGAGTATGCCGATCACAACATCCAGACACTGACCTACGCTACCGTCGACCTGATACCCGTTTCAGCCTTCAGGGACCTGACCTCTCGCTGTCCCGGGGTCGCCAAGGCGATCAGCAAGGACATACTGATCGACTGCGCCATGCTTCGAGAACAAGTCACCAGCCTTGGTCGGCGCGATGGAAGAACCAGGTTCGCTCATGCCCTGTGCGAGTTCGCCGCCAGGTCGCCTTCCCGCTTGTCCCAGGACGTAGAACATCACCTTACGATCACCCAGGAGCAAATGGGCGATCTGCTGGGATTGACCACGGTTCATGTGAGCAGGCTGTTCAAAGACTTCGAGAAGAACGGTCTCATCGATCGCAATCGTGGAACGATCACGTACCAACTGAGTGACGAACTGATCGAAGAGGGCGACTTCAACTCCTTGTACCTGCACGGCGACGAGGTCCCCCTGCGCTCAGCTTGAGAGCCCTTCAAGGAAGATTGGCAGCACCTGACCGTGCGCCTGATCACGCGACACGTCCGAAGCGCCATGGCTGGCCTACTGAATCTGGCCGGCGTGTCGGCGAAACAGCCCTAAGCGGAAGCAGCCTTTCGTATCAGCGCTTCAACTGTCCGTGCATCCTCAGCCAGCTGACGAAGGCCTCGAACCAGCCGGTGCTGGTGGTCTCCTTGGGGTACATGCCGAAGCCGTGGCCGCCCTGCTCGTAGAGGTGGAGCTCGACCGGTCGTCTGGCGGAGCGCCAGCTGTCGACGAGGCCGAAGCCGCCGGAGCCGAACAGGGGATCGTCGGCGGCGAGCGCGATGAACAGGGGTGGAGCGTCCGCGGGCGCTGCCATCGGGCCGAGCGGACCATAGATGTTGGCGATGAAGGCGGGGCGTGCGTCGGGCACCTGCAGGGTCGTCGCCATGGTCAGCATCGCGCCCGCCGAGAAACCGACCATGCCGATGCGCCGCGGGTCGACGCGCCAGTCGGCCGAGCGGGCGCGGATCAGGGCGAAGGCGGCGCGGGCGTCGGCGAGCTGCGGTTGGAGCGGCCGGGGTGGGCCGCCGGCGCGCGCCGCGCCGGAGAACATCTCCGCCATGGAGCGCTCGAAGTCGGGCATGGCCGCCGGGGTCTGGTTGAGCCGGTACTTCAGCACGAAGGCGGAGATGCCGCGGTCGGCGAGGGCTCGGGCGACGTCCCAGCCCTCGTTCGACATGGAGAGGGTGCGAAAGCCCCCGCCCGGCGCGACGATGACGGCGGCGCCGGTCGCCTTCGCTGGGTCGGCGAGAAACGGGGTGAGCGTCGCCTCGGTCACGTTGCGGGCGAACAGGCTGCCATATTGGCGGTGCCAGCTTTCGGCATTGGCCGCGCCGGAAAGCTTGCCGGTGCCGAGCGGGATGGCGGTCGGCTGGGCGGGCGTGGCGACCGGGGTCATGCGGTCGTCCTGCGCATGGGCGGAGACCGGAAGCGACAGCAGCAAGGCGGCGGCGATCAAGGTGCGAAGCATGAGGTTCCTCGGTTGGATCAGCGGGACACGCCGGCGGTGGTCTGGACGACGGGGATCATGGTGCCGTCCGGGCGGTAGCGGAGATGCTCGACGGTAACGGAGCGGCGGCCGAGCGCGCCCTTGCGATCGCCGATGGTCAGCGCGGCATTGTGAAGGAAGAGGTACCAGCGGCCTCGGAAACGGGCGATTCCGGGGTGGATGGTGAAGCTGTTCTGCGCCGAGCCGGTCAGTTCGCCGCGGTAGGTCCAGGGGCCGCGGATGGTTGGCGCCGTCGCGTAGGAGACGCGCTCGTCCTTGTGCCTGCTGCGGTCCAGCGACGCATAGGTGAGGTAATAGAGACTGCCGCGCTTGTGCAGCCAGGGACCCTCCTCGAAGTGCGGCGGCGTGATCTCGGTGATCGGCCCGTCGAGCTCGATCATGTTGGCTTTGAGGCGGGCGATATAGGCCTGGCGGTTGCCCCAGGCGATCCAGCTGGTGCCGTCGTCGTCGGTAAAGACGGTGGGATCGATATCCTCCCAGCTGTGGGTGCCCTTGGGCGTCATGCTGTTGGTGACGAGGGCGCTGCCGCGCGCATCGACGAAGGGACCGGTCGGGCGGTCGGACACGGCAACGGCGATCGCCTTGCCCGGATTGCTGTCGTCATGCTCGACCGCGGCGTAGAAATAGTAGCGGTCGTTCTTGCGGATAGCCTGCGCGGCCCAGGCGTCGGCCTTGGCCCAGCGGAAGTCGGCCACGCGCATGATCGGGCCATGCGGGGTCCAGCGCTTCATATCGGTGGTCGAATAGACCAGCCATTCGCGCATGTTGAACATCTCGCCGTCGCGCGCCTCGTCATGGCCGACGTAGAGATAGAGGCGATTGCCGACGACCAGGGGCGCGGGATCGGCGGTGAAGCGATCGCGGATGATCGGGTTGCTTCCCGGCGCGTTGGGGAGGGCCGTGCCGAGCGACAGGCCGGCAAACAGCGTTAGCGCTAACAAATCTCGTCGACAGAGCAATGGAGGGCCCTCCTGCCGAGCGAGCATAGCGCCGGTGGCGTCCGGCGCCATCCCGCGAATCAGGCCGCCGCGGTGCTCCAGCCGAGGCGGGGGATGGCGATGCTGCGCTTGCCGCTGAGGTCGGTCCGGGTGACGATGAGGTCCCGGCTCTCGATGTAGCTGAGGAGGCGGCGGGCGCGGCCGAGGCTGGCGGTGCCGTAGCTGGCGGCGATCGCTTCGTCGCTGGGGGTCGGGGCTGCGTCGCGGGCGGCGCGCGCAAGCAGCAGGAAGGGGCCGAGCATGTCCTCCGGCAGGCCCTGCGCCGCGTCCAGCGCCGGCTGCCAGTCAGGATCCTCGGTGAAGATGCCGGCACGGGCCATGGCGAGGCGGCGGGTGAAGGCGGGCAGGTCGAGCGGCGCGGGCGCGACCCCGGCCATGCGGCAGCGGACGGCGAAATCCTGGTAGAGGACCGCGGCGGAGCGGCCACTGGAGTCCGGGTCGGCGACCATCGCCTCCAGCGCGGCGGCGACGGCTCCGGCCTGCTCCTCGTCGGATTTGGTCGGGAGCGAGGGCGCCGGCGCGGCCTGCTTGGCGGCGAGCTGCTCGAGGAGGGTTTCGGACGCCGGCTTCGGCTCGGGCCGGGACACGGGCGCGGTCGGCAGGTCGAAGTCGAAGCCGGGCTGGAACAGCAGCTGCTGCAGATCCTCGCCGGCCGTCGCTTCCGGAAGCGGCACCAGCTTCGGGCTCATCGATCGGGCGCGGGTCTCGACCTCGCCGATGGCGACGCTGAGCGGCCGGCGGCTGATCGCGGGCCCAAGCGCGAGGAAGGTGCCGCGCGGCAGGTCGCGGATCGCCTCGGCCTGGCGCCGCTCCATTCCGAGCAGGTCGGCGGCGCGGGCCATGTCGATGTCGAGGAAGGTCCGGCCCATCAGGAAGTTGGAGGCTTCCGCCGCGACATTCTTGGCGAGCTTGGCAAGGCGCTGGGTGGCGATGATCCCGGCCAGCCCGCGCTTGCGGCCGCGGCACATGAGGTTGGTCATGGCCGACAGGCTGGCGCGGCGGACCTCCTCCGCCACTTCGCCGCCGCCGGCGGGCGCGAACAGCTGGGCCTCGTCGACGACGACGAGCGCGGGATACCAATGGTCGCGCGGTGCTTCGAACAGGGCCGACAGGAAGGCCGCGGCGCAACGCATCTGCCCTTCGGCTTCCAGTCCTTCGAGGCTGAGCACGACCGAAGCGCGATGCTCGCGGATGCGCAGCGCGGCGCGGGCGATCTCCTTCTCGTCATGGTCCGACGCCTCGATGGCGAGGTGGCCGTAGGGGCCGGCGAGCGTGACGAAGTCGCCTTCGGGATCGATGACGATCTGCTGCACCTGCCCCGCGCTCTTTTCGAGCAACCGGCGCAGGAGGTGCGATTTGCCGGATCCGCTGTTGCCCTGGACGAGCAGGCGGGTCGCCAGCAGTTCCTCAAGATCGATGGTGACGGGGGTGCCTTGCGGCGAGAGCCCCATGTCGACGGCGACGGTCATTCTGTTCTGTTCAACTTGGGTGAGCGCCCTTCGACTGCGCGCCTCCGCCGCTCCGCTCAGGACGAACGAGAGGGAAGTGCCCAGGCGTTCGTTCGTGCCGAGCGAAGTCGAAGCACGTCCCGGCACGTTTGACGCGCGCCCATCCTCAATACAAGGTTGCGCGGCTCGGGACCGACCGCCAAGGCCGCGCTGTGACCGACCCGCATCAGCTTCTCAAGACAGTCTTCGGCTTCGACAGCTTCCGCGGCGTGCAGGAAGAGGTGGTAGGCCGGGTGCTGGCGGGACGGCCGACGCTGGCGATCATGCCGACCGGCGCGGGCAAGAGCCTCTGCTACCAGCTGCCGGCGCTGGCGCTGGAAGGAACGGCGCTGGTGATCAGCCCGCTGATCGCGCTGATGCACGACCAGATAAGGTCGGCCGAGGCGCTGGGGATCAAGGCCGCGTCGCTGACCAGCGCGGACGACCGCGACACGGTGGTGCGGCGGTTCCTCTCGGGCGAGCTCGACCTCCTCTACGTGGCGCCGGAACGGGCGACGACCGACGGCTTCCGCCGGCTGGCCGACCGGGTGCCGCTCGGGCTGATCGCCATCGACGAAGCCCATTGCGTCAGCGAATGGGGGCACGACTTCCGGCCCGACTATCGCTTGCTGACCCGGCTGCTCGACGACCACCGGGAAGTGCCGCGGCTGGCGCTGACCGCCACCGCTGACCCGCGCACCCGCGCCTACATACTGGTCCAGCTCGGCATCCCGGAAGACGGGCTGATCATCTCCGGCTTCGACCGGCCGAACATCCGCTACCACATCCGCCCGCGCGAGCAGGCGGGGCGGCAGGTGCTGGCGCTGCTGGCGGAGCGGCCGGGCCCTGCCATCGTCTATGCGCCAAGCCGGAAGGAGACGGAGAGCCTGGCGTCGCAGATTGCTGCAAGCGGGCGGCCGGCGCTTCCCTATCATGCCGGGCTCGACCCGCAGGTGCGCGCCGGCAACCAGTCGACCTTCGTCGCGTCGGAAGAGATGGTGATGGCCGCGACCATCGCCTTCGGCATGGGGATCGACAAGCCGGACGTGCGGACGGTCGTCCATGCCGCGACGCCCAAGTCGATCGAGGCCTATTATCAGGAGACCGGCCGCGCCGGGCGCGACGGCGAGCCGGCGGAGGCGCATCTCCTCTGGTCGGCAGCCGACTTCGCCCTTGCCCGGCAGCGGATCGAGCGCGAGGTGCCGGCCGAGCGGCAGGCGGACGAACGGGCCCGGCTGCAGGCGCTGGCGGCGCTGGTCGAGACCACCGGCTGCCGCCGCGCGCACCTTCTCCGGCATTTCGGCGAGGATCCGCCTGCGCAGTGCGGCAATTGCGACAATTGCCTCGAGCCGCCGAAGACGACCGACGTGACCGAGGTCGCCCGCAAATTGCTGTCTGCGGCCTTCCGCACCGAGATGCGGTTCGGGGTCGGGCACCTCAGCGACGTGCTGGCGGGGAAGGAGACGGACAAGGTCTTCTCCAACAATCATCACCAGTTGAGCGTGTTCGGCATCTGCACCACCGACGAGCTGCCGCTGATCCAGCCGACCGCGCGGGCGCTGATCGCGCGCGACGCGCTGCGGGCGGATGCCTATGGCGGGCTCAGCTTCGGTCCCGGCGCGCGCGGCATCCTCAAGGGCGGCGAGGAAGTGCATGTCGCACTGCCGCCGCCGCGCCGGCGCAAGGCCCGGCGCGGCGGCGGGGCCGGTGCCGACCATCCGCACGATCCCCTGTTCGAGGCGCTGCGCGAGGTCCGCCGCACGCTGGCGAAGGAGACTGGCGTGCCGCCCTACGTCATCTTCCATGATTCGACCCTGCGCGAGATCGCCGCGGCAAGGCCGGCCAGCCTTTCCGAACTCGGGCGGGTGCAGGGGGTCGGGGCGGCGAAGCTGGAGCGCTATGGCGAGGCCATCCTCGACGCTGTCGCGGCTGGTGCAGCTTCCTTCGAGGGCTAGGGAATATCCACGACTTGCCCAGCCCGGCGGGTTAGAAGAGAGCTTCGAGACGATCCGCGCCTTCTGCGGCGCACGTGGGGAGACAGGCCGATGAACGCGCTGCGATCGCTGGACGACAAGGTGCTGGTATCCGGGCAGATCCGGCCCGAAGACATGGAAGAGGCGCGGCGTCATGGCGTCACCATGATCGTCAACAATCGCCCCGACGACGAGGAGCCCGGGCAGCCGACCAGCGCCGAGGTGGAAGCCGCGGCCGAGGCGGCCGGCATCGACTATCGGCACATTCCGATCGCCCGCGGCATGGGCCCGGCGCAGGTGGAGGAAATGGTGTCGGCGCTGAGCGAGGTGGGCGACGGCAAGATGCTTGCCTTCTGCCGCTCGGGCATGCGTTCGACCCTCGCCTGGGCGGTCGCCTGCCGCGAGCAGGGCGTGCCGCGCGAGGAAGTGGAGCGGCGCGCCGGCGCGGCAGGCTTCAGCCTGGCGGCAGTAGACCACCTTCTATGAGGATGCGGAGGGCGTCTCCGCTATCCTCCTCCAGGCCCATCAGCCGCACCGGCATGAGCCAGCCGACGCCGAGATAATTGTGCATCTCCGTGTCGAACAGCACGGTTTCGATGTGGCTGTCGTTGAGCAGCAGGCGCGCGAGATCGGCCTCGACCCGCGTGTGGAAGCGGGCGATCTCGACCAGGCTCAAGCCGTGCCGCCCACCGTCAGCCCTTCGATCAGCAGGGTCGGCTGGCCGACGCCGGCGGGCACGCTCTGCCCGGCCTTGCCGCAGATGCCCACGCCCTCGTCGAGTTTGAGGTCGTTGCCGATGCCCTTGACCCTTGTCAGCACCGTCGGCCCGTCGCCGATCAGCGTTGCGCCCTTGAGCGGCTCGCCGAGCTTGCCGTCGCGGATCCGATAGGCCTCGGTGCAGGAGAAGACGAACTTGCCGCTGGTGATATCGACCTGCCCGCCGCCGAAGCTCTTGGCGTAGATGCCGTCCTTGACGCGGCCGACTAGTTCGTCCGGATCGTCCCGGCCGCCGAGCATGAAGGTGTTGGTCATGCGCGGCATGGGCGCATGGGCGAAGCTTTCGCGGCGGCCGTTGCCGGTCGGCGCGACGCCCATCAGGCGGGCGTTGAGCCGGTCCTGGAGATAACCGACCAGGATCCCGTCCTCGATCAGGGTGGTGCGGCCGGTCGGCGTACCCTCGTCGTCGATGGTCAGCGATCCGCGACGTTCGTGCATCGCCCCGTCGTCGACCACCGTGACGCCCGGCGCCGCCACCCGCTGCCCGAGGCGGCCGGAAAAGGCGCTGGTGCCCTTGCGGTTGAAGTCGCCCTCGAGCGTATGGCCGACCGCTTCGTGAAGCAGCACGCCGGGCCAGCCGGGGCCGCAGACGACCGTCATCTCGCCGGCCGGTGCCGCGACCGAGTCGAGGTTCACCAGCGCCTGGTCGAGCGCGATGTCGATGGCGCGGTTCCACTGCGCCTCGTCGAACAGCCGGGCCATGTCGTAACGCCCGCCAAGGCCGTGGAAGCCCATCTCTCGCTTGCCGCCCTGCTCGGCGACGATCGACACGTTGAGCCTGACGAGGGGGCGGATGTCGGTTGCGACGAAGCCGTCGGCACGGACGATCTCGACCACGCTCCAGCTCGCCTGCAGGCCGACGCTGACCTGGGCCACGCGCGGGTCGCGGGCCCGGGCGGCGGCGTCGATCTTCTGGCAGAGGGCGACCTTGTCGGCGAAGGGCAGCTGCCCCAACGGATCCTCGCTGCCATATTGCGCCCGGTTGGTGCGCGGCGGCGCGGACGAGAGCCGGCCGCCGGGGGTGAGCAGGCGCAGCGTTTCGGCCGCGCGATCGATCGCGGCGGCGCTCAGTTCGTTGGCGTGGGCGAAGGCGGTCGCCTCGCCGCTGACACCACGCAGCCCGAAGCCCTGGCCGACATGATAGTCGGCGGTCTTCAGTCGTCCGTCGTCGAAGCCGAATGCCTCGCTCCGGCGATACTGGAGGTAAAGCTCGCCATCGTCATGCGCGGACAAGTGACGGGCGGCGAGGCGGCGGGCCTCGTCCGGGTCGAGCGCTCCCGAATAGAGGAAGCGGCGGGGATCGGACGGACTGGTCATGCCATGGCATATAGGCAGGGCGGCGTGCGGAAACAGCCCTTGGCGGAGCGCCGCGACCAGCTAGGCTTGCCGAATGAACCGCCTGCTTCAGCTCGGCTGGTCCGCGCGCCGCCGCCTGCTCGGCCTTCTCCGCCTGCGCACGAGGGGGGTGAAGATTGCGCTTTTCGACGAGGCGGGCGCGTTGCTGCTGGTGCGCAACAGCTACGGCAACAGCGCGCTCTGGGTGTTTCCCGGCGGCGGCGCCGGCCTGCGTGAGGACGAGTTGTCGGCCGCGAAGCGCGAGTTGCACGAGGAAGTCGGGATCGACGCGGTCGAGCTGACCCTGATCGGCCGCTACGAGTCCGCGGCGGAGGGCAAGCGCGACCGGATCAGCCTCTATTCCGGATGGACGGCCGGGCCGCTGATGCCCGATTCCGTCGAGATTGCCGAAGCGCGCTTCTTCGCCATGGATGCGCTCCCCTCGGCGACATCGCCGGCGACGCTCCGCCGAATCGAGGAAATCAGGCGAGGCGGACCGTTCGGCGGCGCCTGGTAGGAATCAGGCGGCGGTGCCGTCGTCGGCCGGGCCGCCCTTCAGGACGAAGCGGCGGTCGCAATAGCCGCATTCGACGAAGCCCTTTTCGTCGATTCGCAGGAACACCCGCGGATGACCAAGGGCGGGGCTGATGTCGCCGCTGCCGTCGCAATGGACGGCGTTGCTGGTGACGAGAATGACTTCGGGAGGCGGCTGCATACCCCGTCGAGGTAGCAACCGCCTCCCGTCGCATCAATAAGCTGTGGGGTGCTTATTGAAAGTCGGCGTCGATGGTGACGGTGCCCTCATACTGGCCGGGCATCTGGTTGAGGCCGATGGCGATGGAGCCGCCCACGTCGACGTAGAAGACGCCGGTCAGGCCGATGGTGCGGGTAAGGCCGGTGCTGGCCGAATCGAGCGAGCCGGTGAACGCGACCGCCTGGCTGCCGTCCTGCACGTTGGTGAGCAGGCTCGGGAAGCTGACGCGCAGGTTGACGACCTGGCCGGGCAGGCCGTTGCCGATGAAGCGGCCGTTGCTGCCGACGTCCGAAGTCGAGCCGGTCAGCGCCGGATCGACGCTGCGGAGGCCGGTGTCGGCATCGACGCTGACGACGCCGGTGGCGGTCGGCGAGGCGACGATGGTGCCGAAGCTGAGGTCACGCACCCGCTGGATGGTGGCCGGCTGGATCAGCAGGGCACGAGCCTGGATCGAGGCCGAGCTGTCGGCGGTGAAGCTTTGCGCCGACGCCGGAGCGGCGAAGGCGGTGGTGGCGGCGAGCGCCGCAAGGGCATAGGTAAAGCGCATTGTTCGGGTTCCCCACAGTCGTTGAACCCAACCAAAATGGATGTAAGCGCCTCAACAGCCATTCACCAAGGCTGCTCAAGACAGGCTTAACCCTGTTGCTTAAGGATTGGCCGCCGGGCTTCAGGGATATTGGACGGTGACGTCGAACTCACCGGCATAGACGCCCTCGACCTGGTTGGCGCCCACCATCAGGGTCGCGCCGACGTTGAATTCGAGGCTTCCATGCGCGCCAGAGTGCGCTTGCTCTGGCCCTGCAGGGTGAAGTCGCGGACGGTCATCGTCTCGGTTCCGCCGACCCTCCGGATGGTGATCGGATTGCGCGGCAGGCGGATGATCACCACCGCTGCGTTGCGGGCGGCGCCGATGAAGGACGCCGGGCGCGGCTGCCCGCCGAGGCGCATCACGCCGCCGGTAACGCTCAGCGCGCCGGTATCGGGGTCGATCACCGCCGTCCCGGCGTTGGTCACGGCGACATAGCCGAAATCCATGTTGGCCTTGGTGACGACCGTCAGCGGGAAGACCAGGGCGGCGTTGGCGACCGCGCGCGGAACGGCAGAGCGCGGCGCGACCTGCTGCGCGTGCGCCGCGGCGCCGGCGAACAGCAGGGGAAAGGCAAGGAGGGCCGCGAAACGCATCGGCACGCCTTAGGAGGGTTAACGTCAAATCCACTTTGCCAAGTAAGGTAAATGATCAATTCACCACTTCGGCTTTCGCCGCGTCACCGCCCTCGCTAAGCGAATCCTACTATGAGCAGTGACCAGCCCGCCATCCGAATCGAGGGACTCGGAAAGACCTATGCCGGCGGGAAGCGGGCGCTCGACGGAGTCTCGCTGGAGGTCCGGCAGGGCGAGTTCTTCGGACTGCTCGGGCCCAATGGCGCGGGCAAGTCGACCCTGATCAACGTTCTTGCCGGCCTCGTTTCCAAGAGCGAGGGCAAGGTCGCAATCTGGGGTTTCGACATCGACCGGCACCCGCGCAACGCGAAGCTGTCGATCGGCATCGTGCCGCAGGAAATATTGTTCGATCCCTTCTTCACGCCGAAGGAGGCGCTGGAGATCCAGGCCGGGCTCTACGGCGTGCCGACGAACGCACGGCGGACCGATGAACTGCTCGCGGCCATGCGCCTGACCGACAAGGCCAATGCCTATGCCCGGACGCTGTCGGGCGGCATGAAGCGGCGGCTGCTGGTCGCCAAGGCGATGGTCCATACGCCGCCGATCCTGGTCCTCGACGAGCCGACCGCGGGTGTCGACATCGAGCTTCGCCAGCAATTGTGGGAATATGTGCGCGAGCTTCACGCTGCGGGCACGACGGTCATCCTCACCACCCACTATCTCGAGGAAGCCGAGGAGCTTTGCGAGCGGATCGCCATCATCAACCACGGCAAGGTGGTGGCGAACGAGCCGACCGCGACGCTCCTCTCGCGGGCGCAGGAGAAGAATGTGGTGGTGACGGTCGACCGCGACCTCGCCGAGGTGCCGGCCAATATCTGCTTCGACAAGGTGGTGCTGCAGGGCGAGCGCAGCCTCGCCATCACTTTCGCCAAGGACAAGGTGAACGCAGGCGAGGTGATCGCCGCTCTCCAGCGGGAAGGGCTCGGGATCGTCGACGTGGTGACCAAGGAGCCGGACCTTGAGGATGTGTTCCTGAGCCTGGTGCGGGCGAAGTGAATCACAGCTTCGACGTCCTCATCATCGGCTCGGGCGCGGCCGGGCTGACGGCCGCGCTCAACCTTGCGACCCACCGCCGCGTCGCGGTGATCGCCAAGGGAGCGTTGGGCGAAGGGGCGACCGGCTGGGCACAGGGCGGGATCGCCGCGGTGCTGGAGGAGGGCGACAGCTTCGAGGCGCATGTCGAGGACACGATGGTCGCCGGTGCCGGCCTCAACGACCGCCATGTCGTCGAGCATGTCGTGGGCGCGGCACCCGCCGCCATCCAGCGGCTGATCGAGCTCGGCGTGCCCTTCGCGGAAGAGGGCGGCGCGCTCCACCTGACCCGCGAGGGCGGGCACAGCCACCGCCGGATCGTCCATGTCGCCGACGCCACCGGCTGGGCGGTGCAGCAGGCACTGGAGAAGGCCGCCGCCGCCAATCCCAACATCGTGCTGCTGCCCGACATGGTCGCGGTCGACCTCATCACCGGGCGTCATGAGGAGCGCTTCTCGACAGCCGGAAGCGTCCACGGCCTCTACGCCTACAACCGCGAGAGCCGGAAGGTGGAGACGCTGACCGCCCGTGCGACCATCCTCGCCACCGGCGGGGCGGGCCGGGTCTATCTCTATTCGACCGCGCCGCGTGGCGCGACCGGCGACGGCATCGCCATGGCGTGGCGCGCGGGCTGCCGGGTCTCCAACATGGAGATGATGCAGTTCCACCCGACCTGCCTTTACCATCTCGAGACCAAGAACTTCCTGATCACCGAGGCGGTGCGCGGCGAGGGCGGCATCCTCAAGCATCCGCTCACCGGCCACCGCTTCATGCCCGACTATGACGAGCGCGGCGAGCTTGCCCCGCGCGACGTGGTGGCGCGGGCGA
The DNA here is from genome assembly GCF_029637485.1 of Sphingomonas sp. LHG3406-1. Lineage (GTDB taxonomy): Bacteria > Pseudomonadota > Alphaproteobacteria > Sphingomonadales > Sphingomonadaceae > Sphingomicrobium. The sequence continues at coordinate 1,920,654 of NZ_CP069128.1, read as the reverse complement.
TCGACAATGAGATCAAGCGCGACGGCCTCGATTTTGTCCACCTCGACATCTCGCACCGCGATCCCGAGTTCGTCCGCGCGCACTTCCCGAACATCTACGAGAAGCTGATCGGCCTCGGCATCGACATGACCGAGGGGCCGATCCCGGTGGTGCCCGCCCAGCACTACACCTGCGGCGGTGTGGTGGTGGACCTTGCCGGACGGACCGACGCGCCCGGGCTCTATGCCGCCGGCGAGGTGACGGAAAGCGGGCTCCACGGCGCCAACCGCCTCGCGTCCAACTCGCTGCTCGAATGCCTCGTGTTCGGCGAGGCGGCCGCCGGCGACATCCTGCGGCGGTGGGACGAGCTGCCGCCCGTCGCCCGGGTACGCGAGTGGGACGAGAGCCGGGTTACCGACAGTGACGAGGAGGTGGTCATCGCCCAGACCTGGGGCGAGATCCGCCGTTTCATGTGGAACTATGTCGGCATCGTCCGCACCACCAAGCGGCTGGAGCGGGCCAAGCGCCGGATCGACATGCTGCGCCAGGAGGTGACCGATTATTACGCCCACTTCCGGGTGACACCCGACCTGATCGAGCTGCGCAACCTCGTCGAGGTCGCCGACCTCATCATCCGTTCGGCGCTGGCCCGGCGGGAAAGCCGCGGCCTCCACTTCAATCGCGACTGGCCGAAGACTGCCGCACGGGCGCGCGATACGGTGCTGGTGCCCTAATTGCGTTCCGCCTGGCGGGCAGCGGCGACGCATTCGCCGCGGCTGCGATAGCCGAGCAGTTCCAGCACGTTCTGCTGCAAGGTATGACAATAGGCCGCGCCGCCGACGCGGAAGCCATGCATGCAGTCCCCGTGATTGCGGAAGTAGCCCTGGCTGACCATCCATGGGCAGAGGATCCGGGGATCCGGGGCGGGAGCTTCCTGCGCCGCCGCCGGCTGTGCCGTTCCGCCCAGCGCCGTCACGACCAACGCCACTCCGGCCGCCATTCCCATCAACTTGTTCATGTTCGCCGCCTCACCCGTCGCCCGCCGGCCTGCCCCCCATCGAGCTGGACCGGGCGACGACCCGGCCTCAACGATTCGGGATTCGACGCGTTGCTCGATTGGGCGCTCCGCCGCGAACAGGCCGCAACCGTTGCCGCCGCGCCACGCCTCGGGCGAGCCGTCCAAGCATTCCGAAGGCGCTGAACGGGAAGCTTGGGCCGGTCTTGCGGTCGCGCCTGCTTCGAAAGACGCCCGGAAAGACCGACGAACGGCCGGTCAGCGCATCTTGGCGATCTTGATCTTGAGCACCTTGGCCTGCGCCTGCGTGCTTTCTTCCGAGCGGGTGAGCGCCTTGGCGATCGCCTTCAACCCCATGCCCTTGGCGGCAAGCGTGGTCAGCTTGGCATTCTCGTCCGGAGTCCAGGGCTGCTTATGTCGGGCGAACTTCTCGGCCATGCGGCGGAGCCTAGTCCCGCTCACCCCGCGAGCCAAGGAAAAGCGCGGCCCCGGGGTTGATTCCGGAGCCGCGCGTCTGGGGATCTGGCCTGCCGTTCAAGCCAGGGAGGTCAGACCAGCGCCGCGATGGTGGTCATGGCGATGCCCCAGAACAGGGTGCAGGCGGGAAGCAGCAGGACGAGCGTCGTCGCCTCGCGCGCCGAGGTGCGGCCGGTCAGCGTGTCGATCCCGGCGGCGCGGAAGCGGGCCATGGGGATCGCCTTGTCCTTGTGGTCGGGCTTCATCGTCGCCCACTTGGCCGGCACGTAGGCGAAGGCGGCGACGAAGATGAAGTTGACGGCCATCGGCAGCACCAGCCCGTCCGCGGCAAAGCCCACCCACATCACCGCCAGATAGGCAAGGAAGAGGCCGAACGAGCCGAGCAGGATGACTGGCGGAAGACCGAAATTGCGGTCCTCGCAACCGCTGGCGGCCTCTTTTGCGAGCACTTCCGGTGCAGCGACAACCTCGCCCCGCGCCGTCAGCAGCTCCTTGTCGAAACGGTCCGACATGATGATTCTCCTTGGCTTGTGGGCGAAGGAGTAAGGCAGGTCGGAACGTCAGCCATTGACCTGGATCAATCGGGGTTTTCGGCAAAGGCCAAGCGTTCCCAGACCCGCCGAACATGCTAAAGCCGCCGCTTCATGTCTGATGCCCAGCCCCATCTCTACCTCGTCGACGGGTCCAGCTACATCTTTCGCGCCTACCACCGGCTGCCGCCGCTGACCAACCGCCACGGCATGAACGTGGGGGCGGTCTACGGCTATACGGCGATGCTGTGGAAGCTGGCGGAAGGGCTGAGCCGCGCCGATGGTCCGACCCACCTGGCGGTGATCCTCGACAAGGGCTCCTCCTCGTTCCGCAACGAGATGTACGACCAGTACAAGGCGCACCGGCCGCCGACGCCCGAGGACCTGGTCCCCCAGCTGCCGCTGATCCGCGTCGCCACCCGCGCCTTTTCCATTCCCTGCATCGAGGAAGCGGGGCTGGAAGCCGACGACATCATCGCCTGCTACGTCACCGAAGCGGCCAAGCGCGGCTGGAAGGTGACCGTCGTCAGCTCCGACAAGGACCTGATGCAGCTGATCGACGACGACAAATCGATCGACATGCTCGATACGATGAACGACCGAAAAATCGACCGCTCCTATGTGATTGAGAAATTTGGTGTTCCGCCCGAACAACTCGGCGACGTGCTCGCGCTGATGGGCGACAGCGTCGACAACGTGCCGGGCGTTCCGGGCATCGGGCCGAAGACCGCCAGCCAGCTCATCCAGGAACATGGCAGCCTGGAAGCGGTGCTGGCCGCCGCGCCGGACATCAAGAAGCCGAAGCTCAGGCAGAATCTCATCGAGCATGCCGACAATGCCCGCCTCAGCCGCGAGCTGGTGCGGCTGGTGTGCGAAATGAACCTGCCCGAGCCGCTCGACGCGCTGGAGATGAAGAACATTCCGGAGGAGCCGCTGCGCGAGTTCCTCCTGGACCAGGGCTGGAAGACCCTGCTCAACCGGATGGTCGGGCAGGGCGCCCGGCCGTCCGAGGGCGAGCGGCCCGCGCTGGCACCGATTCCGGCTGGACCAGGCGATCCGGAGCCGATCAGCGTCGATCGCGGCGCCTATGTCACCATCGCCGATGCCGGGACGCTGGCGCAGTGGATCGCCGAGGCGCGGACGCAGGGCCGGGTCGCGATCGACCTTCAAGGCGACGGCGGCCATGGCCTGTCCGAGGGACTGGCGGGCGTGAGCCTTGCGCTGGCTCCCGGCCGTGCGGCCTACGTCCCGCTTGGTCATGGCGGCGGCGACCTGCTGAGCGAGGGGCCGGCGCAGCTCCGGCTCGCCGAGGGACTGGCGCTGCTGAAGCCGCTGCTGGAGGACGATAGCGTCCTCAAGATCGGCCACAATCTCAAGGAGCCGCTGAAGCTCCTGTCCGACCAGGGCATCCGGGTCGCGGCGGCCGAGGACGTCATGCTGGCCAGCTTTGCGCTCGACAGCGGGCGCTTCGGCCACGGCCTCGACGAATTGGTGAAGCGCCATTTCGAACATGAGTGCCTGCCGCTCAAGGCGGTGTGCGGCACCGGGCAGAAGGCGATTCGCTTCGGCGACGCGGCCATCGCTGCCGCCACCGAATATGCTGCCGAGAATGCCGACATGGTGTGGCGGCTGTGGCACCGGCTGGAGCACCGGCTCGCGGCCGAGCATGCGACGCGCGTCTATCGCCTCGTCGACCTGCCGCTGGTGCCGGTGGTCGGCGCCATGGAGCGCGACGGCATCAAGGTCGACCGCGCCTATCTCGCCGAACTGTCCGAAACCTTCGCGACCGAGACTGCGCGGCTGGAGGAGAAGATCTACGAGGCGGCCGGCGGCCCCTTCACCATCGGATCGCCGCAGCAGCTCGGCGGCGTGCTCTACGACCGGCTCGGGCTCAAGGGCGGGCGCAAGGGCAAGTCAGGCGCCTATTCGACCGACCAGAGCGAGCTCGAGCGGCTGGAGGCCGAGGGCGTCGAGGTCGCGCGGCTGGTGCTCGACTGGCGGCTGCTGACCAAGCTTCGAGTCACCTATACCGATGCGCTGCAGGCGCAGATCGACCCTAGGAGCAACCGGGTCCACACCCGTTATGCGCTGGCGGCGGCGCAGACGGGGCGACTCAGCTCCAACGACCCCAATCTCCAGAACATCCCGATCAGGACCGAGATCGGCGCGCGGATCCGCAACGCCTTCATCGCTGAGGAAGGCTTCAGCTTGCTCAGCGCTGACTACGGCCAGATCGAGCTTCGGCTCGCCGCCCATTTCGCCGACGTTCCGCAGCTCAAGGAGGCCTTCGCCCGCGGCGACGACATCCACACCATCACCGCGCGCGAAGTGTTCGGCGACGACGGCAAGGACAGCCGCAACAAGGCCAAGACGATCAACTTCGCCATCCTCTACGGCATCTCCGCCTTCGGCCTGGCCGGGCGGATGGGCATCGGCCGGGACGAGGCGAAGGCGATGATCGATCGCTATTTCGAGCGCTTCCCCGGCATCAAGGACTATATCTCGACCACCCTCAGCCAAGTCCGCGAATGCGGCTTCAGCGAGACGCTGTTCGGTCGCAAGACGCATTTCCCGAACATCCGGTCGGGCGTCATGAACCTCCGCCAGTCGGCCGAGCGTGCCGCGATCAACGCGCCGATTCAGGGCACCAGCGCCGACATCATCAAGCGCGCCATGGTGAAGATGCCCGCGGCGCTGGCGGCGGCTGGCCTGACCCGCACGCGGATGCTGCTGCAGGTCCACGACGAACTGGTGTTCGAAGTGCCGCAGGGCGACGAAGAACGCGCCGCGGCGGTGATTCGTGACGTCATGGCGTCGGCCGCCGAACCAGTCGTTACGCTGACCGTACCGCTGAGCGTGGAAGTGGGCTGGGGCGCCAACTGGGGCGTCGCGCATTGAGCGCGGAAAGCGCCGAAGCCGGCCGCAACGACCTTGCGGCCCTCGCCCGCGGCGGGCGGATCAACTTCTTCGGCTTCCTCCTCCGGCTGGCCGCACGCCTGCCCTTCCTGTTCATCGCCGGGCGCATGTACGGCGCCGAGGCGCTGGGCCGCTTCGCCTATGCCGTGCTGGTGGTCGAGTTCGTGGCGCAGATCGCCACTCTTGGCCTCAAGCGCGGGCTCGCCGAGCAATTGAGCAAGACCGACAAGCCGCATGTCTGCGTGACCTGGGACGCATTGCTGGTCGCCTTCATGGCCAGCGTGGTCGGGATGGCCCTGCTGTTCGCCTTCCCCCAGGCGATGTTCCCCAACTCCACGATCTACGGGCTCGAATGGCTTCTTCCGGTCGCCGTCCTAGCGCTGGCGTGGAGCGACGTGATGCTGGCCGCGCTGGCCTATCGCCACGATGTCGGCGCGACGGTCCGGGCCCGGGCAATCGTCGAGCCATGGACGATCAGCATTGCGGCCCTGGTGTTCGCCTTCGTCTCGAAGCGCGACGGCCTGATCTTCGCCTACGCGCTGTCGATGATCGCGGCCCTCGTTGCCTCGGCCATTCCGTTCCTGCGCACCTACGGCAAGGCCGAAGGCTGGCGGCCCCAGCCGACCGAAAGCTGGCAGCTCGCGCGGCGCTACATGCCGATCGCGGCCGCGGACACGGTCGAATGGGCGAGCCGGCGAATCGACCTCGCCATCCTCGGCCTGTTCGCGACGCCGGCGCTGGTCGGCATCTATTATGTCGCGCAGAACGTCGCCTCGCTGCCGAGCAAGCTCAAGACCAGCTTCGATCCCATCCTCGGGCCGGTGATCAGCCGGAGCCTGGAGGAGGGGGACCGGGTCGGGGTCGCGCGGCAGATCCGGCAGGTCGGCTTCTGGGTGATCGCGGCGCAGGCCGCCGTTGCCCTCTCGCTCGGCATTCCGGGCGAGGGCGTGATGGGCCTGGTCGGACCCGCCTTCGTCGCCGGCACCGCCGCGCTCGTCTTCCTGCTCGGCGCCGAGGTGATCGCGGCGACGGCCACCACCAGCGAGGCAGCGCTCATCTACATCGCGCGCCACCGCAACATGATGCTGAGCCTGGCCATGCTGGCGCTTCAAGCGGTGCTGACGGTCGCCCTGATCCTCATCTTCCGCCGCCTGGACTGGCCGCCCGAATGGCAGGCGACGGCACCGGCGGTGGCCTTGTGCCTGGCGCTCGCCTTCGCCGCCGTCACCAAGGCGCGGCTTGCGAGCCGCCTGCTCGGAGCGCCGGTCAGCGGCTGGCGCTGGCCACTGCTGTGGGCGGCCGGCGCGGCGGTGGTTGCCGGGCAGCTCGCCATCCTCGCGCCCGAATGGATCGAGCTCAGCATCGGCATCCCGCTGATCCTCGCGTCCTTCGGCTTCGTCATCTGGAAGAAGGGATTCGGTCCCGAGGACCGGCTGCTGTTCAAGATGAAGAAGAAGGACATCAACGTCGACCTGCCGGCGCCGGGCACGACGGGGAATGCGGCGCGCTGACGGGCCCTAGTGCCGGAAGTGGCGCATCCCCGTGAACAGCATGGCCAGACCCGCCTCGTCGGCGGCAGCGATGACCTCGGCGTCACGCATGGAGCCGCCGGGCTGGATCACCGCCGTCGCACCGGCCTCCACCGCCGCGAGCAGACCGTCGGCGAAGGGGAAGAAGGCGTCGCTCGCCACCGCCGAGCCGGCCGTCCGCGGCTGCGCCCAGCCGAAGGTCTCCGCCGCCTCGCGCGCCTTGGCCGCTGCGATCCGCGCCGAATCGCGCCGGTTCATCTGCCCCGCGCCGATGCCTGCCGAGACGCCGTCCTTGGCGTAGACGATGGCATTCGATTTGACGTGCTTGGCGACGGTCCAGGCAAAGCGGCAGTCGGAAACTTCCTGTGCGGTCGGCTGGCGACGGGTCACGACCTTGAGGTCCGAGGGAATAATCACGCCATTGTCACGGCTCTGCACCAGCATGCCGCCAGCGATACTCTTGAGCATGAGGCCGGGCCGGCGCGGATCGGGCAAGTCGCCGGTCAGCAGCAGGCGGAGGCTCTTCTTCGCCGCGAACACCGCCAGCGCCTCACTGTCGGCGTCGGGCGCGATCACCACCTCGGTGAAGATGTCGGTGATCGCCCGCGCCGTCGCGCCGTCCAGCGGCCGATTGACCGCGACGATCCCGCCGAAGGCCGACACGGAATCGCACTGGAAGGCCGCCGTATAGGCCTGCTCCAGCGTCGTTCCCTCGGCCACGCCGCACGGATTGGCATGCTTGACGATGACGCAGGCGGGCTGCCCACCGCGGAACTCGGAGACGAGCTCAAGCGCGGCGTCGGCATCGTTGAGGTTGTTGTAGCTGAGCTCCTTGCCCTGCACCTGCCGCGCACCGGCGATCCCGGCTGTGCCGCTCGCCTGTGGCAGGTAGAGCGCCGCCGACTGGTGCGGATTCTCGCCGTAGCGGAGCTCGGACGCCTTGGTCAGCGCCAGCGGCAGCGTCGCCGGCATCGCTTCGCCCTGGTCGGCGAACGCGAACCAGGAGGCGATGGCGCTGTCATAGGCGGCGGTGCGGGCGAACGCCTTGGCCGCGAGCCGCTTGCGAAGGCCGAGTGACGTCATGCCGCCGTGTTCGTGCAGCTCGGCCAGCAGCGCCGGATAATCGCCCGGATCGGTGACGCAGGCGACGTAGCGGTGGTTCTTGGCCGAGGAGCGGACCATCGAGGGTCCACCGATGTCGATATTCTCGATCACCGTGTCACGGTCCGCGCCGCCGGCGACCGTCTTCTCGAACGGGTAGAGGTTGACGACCAGAAGGTCGATGAAGCCGATCCCATGCTCCGCCGCGGCATCGGCATGCGACGCCTCGTCGCGCACGGCGAGGAGGCCGCCATGAACCTTGGGGTGCAGCGTCTTGACCCGCCCATCCATCATCTCGGGAAAGCCGGTCAGGTCGCTGACGTCCTTCACCCGATGACCGAAGTCGCGGAGCTTTGCTGCCGTACCGCCGGTCGAAACCAGCTCAACGCCGTGCCGCACGAGGCCGGCCGCGAGTTCCTCGAGGCCGGATTTGTCCGACAGGGAGATGAGGGCGCGGCGGACGGGGACGAGGTCGGTCATGGCGGCCCTTTAATGAACCAGCCGCCCTTCGTCACCCCGCCCGGGGGAGCGGCGATCAGCTCGATCGGCGGAACTGCCAGCCGACTTCGCCGCCGAGGTGCGACACCTCGCCGACAAGCACCAGCTGGAGGGTGGAGCGGAGGGCGCCCGCGCCGTCGACCACCACGCTTTCCTCCAGCCCGAGCTGCGCGCCGCGGCAGCGGAAGGTCCAGGGCGGGGCACCGGGCGAGCGGATCAGCGCACCGAGCCCGTCGGCCGTCGGCACCGCCTCGACTCCGGCAGCGAGGTGGAAGCGGATGGCGAAGGGCACGTCCTCGCGGATCTTCTTGCGGCCGCGCGGCGCGAGGCGATCGAGCCCGCGCACTTCCTTGCCGTCGTTGCCGAGGCTGAGCGCGCGGCTGTGGACCAGGCCGAAGGCACGGACATAGCCGTCGTGTCCGCATTCGATCCGGCTTGCGTCATTGTCCTCGCTGCGGCTGACCGACACTTCCTCGACTCCGCGGCCGAGCGAGCCGTCGGGCAGGATGGCGCTGCTGTTGGTGTCGGACAGCGTTAGGGTCGAATGGGCGGCGGTGGTGCGCAGCGCGGCGGCGAGGCCCTGGGGCAGGCTGGCGACATGCGGACCGGGGCCGCCGCAGTTGACCACCAGCTTCTGCTGCCCGTCGCTGATCTCGATGGCGAGCGTGGAAGCGGAAGCGGCCTTGGTGAGCTTGCGGGCGGGCGGGGGCGCGGCGTCGATCACCAGCACGGTACCGAGCGCGCTCAGCCGGTGGTAGCCCCAGCCGCGCGGAATGCGCAGCGGGCGGGCGCGGAAGCCGCAGCCTTCCACCAGTGCGGCCAGCCCGGCGCGGCTCCCTTCGTTGCCGCCCTGCCAGCTCGACAGCGACCCGTCGCCCATGGTGACGCCATGAAGCGCCGCCAGCGCGACCGCGCCACCATCCTCGAAGCCTTGCGGATATTCCTGCCGGGCGGCGGCATAGGCGGCGCGGAGGAGGCCGAGCCGGTCGACCAGGGCGGCCTGGTCGGCGGGCGAACGGCTCATCAGGCCGCCATCGTCGAACTGGGCGCTGGCGAGGGCGCGGGACAGACCGCCCTCGGCCTTCGCGAGCCGGCCGGTGCCCGAGGACAGCAACAGGCAGGCGGCAGTGAGGCCGGCCCAGGCGGTGATTCGCGGCAGGCCCGGCGGCGCTTCGTCGGCATGGGCGCTGAGGTGCCGCGCGCCCCGCGCCATGGTGTTGAGCAGGGCCGAGCGATAGGCCGGGTCGCGCCGCGACAGGATGTAGGGCGCATAGGCCAGCCAGAAGAGCAGCCGCTCGCCGAGCAGGGCCGGCGCCCAGGCCGCGTCGACCTTCTCGCCGTGAGCGATCAGCCAGCGGCCGACCAGATCCTCGGCGATCGCCGCGCCGCGCTCGCGGGTGGCGGCGGCGGCGAGGTCGCGCAGCCAGGAGAAGCCATGGAGCTCGGCGCCGAGCGGGCTGGCCGGATCGACCTTGGTCCAGTCGAACTCCGCAAGGTCGACCGCCTCGCCCCCGGCCAGGAAGCGCCGGGCAAGCAGTTGCGCCCCACGGGCTTTGGTGCCGGTGACATGATCGCGGGCCACGCCGACGAGACGCAGCGGCGGCTTGCCGCGCGCGACCAGCCGCTGGAGCAGCGGAAGGGTCGCGAGCCGGGCAAGCGCGCCATTGTCGCTCATGCGCTGCCCTTCAGCGCCGCGATGTTGGCGGCATAGGCGTCGGGCCCGCCGCGGAAGGCCGCTGTGCCCGCGACCAGCGCCGTTGCGCCGGCATCGACGCAGGCGCGCGCTGTTTCCGCGTCGACCCCGCCGTCGACCTCGAGCACGCAGTCCAGGCCTTCCTTGGCGATCCGCTTGGCGATCGCCTCGATCTTCTTCAGCTGCGAGGAGATGAACTTCTGCCCGCCGAAGCCCGGATTGACGCTCATCACCAGGACGAGGTCGAGCTCTTCCAGCACATAGTCGAGCATCTTGGCCGGGGTCGCCGGGTTCAGGGAGACGCCTGCCTTCTTGCCGAGCCCCTTCACCCGCTGGATGGTGCGGTGGAGGTGGGGGCCGGCCTCCGGGTGGACGGTGATGATGTCCGCGCCGGCTTCCGCGAAGGCGTCGAGCATCGGATCGACCGGCGAGATCATCAGGTGGACGTCGAACGGCTTGGCGCTGTGCGGACGGAGCGCCTTCACCACCATCGGCCCGATCGTGAGATTGGGCACGAAATGGCCGTCCATGACGTCGATGTGGATCCAGTCGGCGCCGGCCGCGTCGATCGCCCGCACTTCCTCGCCCAGGCGGGCAAAATCGGCGGACAGGATGGAGGGCGCGATGATCGGTTGGGCCATGCGACCGATTAGACGGGCTTAGCCCCCGGCGACAAGGCGCGCCGTGAAGAAGCCGTCCATTCCGCCCTGCTCCTCCAGCTCGCCCGGTAGGACCCGGCGCTGCTCGGCAAGGGTGAAGCCAGTCCGGGCGGCGAGAAAGGCGGCGATCCGCTCCTCCCCTTCCTGCGGTTCGAGGCTGCAGACGGCGTAGATCAGCGAGCCGCCGGGCTTCACCCATCTGGCGGCGGCGGCGAGCAGTCGGGACTGCAGTTCGGCGCTTTCGGCGATGATCCGGTCCGACGCGCGGAGCAGCACTTCCGGGTGGCGGCGGAAGGTGCCGGTGGCCGAGCAGGGCGCATCGAGCAGGACCGCATCGAACGGCTCGGCCGGAAGGTAGGCGAGGACGTCCTCAGTCACGATCTCTGCGGCAAGGCCCGTGCGGGTGAGATTGGCCCGAAGTCGCGCCAGACGACTCTCCGACCGGTCGAGGGCGGCGACCGAGTGTCCCACCGCGGCGAGCTGGAGGGTCTTGCCTCCGGGTGCGGCGCAGGCGTCGAGCACATTCCTTGCCTCAGCCGGAATCATGCGCGCCGGGAGGGTCGAGGACAGGTCCTGCACCCACCAGCGCCCCTCGGCGAAGCCGGGCAGGCCGGTCACCGGACGGCTGTCGGAAAGGCGGACGTGCCGCTCGGCAAGGCTGGTGCCACCTTCGGCCTCGGCAAAAGCGAGGGCTTCGTCGTGAGAGCGGAAGCTGAGGTCGAGCGGCGGTCGGCGGATGATGGCCCTGGTCGCCGCCTCCACCGCCTCGTCGCCCCAGGCGGCCGACCAGCGCGCCGCCACGGCGTCGGGCAGGGCGCCCTCGTCCGCCCCCGGAAGAGCGCCGCGAAGCAGGGTGCCAAGCACGCCATGCACCAGCCGGCGCGGCCCGCCGTCGACCAGCGGCAACGCGGTGGCGACCAGGGCATGGTCGGGCACGTTGAGGGCAATCCGCTGGGCGAGCGCAAGGCGGAGGACCATCCGCGCCTTGGCATCGTCGGGGAGGATCTGGCGGGTGGCGCCGTCGATCAGCCGGTCGAGCAGGGGCAGGCGCCGGAGCGTCTCGCCGGCGATCGCCAGGGCCAGCGCCTGGTCACCCGGCTCCAGCTTGGACCCACCCTGCGCCGCCGATTCCATCGTCTGCCCGCTGCGCACCACCCGGTCGAGGATGCGAAGCGCGGCGCGGCGCGGCTCCAGCCCGGCCTGCGGTTCACGGCTTTCGGGCCCTCTTGGCTGTGGCCGCCTCAACGCCCATCTCCTTTTGCATGCCGCGTCCAGCCAATCATCAGCCGCCCGCCTATCTCAGCAAGTCGCCGCCGGTGCCCAAGCCCGAGGAGGCGAGCCCCGCGCCGCCGCCCTCCGGCGACAAGCCACGCCTCGAGCCCACCCGATACGGCGACTGGGAAAAGAAGGGCATCGCCTGGGATTTCTAGGCCCTTTCCGGCCGTAGCGGACGACTGAGCAGCCGTTCCAGCACCGCGTCGACGTCGGCGCGTCCAGCAAGCAAATCGTCGACGGCGGCCACGATCGGCATCTCGATTCCTTCCTCCTCCGCCAGCCGGCGCAGTACCGGCGCGGTGAAGGCGCCTTCGGCAACGGTGCGGCGATCGGCCAGCAGTTCGGCGGCGGGCCGGCCCTGACCCAGCCCCTTGCCGAGCGAGAAGTTCCGCGAGCTGGTCGAGGAGCAGGTGAGGACGAGATCGCCAAGGCCCGACAGGCCGGCGAGCGTCTCCGCCCGGGCGCCGCGGGCCAGGCCGAAGCGGGTCATCTCGGCAAAGCCCCGGGCGATCAGCGCCGCGCGGGCGTTCTGCCCGAGGCCGCGTCCCTCGACGACGCCGCAGGCGATGGCGAGCACGTTCTTGACCGCGCCGCCAACCTCCGCCCCGGCGACGTCGTCGCTGAGGTAGATGCGGAAGGCGGGGCGGGCGATTCGGCTGCGGACGACCTCGGCCTCGGCTTCCACTTCGGCGGCCAGGGTCAGCGCGGTCGGCAGCCCGGCCGCCACCTCATGGGCGAACGTGGGGCCGGACAGCACCATCACGGACGTGTCCGGGCAGGCCTCGCGCGCGACCTGGTGGAGGAGCTGGCCGGTCGCTTCCTCGATGCCCTTGGAACAGAGGATCAGCGCACCCGGGCAGGGCGGCGCGGCCTGCAGGACGCGGCGCATGTGCTGCGCTGGCGTCACCGCGAGCCAGGCGTCGCAGCTGGCGAGATCGGCAAGGTCGGTGGTCGGAACGATCCGATTCGACAAGGGCACGCCGGGCAGGAACAGCTTATTCTCTCTGGCCGAGGCGATGCTTTCCGCCACCTCCGGCTCGCGCGACCAGAGCATGGTCTCGCCGCCCTGCGCCGCCACCTGCGCCAGCGCGGTTCCCCAGGCGCCGCCGCCGATCACCCCTATTTTCATGCCTTCACTCCTGCCCCCCGGACCGCCTCGGCGCCCTCGTCGAGCGGCCAGCGCGCCCGTGCCGGTGCGTCGAGCCCGTCGACCAGCCCGGCCGCGAACCGTTCGGCCCCGGCCCAGGCGATCATGGCGGCATTGTCGGTGCACAGCCAGCCGGGCGGAACCGAGAAAGCGCGGCCTTCCGCCGCCGCCAGCTGCTGCAGGGCCGAACGGACCGAGGCATTGGCCGCGACCCCGCCCGCCACCACCAAAGCCGGCGCGTCGGTCCGGCGCAGGGCAAGCCGCGTACGATCGACGAAACAGTCGACCACCGCCTGCTGGAAGCTGGCGGCGATGTCGGCGGGCCGATGCTCGCCCGCCACGACTGCGCGCTGCACCGCGCTCTTGAGGCCGGCGAAGGAGAAATGCGGCTCGCCGCTGCCGACCAGCGGACGCGGTAGCGGCACGGCCCTGGGGTCGCCTTCCCGCGCCAGCAATTCGATCGCAGGCCCCCCCGGATAGGGAAGCCCGAGCAGCTTCGCCGCCTTGTCGAACGCTTCGCCCGCCGCATCGTCGATGGTGGTGGCGAGCCGGCGATAGTCGCCGACGCCCCTCACCTCGAGCAATTGGCAATGGCCGCCGCTCGCCAGCAGCAGCAAATAGGGAAAGCCGAGGTCCGGATCGACCAGCCGCGGAGACAGGGCGTGGCCTTCCAGATGGTTGACTGCGATCAGCGGCCTGGCCGTTGCGAGCGCCAGTGCCTTGGCGGTGAGCAGCCCGACCATCACGCCGCCGATCAGCCCCGGCCCGGCGGTCGCCGCAATGGCATCGACGTCGCCCGGCCCGATCCCGGCCTCGTCCAGTACCTCCCGCACCAGTCCGGGCAGCACCTCGACATGGGCGCGGGCGGCGATCTCCGGCACCACGCCGCCGAACGGGGCATGGGCCTGGTTCTGCCCGATCACGCGCTGCGCGACGATCCGCCGGTCGCTGGTGACCAGGGCGGCCGCACTGTCGTCGCAGGAGGATTCAAGGCCGAGGATGAGCGCCATCTTGGAGCCGGGCCTTTGCGGTTACTGGGCGCTCTGGCAAGAGGGGTGCCGATGAACCCGCGCCTTACCCTCGGAACCCGCGCCTCGCCGCTTGCCCTCGCCCAGGCCCGCGCCACCGCGGCCAAGCTCGAGAAAGCGCATGGCTGGGATCCCGGCAGCGTTTCCCTGTTCGAGGTGCGTACCACCGGTGACAAGGTGCAGGACCGGGCGCTGGCGGAGATCGGCGGCAAGGCCCTGTGGACCAAGGAACTGGACCAGGTGCTGCTCGGCGGCGGCACCCAGGCTTCGGTCCATAGCTGCAAGGACGTCGAGAGCGAGCGGCCCGACAGCCTCTGCATCGCCGCCTTCCTGCCGCGCGCCGACGTGCGCGACAGGCTGATCGGCGCGCCGTCGGTCGAGGCGCTGAGCCAGGGCGCGAAGGTCGGCACCTCGTCTCCCCGTCGGACCGCGCAATTGCTTCGCCGCCGGCCGGACCTTTCCATTTCGATCATGCGCGGCAATGTCGCCACCCGGCTGCAGCGCGTCGTGACGGGCGATTATGAGGCGACCTTCCTTGCGGCTGCCGGCCTTGATCGCCTCGGCATCGACGAGGGCAGCGCCATCGACGTCGCCGACTTCCTTCCCGCGCCCGGACAGGCGGCGATCGCCATCGAATGCCGCAAGGACGATGCCGCGACCCGCGCGCTGCTCGACGCCATCGATCACAAGCCGACCCGCCGTGCCGTCACCGCCGAGCGATCCTTCGCGCGCGGCGTAGGCGGCTCCTGCCACTCGCCCGTCGCGGCGCTCGGCATCGTCGAGGGGGACGGCCGGCTGTGGCTGCGGGCCGAACTGCTCAGCAGCGACGGCTCCGAACATGTGCGGGGCGAACTTCACGCCGCCGAGGGCGAGGAGGAGGAGGCCGGCCTGGCGCTCGCCGCCGAACTGCTCGGGCGCGCGCCGGCCAACGTGCGGATGCTGTTCGCGGCGGCGTGAGACCGCTCGTCATCCTTCGCCCCGAGCCCGGCGCAAGCGCCACCGCGGCCCGCGCGGCTGCCTTGGGCCTCGAAGTGCGGGTCAGCCCCGCCTTTGCCACGGCGCCGGTCGCCTGGACGATGCCGGAAAGTCGGTTCGGCGCCTTGCTGCTGACCAGCGCCAATGCCGTCCGCCTTGCCGGACGCCTGCCCGACCTGCCGGTCCATGCCGTCGGAGAAGCCACCGCGAGCGCTGCGCGGGAAGCGGGGCTGACGGTCGCCAGTGTCGGCACCGGGGGCGTCGAGGCACTGCTCGAAACCCTTCCTGCGGATCTCGCACTGCTTCATCTCGCCGGCGAGGAGCGGATCGAGCTGGCGTCTCCCCCGCAGCGGGTCACGGCGGTCACCGTCTACCGTGCCGAGCCGCTTCCGCTGCCCTCGCCCGAGGCGCTGGCGGGCAGCGTCATCCTCGTCCACTCGCCCGCCGCCGGCCGACGCATCGCGTCGCTGGATGATGGCAAGGACCGCATCCTGATCGCTGCCATCAGCCCGGCCGCGGCCTCCGCCTGCGGCGACGGCTGGGCCGTCTGCGAAGCGGCCGCAAGCCCGAGCGATCCGGCCTTGCTTTCCCTCGCCGCCAAGCTGTGCGAGGAAGGCAACCGATGACCAGTGCTGTCTCAAGCCGCCGGGCCAGCTTCGGTACGGTCCTGCTCCTTGCCCTCCTGCTCGTCCTGGTGGGCGGCGCCGTCGCCATCTGGGCGCTGTCGCGCTTTCCCGAGGCGGCCCGTCTCGTCGGTTTCGCGCAACCCGTTGCGGCGCAGCCAGCCGACCAGCCGCTTGCGGTCGCGACCCTTCCGGCGCCCGGTAGCCCCGCCGTCCCGGCGATCGAGCCGACCCCCCAAGCCGAGGCCCGTGTCGCCACCCTCGAAGCACGGCTTGCTCGGGTCGAGACTGCCACCGCGCGGGCCGAAGGATCGGCCGGGCGCGCGGATGCCCTGCTGGTCGCCTTCGCTGCCCGTCGTGCGATCGATCGTGGAGTCGCGCTCGGCTATCTCGAGCCATTGCTCAGCGAGCGCTTCGGGCCGAGCCATGCCCGCGCCGTGGCGACCATCGTCACCGCGTCGCGCAGGCCGGTCCGGCTGGATCAGCTGATCGCCGACTTCGACACGCTCGAGCCGCGCCTCAAGGCCGCGCCCGAGAGCGCAAGCCTGTGGGAGAATGTTCGCCGCGAGATGGGCAGTCTCGTCAGCATCCGTCGTGCCGACCAGCCGAGCCAGCGTCCCGTCGCCACCTACGAGCGCGCCTCCGCTCGGCTGTCGTCCGGACAGGTCGACCAGGCGCTGGCGGAGGCGATGCGGTTGCCCGGCATCTCGGGTGCACCGCAATGGGTGGCGAATGCCCGCGCCTATATCGCCGCGCATCGTGCGCTCGACGAGATCGAAGGCGCGGCCCTGCTCGCCCGCTAGAGGCTTGCATCGACGACTCCACTTTGCGAATCAGTGGCCAAGGCGCGGCGCGTCCGCGCGTGACGAGCTTGCCGAGGGGAGGCGAGACGCCATGACGTCGCATTGGACCAGGCTGTGCGCGGTCGCGCTGACCGCTGCAGCCGTGCTCACGCCGGGTACCGCATCGGTCCACACACGGACCGCCGCTCCGGCCACACCGGCCGAGCTGGCGCGGCGGATCGACCAGCTTGGAAGCGGCTTCAAGGGACAGGTCGGAATCGCCGTCCAGTCGATCGACCGTGGCTGGCGGACCGGCTGGAAGGAGACCGAGCTTTACCCGCAGCAGAGCGTCAGCAAGTTCTTCGTCGCCTTGACTGCGATGGACGCCGTGGACCGCGGGCGGCTGACGCTAACAGGCCCGGTGACGCTCACCAGGAGCGACCTCACCCTGTTCAACCAGCCGATCGCCCAGCGTGTGCTCAAGACCGGCACCTACACGACCACGGTCGAGACGCTGATGATCGATGCACTGACCAGGTCCGACAACACCGCCAACGACAAGCTGATGCGCGTGGCGGGCGGGCCCGCGGCAGTGCGGCGCTTCATCGAGGACCGCAGGCTCGGCGCAATCCGTTTCTACGAAGGCGAGCGCGCGCTCCAGTCCCGCATCGCCGGCCTCAGCTGGAGCCAGGACCTGTCGATCGGAAATGCCTTCTACCGGGCGCGCGAGGCGCTGCCGATGAGCGTGCGCCGGAGCCTGTTCGAGCGCTACATCGCCGACCCTTATGATGGCGCCTCGCCGGCCGCGATCGCGTCGACCCTCGCGCGGCTGAAGCGCGGCGAGTTGCTTTCGCCCGCCGCCACCGCGCGACTGCTGACCATCATGAGTGACACCCGCACCGGCAAGAACCGCCTCCGCGGCGGGCTGAAGCCGGGCTGGACCCTTGCCCACAAGACGGGGACGGGGCAGATCCTCGGCGGCGTGCAGGCGGGTTACAACGACATTGGCGTCCTGACCGCCCCTGACGGCAGCAGCTATGCCGTCGCCGTGCTGATCAAGCGCACTTCGACCCCGCTGCCGACCCGCATGGCGCTGATGAACGAGGTGGTGCGCAGCGTCATCGCCGCGCACGAGGCGGAGCGGGGAGGGAGCCTTGCCTTCCAGTGAGGTGGCATTGCGGCTGCGCGGCCTCGCCGGCGTGCAGCGCGTGCCCAGCCCGAAGCTGGAGCTGTTCATCCATCGCGCATTCCTGAGCGAGCCGGAGCGCACCGCGCTGATCGCGATGATCGAGGCCAATCGGCGGCCGTCGACCATCGCCGACGACCGCGGCGAAGCGAACTTTCGCACCAGCGAAACCTGCGACCTCGATGGCAATCAACCGCTCGTCGCGGCGGTCAATCTGCGGATCAGCACCCTCCTCGGCCTGGACGACCGGCTTGGCGAGCCGCTTCAGGGGCAGCGCTATGCGCCGGGGCAGGAGTTTCGCGCCCATACCGACACGTTCGAGCCGACCGGCGCCGATTACTACGTCCACTGCGCGGACAACGGCCAGCGGACCTGGACCGCGATGGTCTATCTGAACGACGTCGAGGATGGCGGCGCCACCCGCTTCAAGGCAATCGGCAAGACCATCCAGCCAGAAGCGGGCAAGCTGCTCGCCTGGAACAACCTGCTCGACGACGGCCGGCCCAATCCGGCGACCATCCACCAGGGCATGAAGGTCCGGCGCGGGACCAAGTACATCCTCACCCGCTGGTATCGGCAACGGCCCTACGGCTGAAGGGCCTGCGCCCCCGTTCGCCCCAAGCGGCCACGCGCTTCGATCGGCGTGCGGATTTCGGTTCTTGAGTTTGGCGCAGACCGTTGGTCCGCTGGAGCGGGCGAAGGGATTCGAACCCTCGACCCCAACCTTGGCAAGGTTGTGCTCTACCCCTGAGCTACGCCCGCTCTGGCGCCAAGCGACGGCAACGGGGCCGTCGGGGTGGCGGTCCATTAGCGGCGGTGTTTGCAACTGGCAACCCTTTCGCTCGGCTTGTGTTGCTTCCCTTGGCGAGGCAGTGCCCTTGGCCCATATGACGGCAGCGCGACGAAAGGATAAGCAGAACAAGTGGCCACTCTCGGAATGAGCGCGGACGAACGGGAAGCGATTCGCAGCTTCCAGGAGCGGGTGCTTCAGCCCAGCCTCGAGAATCTCGTCATTCTCGACTTCTGGGCGGAATGGTGCGGGCCGTGCAAGCAGCTCGGCCCCGTGCTGGAGAAGGTTGCGGCCGACTACGCCGACAAGGGCGTCAGGCTGGTCAAGATCGACGTCGACGAAGAAAAGGTGATCGCGGCGCAGTTCCAGATCCGCTCGATCCCGACCGTCTATGCGATCTTCGGCGGCCAGCCCGTCGCCGACCTCACCCAGTATCGCAGCGAAGGGCAGATCAAGCGCGTGCTCGACCAGCTGCTCGGGCAATTGCCGGTCAAGGGCGAGGCGCAGGCGCTGGAGGCGGAAATCGCGCCGCTGATCGCGATGGGCGAGGAAGTGCTTGGCTCGGGCGATGCGGGGCGGGCCGAGAACATCTTCCGCCAGATCGCCGACATGGACCCCGACCATCCCGAGGTGATCGGCGGGCTGGTCCGCTCGATGGTCGCGCTCGGCCGGGTGGACGAAGCAAGGGCGCTGATCGAGGCTCTGCCCGATGCGGCTGCTGGCGATCCCGCCATCGCCCGTGCCCGCGCCGCGCTCGACATTGCCGCCACGCCGCCAGTCGATACCGCCGCCTTCGAGCAAAGGCTGACTGCCGATGCCGATGACCATGAGGCCCGGTTCGAGCTTGCCAATGCCCTGATGGCCGGGGGCCGCCGCGACGAGGCTGCCGACGCGCTGCTCGAGATCGTCCGCCGCGACCGCGCGTGGAACGAGGGCGCGGCCCGCACCCGCTTCCTCCAGTTGCTGGAAGCGGCGGGCCTCGAGGACCAGTGGGCGCGCGCGCAGCGCCGGCGCCTGTCGGCCCTGCTGTTCACGTGAGCAGCGCCCCGCTTCGCCTGCCCCTCTTCCCCCTCGGCGGAGCGATCCTCTTTCCGCGCAGCCACCTGCCGCTCCACATCTTCGAGCCGCGCTATCGGCAGATGATCGAGGATGCCGTCGCCGGCGGCGGGCTGATCGGCATGATCCAGCCCAAGGCGGCACCCGACGACGGGCTTGGCCAGCCGGAGCTCTACCGCATCGGCTGCATCGGCGAGATCGTCGGCCTCGAGGAACTGGGCGACGGCCGCTACAATATCGTGCTCCAGGGCACGACCCGGTTCCGGCTGATCGCCGAAGCCGATGTCGGCACCCCCTATCGCCAGGCGGACGTCATTCCGGGTGACGATGCCGACAGCGATTCCGACGCGCTCGCCTCGGTGCTCCGCGCCGCGGTCGAGCAGGAGGCGCGGCTGCTCGGTGACGCCATGGGGCTGACCGTCGACTGGGACGCGGTGGAACGGCTCGACGACGAGATGCTGGTCAACGCCATCGCCCAGGTCGCACCCTTCGATCCGGGGGCCAAGCAGGCCCTGCTGGAGGAAGAGGCGCTTCCCTCCCGCGCCGAGCTACTGGTGCAGCTGATGCAATTCCTGCGCATGGCGCAGGGCGGCGGGGACCTCAGCCCCCGGATGCAATAGGCGCCTAGAGCGCCTCACCCAGCAGCAGCCGCGGCAGGTCACCGCTGTTCCCCCGCGCCGCGGCGTTGAGCTTTTCCTTCAGCGGGCCCAGTCGGTCGACGATGCCCATGCCGAACCGCCGTACTGCCGACGCCGCCTTGCCGGGCACCCCGTAGAGGCGCGTCAGTCCGTCGGTCGCAAGCGCCACGCTGAAGGCGTCGAGCGCCCGCCAGCGCTGGTAGCGGTCGAGCAATTGCCGGTCGCCGAGATCCAGTCCGAGCCGAGCGCCGTCGACCAGCACTTCCGCCAGCGCGGCCGCATCGCGGAAGCCGAGGTTCACGCCCTGGCCGGCGATCGGGTGGATGGCATGGGCCGCGTCGCCCGCCAGCGCGAGTCGCCGGTCGGTGATCCGGACCGCATGGTGGAAGCCGAGCGGGTAGGAGGAGCGCGGGGTGAGTAGCCGGATGTGGCCGAGGAACCCGCCCATCGCCGCCTGCGCCTCGGCGGCAAAGGCGGCGTCGCCCAGCGCCAGCAGTCCGGCCGCCCTGTCGTCGCTGATCGACCAGACGATCGCCGACCGGTGGGTGCCATCCTCAAGGTCGTTCATCGGCAGAAGCGCGAATGGCCCCGACGGATAGAAGATCTCGTAGGCGATATGCTCGTGCGGCTGATCGTGGGCGAGGGTCGAGACGATGGCGGTGTGCAGGTAGGACCAGCGCGCCATGCGGATTCCTGCAGCCTCGCGGCTCGGCGAGCGTCTGCCCTCGGCGGCGACGATCAGGGGCGCGCGAATCTCCTCGCCGCCCGTTAGCTGCACCGTGCCGGCAAAATCGTCTCGCACGACTTTCGCCACCTGCGACGTCCAGCGCAGGTCGATGTTCGCGCCTGCTTCAGCGCGCGCCAGGAGGGCGGCGCGGAGGTGCCGGTTCTCGTGCATGACGCCGAGGGGCTCGCCATCGCGGCCGGGCTCGAAGGTCAGTCCCCCTGGCTGCAGACCGTCGGCGACGCGGATGGCGTGGATGGGGCAGCCCGGCGCGGCGAGATGCTCGAGCACGCCGGTGGTCTCCAGCATTCGCATGCTGGACGAGGAGACGGCCGTCGTCCGCCCATCGAACGTCGCCGCCTTCCAACTCTCCGGATCGGCCGGGTCGACGATGGTGACCGCGAGCCCCGCGCCGTCGAGTGCGGCGGCGAGGGACAGGCCGACCAGCCCCCCGCCAAGGATGATGACGTCCGCTGAGGATCGATGCGCCTGTGTCATGAGAGTCGCATGTAGGCGCTTCGACGCATGGCGTCATCCTTGACCATGGACTCTATGGGCAGGCACAATAGGTGAACATGCCGAAGCGAGGGCGGGGATAGGACAATGGCCACGGCAGCAGCACGCACCCGCGCGGACCGGCGCGACCTCGAGCCCGACTGGAGGGACCGGCTCGGCGATGCCGTGCGCGCCTTCGCGATCCGCTTGGCCGGCGTCGCCCTGCTCGGCGCCGCGGTCGCGATGACCGTTGCCCTGCTCACCCATGAGCGGACCGATCCGAGCTGGAGCACGGCGGCCGGTGGACCCGCTGCCAATTGGCTTGGCTTGCCCGGCGCCTATGCCAGCGACCTGCTGCTTCTGTTGTTCGGACTGAGCGGTATCCTGCTGTTGCCGGTCGTCGCCATGGCGGGCGTCAGGCTGCTCGGCGGACGTCCGTCGGGTCGGTTCGGGCGAGCCCTGCTGGTCGCCGCCGGCGGCGCTGTCCTCGTTGGCATGGCACTTGGCCTGCTGGTCAACTCGTCCGTTTCGGGGCTCCCGGCCGGCTGGGGCGGCGTCCTCGGACTGGGTGGCGCCGCGGGATGGAACACGCTCCTCGGCCTCATTCCCGAGCCTGCCATCGCCGGACCTAGCCGGATCGCGCTGATCCTGTTGCTGGGCATCGGCGGGCTGCTGTTGGCCCTCCTTTCGCTGGCGCTGCGCGACGAGGAGAAGGCCTATGTCGCCGACCGCTTCCGCCGCACCGGCGAGCGTCTTCCGGCCCCGCGCCGTACCGCCGCCGAAGCCGCCGAACCGCGCGTCGCCGCACCGCCCAAGTCGCGACCCAATGTCGAGGTGCGCGAGCCGAGTGCCGGCATCGTTCCTGCCGAGGCGAAGAAGATCGGTCGCAAGGCCGCAGCCGCGCAGCAGCAGAGCCTCGCGCTCGGCGACAGCTACGCCTTGCCGCCGATCGACCTGCTCACCCCGCCGCCCGAATCCGGGCGCAATCAGGTCGACCGCGCGGGGCTGGAACGCAACGCCCGCCTGCTCGAGAGCGTGCTGGAGGACTTCCACGTCCGCGGCGACATCGTCGAGGTCCGCCCTGGCCCGGTCGTCACCATGTACGAGCTGGAACCAGCCAGCGGCATCAAGGCGAGCCGGGTCATCCAGCTGGCCGACGACATTGCCCGCAACATGTCGGCGCTCAGCGCGCGCGTGGCAACCATTCCCGGACGCAGCGTCATCGGCATCGAGCTGCCCAATCCGAAGCGCGAGAGCGTCGCGCTGCGCGAACTGATCGGAAGCCAGGCCTTCGCCGACCAGGGGATGAGCCTGCCGCTGATCCTCGGCAAGAACATCGCCGGCGATCCGGTCATCGCCGACCTCGCGCCCATGCCGCACCTGCTCGTCGCCGGCACCACCGGCTCGGGCAAGTCGGTCGGCCTCAACTGCATGATCCTGTCGCTGCTCTATCGCATGGGCCCCGACCAGTGCCGGATGATCATGATCGATCCCAAGATGCTCGAACTCAGCATCTACGATGGCATCCCGCATCTGCTCGCCCCGGTGGTGACCGAGCCGCCCAAGGCGATCCGCGCGCTGAAATGGGCGGTCGAGCAGATGGAGGAGCGCTATCGCATGATGGCGAGCCTCGGCGTCCGCGCGCTCAAGAGCTTCAACGACAAGGTGCTCGAGGCCAAGGCTCGGGGCACCAAGCTCGGCCGCAAGGTCCAGGTCGGCTATGACGCCGACAGCGGCCAACCCGTCTACGAGACGGAGGAGCTGGACTATGAGGTGCTGCCGCAGATCGTGGTGGTGGTCGATGAGCTCGCCGACCTGATGATGACCGCCGGCAAGGAGGTCGAATTCCTCATCCAGCGGCTGGCGCAGAAGGCGCGCGCGGCCGGGATCCACCTGATCATGGCGACGCAGCGGCCGAGCGTCGACGTCATCACCGGCGTCATCAAGGCCAATCTGCCGACCCGCATCAGCTTCCAGGTCACCAGCAAGATCGACAGCCGCACCATCCTCGGCGAGCAGGGCGCGGAGCAGCTGCTGGGCAAGGGCGACATGCTCTACATGCCCGGCGGCAAGCAGATATTGCGCGTCCACGGTCCGTTCGTCAGCGACGAGGAAGTGCGGCTGGTCGCCGACCATTGGCGCCGGCAGGGCACGCCCGACTATATCAGCGCGGTCACCGAGGAGCCGGAGGATGGCGGCTTCGCCCTCGACGGTGCGCCGGACGACGACGGCGATCCCGAAAGCGCGCTCTACCGCAAGGCGATCCAGATCGTCGCCGAGAGCCAGAAGGCCTCCACCTCCTACCTCCAGCGGCAGCTACGCGTCGGCTACAACAGCGCGGCGCGGCTGATCGAGCGGATGGAAAAGGATGGCAAGGTCGGGCAGCCGGACCATGTGGGCAGGCGCGAGGTGCTGATGGATACGGACGGGCATCCGCTCTGACTTCGTCGCCCCGCCCATCAGGGGGGCGGCTCGCGAAGGGAGCGACGGGGCCTTGCAGACCACCTAAGGCGCCTCTGCCCCCTTGGGTACCTCCCCGCGAGGGCGGGGACTTCGATTACTTAAGCGCCAGCAGCACCTCATTGCGCCGGAGCGGCGGCGGGATCATCGGCGAGTTGAAGAAGGCATATTCGGGCTCGCTGGCAAGGCATTCCTCGCCATGCCGCGACAGCCAGCCGCGCAGCCGGTCCGCCGCCGCCTGCAGCCGGTCGTCATGCGCCGTGCCGTGGAAGGTGGCAGCGCCCATCCGTCGCGCCGGGATCTCGACGAGCGTGATGCCCTCGGGCGGCGGGTCGAGGTCGGTGGCATCGTCCGGCAGGATGAAGCGCACCCGCCACGCTCCCTCGACCTCGTCGTCGAACAGGGGCGGGTCGCTGGCCATCGGATTGCCCGCGTCCTGCAGGACCGGCACCGTCATCGGCAGGTCCTCGCCCAGCACGTAGGAGGACAGCAGGCGGTAGCCGTTGTTGAGTGCTTCCTTGCGCGGTCCGGCGATGATCGTCTCGGCGACGCGCACGGCCGGATAGGACCTGATCTGGAGGTCGCCGTCACTCACCAGCACTCGCCAGTTGGGCCGCGGCGCGGCCTTCTCGCGCAGGACATAGGCAATGCCGAGGCCGACAAGGGCACTGGCCGCGATGGTGCCGGTCGCCTTCCAGTTCAACTTCATCGTATCTGTCTCCATGCCGTCCCAAGCGGCTCAGGCTGCGGCCTGTTCCGTGGCGGCGGGATAATCCGTGTAGCCCTCGGGACCCGGCGTGTAGGCCTTCTTCGGATCATAGTCGGCAAGTGGCAGGCCCTTGCGAACCCGAGCGACCAGGTCGGGATTACCGATGAACGGACGGCCAAAGCTGATCGCATCGGCGACGCCCTCCGCCAGCCGCTGGTTGCCGCTGTCCAGGCCATAGTCGCTGTTGAGGATGAGCGTGCCCCCGAACACCTTGCGGATGGCGGGGCTGACCGGCGGCACCTCGGTGGCGAGGAAGCTCGACTGGCTGCCCGGCTCGCGCAGCTCGAGGCTTGCGATGCCGAGTTCGCCGCACACCGCCCCCGCCGCCGTGAACAGCGCCTGGGCATCGCTGTCGTCGCAGCCCTGCACCGCACCATTCGGGCTAAGCCGGACGTGGGTGCGGTCGGCTCCCACCTCGGCGATCATGGCCGCGACGACCTCGCGAAGCAGGCGAACGCGATTGGCGACCGGCCCGCCATAATCGTCGTCGCGAAGGTTGGTCCCGTCGCGCAGGAACTGGTCGATCAGATAGCCATTCGCGCCGTGCAGCTGGACTCCGTCGAAGCCGGCGCGGATCGCGTTGCGTGCCGCGGTCGCATAATCGCCGACGGTACGAGCGATGTCGTCGAGGGTCGCGGCGCGCGCCTCCTCGTAGACCTTCTTGCCGTCATAGGTATGCGCCTTGAAGGGCGCGGTCGTGGCACTGGCCGAGAGGGGCGCACCGCCGCCGAGATAGTCGGGATGAACCAGTCGCCCCATGTGCCACAGCTGGGCGACGATCCTCCCGCCGGCGCGATGCACGGCCTCGACCACCGGCTTCCATCCCTCGACCTGCGCGTCGGTCCACAGCCCCGGAGCGCTCGGCCATCCAAGCCCTTCGCGGCTGATGCCGACACCTTCGGAGATGATCAGGCCCGCTTCGGCGCGCTGGACATAATAGGTGCCCATGATCTCGGTCGGAACGCCGTCACGGGTCGCCCGGCCGCGGGTCAGCGGGGCCATGAGGATTCGGTTGGGGCAATCGAGGCTGCCGATGCGGATGGGGTCGAACAGAGTAGGCATGGTGTTTTTGGTCATCCTGAACTTGTTTCAGGATCCATTTGGCCACAGGCGCGGCCTTCAACAAGAAGAGGGGTGCTGAAACAAGCCCGGCATGACGAACAGGATCCCGCCCCGCGCCTTCGCCGCGCTCATGCTCGGCAATGTCGCTCTCGCCTTCGGGCCGTGGATGGTCCGGCTGAGCGACGTCGGCCCGAGCGCGGCCGGCTTCTGGCGGCTGGCGCTTGCGCTTCCCTTCCTCCTCCTGCTCGGGAAGGCGATGGGTCAACCGGCGCACTGGCCGGGCAAGGCTTCGGCCGGCGTGATCGCGATCGCCGCCTTCTTCTTCGCCGCCGACCTTGCCGCCTGGCATGCGGGCATCCACCTCACCAAGCTCGGCAATGCCACATTGTTCGGCAATGTCGCGAGCTTCGCCTTCGCCGCCTACGGCCTGTGGCTGGCGCGCAGGCTGCCGAGCCTGCTTCAGTCCGCCGCCCTGCTGCTCGCCGCGCTTGGCTCCGCGCTGCTCATGGCGGGAAGCGCCGAACTGAGCGCCCGCTACCTTCACGGCGACCTGCTCGCGCTCGCTGCCGGGCTCCTCTACGCCGGCTATCTGATCGCGGTGGAGCGGGTGCGCGGCACGCTGCAGCCGATGCCCGTGCTGATCCTCGTCAGCCTGTTCGGCGCCGCCATGCTGCTGCCGTTCGCGGCCGTGACCGGAGAGACCATCTGGCCGCAGCAATGGAGCGCCCTGCTGCTCCTCGCGCTCGGCAGCCAGGTCGTCGGCCAGGGGTGCCTCGTCTATGCGCTCGGGCAAGTCCCGCCGCTGGTCGTGGGGCTCGCCCTCCTTACCCAGCCGGCCGTATCGGCAGCCATCGGCTGGATCGTCTATGGCGAAGTCATGACGTCACTCGACTTCGCCGGCGCCTTCGCCATCGGGACTGCCCTCGTCCTGGTCCGCTTGCATGGGGGCGCGTCCGGCCCCAAGTCGGTGCCAGCATGACCGGACAAGAAGACTCGCCCGTCGCCGCAGCCCGGCTCGAGCTCGCCCTCGCCATCGGCGAGAATGCCGCCTTCGACGGCTGGACGGCCGCGGCGGTGGAGGCGGCCGCGCTGTCCGAGGGGATCGACCCCGCCGTCGCCGCGCTTGCGGCGCCGACCGATGCCGCTGGCCTGATCGACCTCTATGGCGAGGGCGTCGATGCCGCGCTTGCCAAGCGTCTCCCGCCGGAAGTCTTGGCAGCGATGAAGATCCGCGAGCGCATCCGGGCGCTGGTGTGGGAACGACTGCGGATACAGGAGCCGGCGAAGGAAGCGATCCGCCGTGCGCTTGCCATCCTCGCCATGCCGCAGAATGCTGCCACCGCCGCGCGCCTATCGTGGCGCAGCGCGGACGTCATGTGGCGCATGGCCGGCGACTCGGCGACCGACTATAATCACTACACCAAGCGCGCGATCCTCTCCGCCGTCTATGGATCGACGCTGCTCGCCTGGCTGCAGGACGACAGCGAAGGAGCCGCCGAGACAGATGCCTTTCTTGGCCGCCGTATCGAGGAAGTCATGCGATTCGAGAAGTGGAAGGCGGGCCTGACGGGACGCGAGCGGCCGAGCCTGACCCGCTTCCTCGGCCGGCTGCGCTACCCGCCGCGCTAGCTTTACGCACTAGTCCCTATGGACCGGCGCTCCTGTTATTGATAATCAGTTGCAGCAATGACCGTCCAGCCTATCCCGGCCGACTTCGCCCTCGCTCTCGACCAGCTCGCCCTCGGGCGGCGCGGCCGAATCGCCGAGATCGACTGGGCCTTGCTCGGCGATCATGAGGCCGCCCGGCTGCGGCACTTCGGTTTCGACTCGGATGTCACGGTCGAGCCGCTGCACAACGGCCCGTTCGGGCGCGATCCGCTGGCGGTGAAGGTGGGCCGGATGACCGTCGCCATCCGCCGCGCGCATGCCCGGGCGATCCGCGTCATCCCCGCCGACTGATTCGCGACCTGTTCGAGACATGACCCTGCCCGCGCCCCTGGTCGCCGTCGTCGGCAACCCCAATGCCGGCAAGAGCGCGCTGTTCAACGCCCTCACCGGCGCCCGCCAGAAGGTCGGCAACTATCCCGGCGTCACCGTCGAGCGGAAGAGCGGCCGCACCGTGCTGGCCGATAGTCGCCCAGTCGAGCTGGTCGACCTTCCCGGCACCTACGGCCTTGTTCCGTCGAGCCCCGACGAGGCGGTCACCCGCGATGTTCTGACCGGCGCCCAGGCCGGGGAGCGGAAGCCCGATGCCCTGCTGGTGGTGGTCGACGCCTCCAACCTCGACAATCACCTCCGCTTCGCGCTCGAACTCCGAAGCCTTGGCCTGCCAATGGTGCTGGCGCTGAACATGATCGACATGGCGACGCGCGACGGCCTGACCCTGTCGGCCGATGCGCTGTCGAAGGCACTTGGCGTGCCGGTGGTCGAGACGGTCGCGGTCCGCCGCCGTGGTCTTGAAGCCGTGCGCGAGGCGCTGGAAGGCGTCATCGGCCAGAGCGTCGCCCCTGTCGCCATCCCCGCCGACGTCGCCCGCGAAGCGCGCCGGATCGCCGCCGCGACGGTGGTGAGCGAGACGCCGGTCCGGCGCTGGACCCACCGGCTCGATCGCATCCTCCTCCATCCGGTCGCGGGGATCGTCATCCTCGCCCTGGTCATGTTCGCCATGTTCCAGGCGGTCTTCGCCTGGTCCGAAACTCCGATCGGCTGGATCGAAGGCGGGATGGCGGCGCTTGGCACGGCCGTCACCGACATCCTCCCCGAAGGCGCGGTCCGCTCGCTGATCGTCGACGGCGTGATCGGCGGCGTCGGCGCGGTGGTCGTCTTCCTGCCACAGATCCTGATCCTGTTCCTGTTCATCCTCCTCCTCGAGGGCACCGGCTACATGGTCCGGGCGGCCTTTCTGATGGACCGGCTGATGGGGTTCGCCGGCCTGTCCGGCCGCGCCTTCATTCCCTTGCTGTCGAGCTTCGCCTGCGCCGTCCCCGGCATCATGGCGACGCGCACCATCGACAATGAGAAGGACCGGCTGACCACCATCCTGGTCGCGCCGCTGATGACCTGTTCGGCCCGCCTTCCCGTCTACACCCTGATCATCGCTGCCTTCATCCCCAACCGGCCGGTAGCGCCGTTCGTGCACCTGCAGGGGCTGGTGATGTTCGGCCTCTATCTCGCCGGCATCCTCGGCGCGCTCGGCGCGGCCGTGGTCCTGCGCAAGACGGTCGCCCGCGGGGCTTCCTCCTTCTTCATGATGGAGCTGCCCAAATACCAGCTGCCCGCCATCAAGGACGTGGCGCTCGGCCTTTGGCAGCGCGCGCTCATCTTCCTCAAGCGCGCCGGCGGGATCATCCTCATCACCACCATCGTCCTGTGGACGCTGGCGAGCTTCCCCAAGGCAGGCCCGGGCGAATCGCAGAGCGAAGTGTCGATCGCCGGCCGCATCGCGAGCGGCATCGAGGTCGTGGTCAGGCCGATCGGCTTCAACCACGACATCGCCCTCGCACTGATCCCGGCCATGGCCGCGCGCGAGGTGGCGGTCGCCGCCATCGCCACCGTCTATGCGATCGACTCCGACGACGAGGCGCAGATGGAGAAATCGCTGGCCGAACGGCTGGGTGGCAGCTGGCCGCTCCCGACCGCGCTCGCCTTTCTCGCCTGGTTCGTCTTCGCGCCCCAGTGCATCTCGACCATCGCCGTCACCAGGCGCGAGACGAACGGGTGGAAATGGCCGCTCTTCATGGTCGGCTATCTGTTCGCGCTGGCCTATGCAGCGGCGGGCCTGACCTACTGGACGGCGGTCGCGCTCGGCCTATAGCTTCCCCTCAGAAAGAGGAGTCGCGAAGCAATGGCGGGAAGCCTGAACAAGGTCATGTTGATCGGCAATCTGGGCAAGGACCCGGAGGCCCGAAGCTTTTCCAACGGCGGCGAGGTGGTCAACCTGACCGTCGCCACGTCCGAGAACTGGAAGGACCGGGACGGCAACCGGCAGGAAAAGACCCAGTGGCACAATGTCGCCATCTTCAGCGAGGGCCTGGCCAAGGTCGCCAAGAGCTATCTCAAGAAGGGCAGCAAGGTCTATCTCGAGGGCCAGCTCGAGACGCGCAAGTGGCAGGACCAGAACGGCCAGGACCGCTATTCGACCGAAGTCGTGCTGCGCAACTTCAACAGCTCGATGGTGCTGCTCGACGGCCGCGGTGAAGGCGGCGGCGGCGGTGGCGGCGGCGGCTTCGGCGGAAGCCGGGGCGGCGGCTCCAGCTACGACGACGGTGGCTTTGGCGGCGGAAGCAGCGGCGGCTATGGCGGCGCCAACAGCCGTGGCGGCTCTGCCGGCGGGCAGTCCAGCCGTCCGGCCCCCGCGGCGTTCGACGACCTCGACGACGACGTTCCGTTCTAAAGGTGTAGCGACCTCCCCGTCAGCAGAGCTGATGGGGAGGGGGACCGCTCCGCGCAGTGGAGTGGTGGAGGGGCCAGCAGGGCTGCGCCAGGCCCCTTCGTCAGCGCGCTGCGCTGGCACCTTCCCATCCGTCCTGCGCACGCACGGGTAGGAAGAAGATCACTTCCCCTTCAGCGCCGCCAGCGCCGCGAAGGGCCCCGCCTGCTCCTCGCTCAGCACGCCGGCCTCGCGCAGCGCATCCTCCGCGCCCGCGCAGCGCGGATAAGGATCGAGCGCCAGCGCCAGTTCGTCGCCGAGCGCCAGGCCGATGTCGATCTCGCGCCCGTCGTGGAAGATGACGTCGCAATCCTCCTCGCTGAGCTCGATCTCCGCATCGGGCTCGCTGCCCGGATCGGGGCGGAAGAGGAGGGCGATCTTCTCGTCGATCATCGCCGGAACCGGCTCGCCGGTGGCGACACAGGCCTGGGTGACGCTGCCCCGCAGCCGACCGGCCGCGCGCACCTCGTCACCGTCGCGAGCGATGGTCAGCATCGCTTCCATCCGCTCGACACCGAGCAGGCCGAGCCGCTCCGCGAGCGCCTTGCGCTCCGCCTCGTCGGCCCGGACTTCCAGCCGCTGCCCGTCGCGCAGGGTCGCCAGTGGCAGGCGATGGGCGAAGCCCTCGCCGCCGCTCACGGCAGCACCCCGCCGATCAGCGCCTCGTCGCTGCGCCCCTGGAGCGCTTCCCAGTAACGCTTTAATTCGCCCAGCGAATGCGCCAGCGCCGCGTCCGAAGGCACCTTTTCGCGATAGAGCGAACGGCTCGCCACCGCTTCCCAGCTCTCCTCGCCATCGACGGCGCGGCGCCAGGCGCCGACCCGGCCGCCGAGCGCGCCGACCAGGCTGCCAACCTTCTTGCCCATCACCGGATCGCCGACGCCGTCCTGGCGAAGCTGCGAATCCATGTCGTGGACGAAGCATTCGGCCAGCCCGACGCTTGCCCTGCCCGCATCCTCGCCGCCCCGCTCCAGGCGGAGGTCGGTGAGCGCAAGCAGGGTCGCGAGCACGGCGAAGCGGCCTTCCATCGTGTCGGGCACCCGGCCTTCGACATACCAGTGCGGCGTGCGCGCCTTGCCTACCACCTGATCGTACAGCGGCCGGGCGATGCTGGGCTCGCTCCGGAACAGCCGCAGCAGCGACTTCATGATCATCCTCCGTTCAGCATGGCCCGAGCAGTTGTCGGACCAGCCCGCAGCCGATATTGAGCCGCGAGAACACCGGCGCAAGAGCGGCGGCATCCGGAGCTTGACCTCAGTGACCATCCATCGACTGACCCTCATCGCCTCGATCGCCGCCCTCGGCGTCGCCACGACCGGCTGCGCCGGCTATCGCGAGAGCCGCGGCTACATCCTCGACGAGCAGTTGAGCCAGGCGGTGGCGGTCGGTACCGACAACAAGACCAGCGTCGAGCGGACGCTCGGCCGGCCAACCTTCACCGGCCAGTTCAGCGACAATGAATGGTATTACGTCAGCCGCGAGACCTCGACCTTCGCCTTCCGCAATCCGCGGGTGAGGGAGCAGTCGGTCCTGCGCATCCGCTTCGACGCCGCCGGCAACGTCGCCGCCGTCGAGCGCACCGGCGCCGAGAAGATCGCCTCGATCGATCCCTATGGCCGCACCACCCCGACGCTTGGCCGCCGCAAGAGCTTCTTCGAGGAGTTCTTCGGCAATATCGGCACCGTCGGCGGGGTCGGCCCCGGCCAGGGCGGCGCACCGGGCCAGTAAGGCCTCGGTCGTCCGGGCGAAGGCCGGGACCTCTGCTGACCGCGCGCCAAGCATTCGAAGTTTCCGGCCCGCGCCCGGACGGCGATTGGCCTTTGCCGCGCATCCGCCTACACCCACCTTCATGACCGCGCACCCGGCCGGCATGAGCTATGCCGATTACCTCCAGCTCCAGTCCCTGCTGTCCGCCCAGCAACCGCTGTCGGACCTGCACGACGAAATGCTGTTCATCGTCATCCACCAGACCAAGGAGCTGTGGCTGAAGCAGATGCTCCACGAGGTGGATCTCGCCATCCGGCTGATCGATTCGGACGATTTCGCCGCCGCCTACAAGGCCCTTGCCCGAGTCAGCCGAATCCAGTCGGTAATGACGCTGTCGTGGGACGTGCTGGCGACCATGACGCCGGTGGATTATTCGGCGTTCCGCCACGTGCTCGGCACCTCGTCCGGCTTCCAGTCGGCCCAGTTCCGCGAACTCGAATACAAGTTCGGCATCAAGGATCCTCGCTTCCTCGACTATCAGGAGGGTGGGACCGAAGGGCGTGCCCGGCTGCAGGCTGCGCTCGACGGGCCGAGCCTGTGGGACGCCGCCGATTCGGCGCGTCGCCGCCAGGGCGCCGAAAGCTGGCTCCATGTCTATCGCGACACGGAGCGCTGGTTCGCCCTCTACCAACTGGCCGAGAAGATGGTCGACATCGACGACGCGCTATCGGGCTGGCGGCACAAGCATCTGCTGACGGTCGAGCGGATTATCGGCAACAAGATGGGCACCGGCGGATCGGCGGGGGCCAGCTATCTCGCCTCGACCCTGTCGAAGCGCGCCTTCCCCGAGCTGTGGGACCTACGTACCCAGCTATGAGCTTCAAGCCCCTCTTCGCCCGCAGCCTCGGCGCCGCGCCCGACCGGCTGCACATGGCGGCGCACAGCCATCATCTCTGGCCCGACGCCAGCTTCGCCGGGCAGGCCGAATGCTGGGAGGATGCCGCCCGCCTCGCCGACCGCAAGTGGGACCGGGTGATGGGCGAGCTGTGGCCCGAGGCCCAGGCGCACGTGGCGGCCGAGCTCGGCACCGGCATGGCCGATGCCATCGTGTTCGCCGGCAATACCCACGATTTCCTCGTCCGCCTGTGGGCCGCCGCGCCGCGCCGCGTGGGCGGGCCCTTGCGGATCCTCACCACGGACGGCGAATTCCACAGCGCCCGGCGCCAGTTCGCCCGCTGGGCCGAGAATGGCGACATCGCGCTCGAGACGCTGCCGGTCGGTCCGGTCGGCACGCTGGCCGAGCGGCTGGCGGGCAGGGCGGAAGCGGCCGATCTCATCCTCGTCAGCCAGACCCTGTTCGGCAGCGGCCGGGCAGTAACGGGGCTGGAGTCGCTCGCCGCCGTTTCGCGGCCCGAGGGCCCGTGGGTCGTCATCGACGGCTATCACAGCTTCATGGCCTCGCCCGAACCGCTCGGGCGCCTCGGCGACAGCTGCTTCTTCCTCGCCGGCGGCTACAAATATGCCATGTCGGGCGAGGGGCTCGGCCTGATGCACTGCCCGCCCGGATTCGGCCCGCGTCCCCCGATCACCGGCTGGTATGCCGAGTTCGAGGACCTGACCGCGCCGCCGGGACAGGTCGGTTATGCACCCGACGCCATGCGGTTCATGGGCGCGACCTTCGATCCGTCCGCCATCTACCGATTCCTTCATGTGCGCCGAATGCTGGCGGAGAATGGCCTGACCACCACCCGAATCTCCGCCCGGGTCGACGAACTTCGCGCCATGCTGGTGGATCGGATCGCCGGCACGCCGCTCGGCGAGGCCGAACTGCTCAATCCGCTTCCCAACCCCGCCCGCTTCCTGGCCTTGCGCCACCCGCGGGCGGCCGGCTGGCAGCAGGCCCTGATGGCCCGCGACTGCATCACCGACGTCCGCGGCGACGTCCTTCGGATTGGTCTCGGCCTCTACCACGACGAAGAGGATGTGGAGCGCTTCGTGGATCTCACGCGGGCGCTTGGCTGACACAGGTCTTCGGCGACAGCACATTGTCAACGCAAGCGGTCGACCCAGCCTTGCGGCGGCTCCTCGGTTAGAATCCAGGTAAAGCAACCTTAAGCTCTGTCCGTCACCACGTTACCCGCGAGTGGCGGGGGGCAGCGTATGTGGCGTTCGTTGATTGTCGTGGCGGCGCTTGCGCTGTCGGCCTGCGGAGATCGTCTCCCCGACTATTGCTACAAGATCACCGTTACCGTCGATACGCCGCAGGGCGAGAAGAGTTATTCGGCCGTGCGGCAGGTCGAAATGATCGAACGCTCGACCATCCAGGACACGACCGGAGTGAGGATCGATCGGAAAGTCACGGGTGAAGCGGTCATCCTCGATCTGCCCTCGGGGCCCGCTTTTGCCCTGATGGCCATGCTCTCCGACGGCCAGAGCCTCGGCGAGGACCACGCGAGGAAAGTCGCCGAGGTGGCGCTACTTCCGCACATCTCACCGACGACCCACGAGGCCTGGAAGAAAAGCAGCTTCAAGGGCAGCGATCCAATCGGAACGGATGTCGACGCCTTCCGGGAGATGGCGGAGGTCGAAGGACCAAGAGACCTCCCGCGAAGCCGCCCGGCGCCTGGCAGCTACACGGGCAAAGTGCAGCAGTTGTGGCCGATCTTCGTAAGATTCCAGGACGTTCGCGATCCGCAGTCGATATACCGGGTCCAGCCTGAGGAAATCGGCGTCAAGCGCATCTCCATCGAGATTACGGACGA
This sequence comes from Sphingomonas sp. LHG3406-1, assembly GCF_029637485.1. Taxonomy (GTDB): domain Bacteria; phylum Pseudomonadota; class Alphaproteobacteria; order Sphingomonadales; family Sphingomonadaceae; genus Sphingomicrobium. The sequence continues at coordinate 1,886,349 of NZ_CP069128.1, read as the reverse complement.
GGAAGTCACCTCCCGGATCGAGCAGACCCTGCCATGGCTGCCTGCGTTACTCGAGAGCGGCGGCGTCATCGATGGCAATCGATTCCGGCCCGGTAATGATGTGAAGAGCACCACCGGCGCAGGGTCTTTCCTGCAAAGGGACTAAGCGCCTCGCGGCGACCTCATCCTGCGGTCAGTCCATCCCTGATCAGCCGGTTGGCGCTCGCCGCCACCTTGGTCGGCTCTTCGGTTCCCCAAACGCCGAAGCGAAGCCCGAGGAACACGTTCATCCCCATGATTGCCCAGGCCCGGACCTCGGCATCGAGTGCGTCCGCGGGCGGGGCCATCGTGCCCGCCACCGCGCCCTCCGCCAGCCGCTCGCCAATGCGCGCGGCGGTATTCTCGTAATGAGCGCGGAAGCCGGCGGGATCGACGAACTCCGCCTCGTCGATGATCCGGTAGACCTGCTGGTGCTCGCCGACGAAGGCGAGGAAGGCGGCCAGCGCCCGTTCCTCCGCCTCGAGCGTGCCGCGGCCCTCCGCCAGCACCGGCGCCACGGCCAGCCGCACCTGCTCCGACATGTCGCTGACCAGCGCCCGGAACACTTCCTCCTTGCTGTGGAAGTAGGTGTAGAAGGTGCCGAGCGCGACCTTGGCCGTGCGGGTGATCTCGGTAATGCCCGTGTCGGCGAAACCGCGGCTGCCGAACTCCGCCCGGGCCGCGTCGAGGATCTTGCGCCGGGTCAGCTCCCCGCGGGCGGTCCGCGGCGACTTGGCGCTGCTCGTCAGCGGCGCGGCGTCGTTCGGCCGCTTGGCCAGCGTTAGGTCGCTGGCGGACCGGGCGCGAGCCGACTTGCGTCCCTCGGCACCACGCTCATCGCCGGCCCGCCCGCCGTTCGCCTTCGTCATGCCCATCCCCCTTCAGCGTGCCCGGCGGCGTAACCTCGCACGGTGCAAGCCACTGCAACCACCCCGCCCGATACCGTCACCGCCCGCGCCCAGTCCCACCGTGCCACCGCAACAGAAGACCGGCCGGCGCTCGTCGGCAACCCCGACCCTACTACCGTGACTTGAAAGGTGATTCAACTTTCAGTATTCGATGGCCTGTTCCGGAACGGAAGGCTGGCGGCAGTAGGGCCGCAGGCGCCGCCGGAGGGGGAGTTGAGATCGTCATGCGCGCCACCCACGTCCGTTCGGCCCTGTTCGCGTCGGCCGCCCTGTTCCTCACCGCCACACCCGCCTTCGCGCAGAGCGCCGAGCAGGCCAATGCGGAGGCGGCGAACCAGCCGCCCGCTGCCGAAGCCACCGGCGCCGCCGATGACGAAGGCCAGGACACGGCCACCAGCGAAGTCGTCGTCACCGCCCGCCGCGTCGAAGAGAATCTTCAGCGCGTGCCCGCCTCGGTGTCGGCCTTCAACGAGCGCGCGCTCGACCGCCTTCAGGCGACCGACACCACCGGTCTCCAGGGCGCGGTTCCCAACCTCAACATCGTCCAGGGCCGCGGCTCGTCCAACGCGACCAACATCTTCATCCGCGGCATCGGCCAGCCCGACGCGCTGCAGACCTTCGATCCGGCCGTCGGCGTCTATGTCGACGACGTCTATCTCTCGCGCATCCGCGGCAACCAGCTCGACCTTCTCGACGTCGAGCGGGTCGAAGTTCTGCGCGGGCCGCAGGGCACGCTCTACGGCAAGAACACGATCGGCGGCGCGATCAAGTTCGTCTCGCGGCGTCCCGGGCAGACGCCGCGCGGCAACGTGCAGGCGACCGTCGGCAGCTTCGGCCAGTTCGATGTGCGCGGCACCTTCTCGGGTCCGCTGACCGACACCCTTGCCGCCGGCATCGCGGTCCAGCGCGCCACCAACGACGGCCTTGTCAGGGACAGTGTCAGCGACCGCCGCTACAACAATCGCGACAATTTCGGCATTCGCGGCACCCTCGCCTTCACTCCGTCCAGCGACCTGCGCATCGACATCGTCGGCGATTACACCAAGGACGATGCGAAGCTGAACGTCGGCCGCCCGGTCAACAATCTGACCACCTCCTCGGGCGGCACCTTGCTCGTCACCAACCCGGTCGGAAGCGGCTCCTACGACTGGCGCGGGCGCACCACGCCGTCGCTGCCCAACTCGACCAAGCTCAAGCACCGCGGCGTTGCCGGCACCATCGCCTATGACGTGTCGCCGGCACTGACCCTCAAGTCGATCACGGCCTATCGCAAGCTCGACACCGACGATTTCATCGACATCGACGCCACGCAGTATGAGATCGGCGACGTCTTCGTCGGGGTCGACCAGAGCCAGTTCAGCCAGGAATTCCAGGGCGCCTACAACACCGAGCGGCTGAAGGCGGTCGCGGGCCTCTACTATCTTAAGGAGAAGGTCGGCTCGCACCAGGAAGCCTATGCCGATGACCTGCTCGGGCCCCTGTTCCTCAACTCGGGCTTCCTCCGCACGATCGACGACAAGCTGATCACCCGGAGCTACGCGGCCTATGCCAATGCCAGCTACGAGCTGGTCGATACCCTGACGCTCTCGGTCGGCCTGCGCCGCACCCGCGAGACCAAGGACTACAACCGCACCACCAGCACCTTCTTCTCAGCGCTGCCCGCGTTCAACGCCACCTACCGGTTCAACCCGCCCAAGGGCGTGTGGAAGGACTGGTCGCCGATGGCCAGCATCGACTGGCAGGTCACTCCCGACGCCCTCGTCTATGCCCGCGTCGCCAAGGGCTTCAAGTCGGGCGGCTTCAACGGCCGAGCGAATTCGGCGGCGGAATCGACCGCCTACGATCCCGAAAAGGCGCTCTCCTACGAGGCCGGCGTCAAGGCGAGCATCGCTCGTCGGCTGCGCGTGTCCGGCGCCGTCTTCACCGGCAACTACAAGGACTTCCAGGCGCGCGTCTCGGGTCTCGACACCGATCCCGTCACCAACCTGCCGATCGCCGTCCTGTCCGTCATCAACGCCGGCAAGCTGCGCATCAGCGGTGCCGAGCTGGAAGCGGCCTGGACCCCGGCCCAGAACCTGCTGCTCGACACGCAGATCGGCTATCTCGACGCCGAATATAAGGAGTTCCGCGACACCCGCTTCACCGCCTTCGGTGGCAGCCGCGCCTTCCAGACTCCGGCCTTCTCGCCCAAGTGGACGATGCGATTCGGCGCGCAATATGGCTTCAATCTCGGCAATGCCGGCAGCCTGACCATCGGCGGCCAGAGCCGCTATCGCTCGCGCACGGCGCTGGCGATCGACAATACGCTGACCAACAGCCGGACCGAGATCGCCGGCCTATTCCAGGACAGCTACTGGCTGACCGACGCCCGCATCGTCTGGGAGGACGCGTCCAAGCGCTTCTCGGTCGGAGTCTACGGCAACAACCTGACCGATCGTGCCTACAAGACCGACGGACAGGAATTCTCGTCGGTCGGCAACATCCGCACCGTCTATTACGGCGCCCCGCGCACCTGGCAGCTCAAGCTGACGGCGCGCTACTGATTGATCGCAAAGCGAAAGGAGGGGGCGGAGCCACTGGCGCCGCCCTCTTTTGCTGTCTAGCGTCAGGCCGGCTCAAGGAGGGATCAAGCCAATGAACGCAGCGGACGCCGCGGCGACGAAGGTGCGAAATCGCACATTGGTGATGGCCGCCCTGGTCGTCTGCTACACGCTGAACTTCGTCGACCGGCAGATCATCGGCATCCTCGCCGAGCCGATCAAGGGAGAGCTCCAGCTCACCGACAGCGAGCTCGGGTGGATGGGCGGCGCCGCCTTCGCCCTCTTCTACACCTTTCTCGCCATTCCACTGGCGATGCTGGCCGACCGGCACGACCGGAGCTGGATCATTTCGGGCGGTCTGTTCTTCTGGAGCCTGATGACCGCCGCCTGCGGCTTCGCGCAGAACTTCTGGCAATTGTTCATGGCCCGAATGGGGGTCGGAGTCGGAGAGGCAGCCGGCGTCGCTCCCGCCTACAGCCTTATTTCCGACCTCTATCCGCCGCACCAGCGAGCCAAGGCGCTCGCCATCTTCAGCCTCGGCATCCCGATCGGCTCCGCGCTCGGCGTGCTGTTCGGCGGCCTGCTGGCGGCGACCGTCGACTGGCGCTTCGCCTTCCTCGCCATCGGCGCCGCCGGCTGCCTGTTCGCGCCCCTGTTCAAGTGGATCGTCCGCGATCCCGGCCATGGCCGGTCCGAAGAGGGCCCCCGCGCCGCCGCTCCCTCGTTCGGAACCGTCTTCCGCACGCTTGCCTCCAAGCCCAGCTTCTGGCTGCTCGGCTTCGGCGCCGGTACCGCCAGCCTCGTTTCCTATGGCCTCGCCTTCTGGATCCCGAGCTTCCTTGCGCGCAGCTATGAACTTTCTCTGGTCGACCGCAGCTGGCTCTACGCCTTCATCGCGCTGCTCGGCGGAAGCGCCGGCATCTACTTCGGCGGTCTGCTCGGAGACCGGCTCGGCAATGCCCACCCGCGCGGCTACGCCCTGGTGCCGGCGATCGCCTTCGCCATCACCGGCCCGCTCAACATGCTCGCCTTTGCCACCACCAACCTGTGGCTGGCGACCCTCGCCTTCATCGTTCCGGGGGCGCTCAGCCTCGCCTGGCTGGGGCCGGTCAACACCGCCATCACCCGCCTCGTGCCGCCAGAGATGCGCGCCACCGCCTCGGCCATGTTCCTGTTCATCAACAATCTGGTCGGGCTTGGCCTCGGCACCTTCGTGGTCGGCGCCATTTCCGATGCCTTGACCGCCCGCTTCGCCGAGGAGGCGCTGCGCTATTCGGCCATGGCGACGAACCTCATCTATGTGCTGTCGGCGGTGCTGATGCTGCTTGCGGCACGCCGTCTGTCGAAGGACATTATCTAGGAAACCCGGAAATCTGCCGTTCATCCTGGCGCGACGAGTCGTGCCGGGTTGGAGGGCGGAACCGGAACGGGAGGCTGCGACGAGCGGTTTATCGCTCTCGAAAGGAGTTTCCCATGCGAAACCTCAGCATATTGGTCGGCGTCGCGGCGCTGGCGATCACGGCGCCGTCACTGGCGCAGCCCGGCAAGGGCAATGGCGGCGGCAACAAGGGTGGCGGTGCCGCCAAGGTCGAGCGCGGCGGTGGCGGTGGCCCTAAGGCCAATCGGGGCGGTGGCGGCGGCCAGCGGGCCGAGCGTGGCGGTGGTGGTCAGCGGGCCGAGCGCGGTAATGCCGGCAAGCGGGCCGAACGTGGCGGTGGTGGCGGCCAGAAGCTGGCCGTCCAGCAGCGCGGTCCCGATCGCGAGGCACGGGGTGGCGGACCGAAGCAGCGCAAGGCCGATCGTGGTCCGGCGAAGGTCCGCGAGGTCCGTCGCCAGGAGCAGCGCGGCAATACCGGCCGGATCCGTGTCTCTGAAGATCGCGGCCGCAATGCCGTCGACCGCCGGATCGTCGATCGCGAGGGCGAACGCCGAATCGTCCGGCGTGACGACCGCGACTATCGCGGCGGCAATCTGCTGCTCGACCGTCGCGGCGACTATATCGCGTCGCCGGCCTTCCGCACCACCGGCCTGATCGACGGCTGCCCTCCGGGTCTTGCCGCCAAGAACAACGGCTGTCTTCCCCCGGGCCAGGCCAAGAAGCTGGTCGGCGCGGCCGCTCCGGCCTTCCTCGGCAGCGCGCTCCTGCCGCCGCTCTACCGTAGCTGGTATCCGGACAATGACGATTATTACTATCGTACCCGGGACGACTATGTTTACCGGATCGACCGCGACCGCAACTATGTCGACGCCTACTGGCCGCTCGCGGACGACTGGAACGGCGCTTATTATGTCGGCGCCGCCTATCCGGACGAATATCTCGGCTACTACAACGTCCCGGTTCAGTATCGCCCGTGGTACGCCGACAGCGACGAACATTATTATCGCTACGGCGACGGCGCCATCTACCAGGTGGATCGCGGCGACGGCGTGATCGAGGCGATCGTCTCGCTGCTGGCGGGCGGCTTCGGCGTCGGCCAGCCGCTCCCTGCCGGCTACGACGTCTACAACGTGCCCTACGCCTATCGGGACCGCTACGTGGACACGCCGGACAATTGGTACCGCTACAACGACGGCTACATCTACGAGGTCGATCCAACCACGCGGATCGTCCAGGCCATCGTGGAGACCCTGGTCTGATGCGCGCCTTGATCGGCATCGCTGGCGTCACTCTCCTGCTCGCAGCCTGCGGGCAGGCGAGTGACACCAACAACGTCGCCGTGGCGGAACCGGAGAGCAACCTTTCGACCTCCGCCGCCGTGCCGGGCGAGGATCTCGCAGCGCTGCTCGGCAGTGAGCCGCGGCTCCGTTCGCTGATCGAGGCTGCGGGCATGCGTCCGGTCCTGTCCGGCAAGGAGCCTTACACGATCCTCGCGCCGTCAGCCGCAGCGCTGGACGCCCTGCCGGCCGGGACGTTGGAACGGCTCGCAACGCCCGAGCAGAAGGCGGAACTGACCGCCCTGCTTCGGGCGCACATCTTGCCCGGCACCATCCTCAGCGCCGACCTCGCCCGGGCGGTCGAGAGCGGCGGCGGCAAGGCGACGGTCGCGACCATGGCGGGCGAGCCGCTGACCGTCACTCGCGACGGCGATGCATTCCGCATCGCCCGCCAAGGCGGCAGCGGAGCGCGCATCTCCGGTACCGAGCAGCCGGCGCGCAATGGCGTGGTGCATCAGATCGATGCCGTGCTGGGGTCGTCGACCTAGCGCCATCAGCGGGTGAAGACCCAGCCGATCGGGTCCGGGGAGTGACTTAGGTCCAAACCGGACCCGACTCTGCTGGCGTGAAGAGGAACATTGCAGGAACTTCCGCGAGCCGAATCGCCGGAGGAACTTGGATGCACTCGGCACGATCTTTGTGGATGACCAGGGGTTGGCCGCTGCTGTCGGCAGCGCTGATGTTCGTCCTCTCGGTAATCAGCTTCGAACTGGTCACTTTCGACGGTCGGGTGGCGTCCTTATGGCTGTCCAATGGGGCAGTCATAGCCCTGTTGCTGCGTCGACCCCGAAGCGGCTGGCCCATGCTCCTTGTGGCCGCGCTGGTCGGGAACATCACTGCCGCGCTGGTGATCGGCGACGAAATCATGTTCGCGACTGCGTTGGCCCTGTGCAACATCGCCGAGATCCTCCTTGTCGCCAGCCTCTTCAAGTGGCGCCATCCGCAAGCGATCGAGACGATCACGCTGGAAATCATCGGGGTGCTGGCCATTGCCGGCCTGATCGGCTCCCTGGTCTCGACCGGCATGGCGATCACCGTCTTTTCCGTGTCGCGCGACCCGATCGCACTCACTGCAGCATGGCCGTGGTTCCTGGCCGACCTCAACGGCCTCCTCATCGTCACCCCCCTGGCACTGTCCCTGTCCCTGAAGGGCCTGAGGGAAGAGGGCGCCAGCCGTGACTATCGTGAATTTGGCCTGCTGGTCGCGGTGGCGCTCCTCGTCTGCCTGGCCATCTTCTCTTCCAAGGTCTCCTCGCTGTTCCTGATGGCGCCGGTATTGGTCCTTGCCGCGCTGCGGCTCGGTGTCCGCCGCGTTGCCATCCTGCTTGCCCTGGTGTGCATCACCGCTGGCGTGATGACGGTAGGCGGGAGCGGACCGCTCCATGCTCCGCATATCGACGTCCCGACGCGCATCTTCCTCCTGCAGCTATTCATGTCGACAGCCGTCCTGCTGACCCTGCCAGTCGCGGTAGTCCGCATGGAGCGGCTCAACGCCGCAGCCGAGCTTCGTACCAGCGAGGAGGAATACCGGCTCCTTGCGAACCACGGTAGCGACCTCATCCTGCGGCTCGATTGCAACGGGCATGCGCATTTCCTGTCGGGCGCCGTCCACCGGCTGCTCGGCCTGGACATCCCTCAGCTCGCTGGACCCTCATGGCTCGAACGGCTGCATCCGGATGACGCGCCGCCATTTGCCGCCACCCTCGCCGAAAGCCAGCGCCGTGGTGGCGCCTCGACCAGCTTCCGCCTTCGCCACGCAAACAACCAGTGGCGCTGGGTCGAAGCAAACATTCGTGTTGCCGAAGGCGAGGTCGCGCCCGCATCTCACGGTGGCGGCGAAAGCAGCGGTGTGCTCCTGATCGCCTCTTTGCGCGACGTTCATCAGCGGCGGCGGGCGGAATTGCTTGCCGACGAACGGCAGGCCCGCTTGCACGATGCCAACCGCCTGTTGCTGATGGCGGAAGGTCTGGCTTCGCTCGGTCACTGGACCTTCGATCATGCAGCCGGCGTCATCCAGCTGTCGCCTGAAGCGAAAGCGCTGGTCCATCTACCCGCCGCCGAGCTGTCAGCCGAAACCGCCATTCAATACGTCGCTCGTGACGATCGTCGCCTTCTGCTGGCGAGGGTGGCCCAGGCCCGCCGGATCGACGTCCCGGTGGAATGCACCGTGCGTTTCGGCGGACCTGCCGGGGAGCGGACGCTTCAGCTCCGGATGCAGCAGACTCAGGACGAGGGCAGCGGTCCGCGGCTGTTCGGAGTGATCAGCGACATCACTGAGAAGCTCGAGGCCGATCGCAAGCTCGTGTCGGCGCTCGACGATGCCCGCACTGCGGCAGAGGCCCGGAGCCGCTTCCTCGCTACGATGAGCCACGAGATACGGACGCCGATGACCGGCGTCCTCGGCACCATCGAGCTGTTGAGCGACAATCCGCCGCCCGAGCAGCGCCAGATCTACCTGGATACCATGCGCGAGTCCGCCGACCTCTTGATGAGCGTGCTCGACGACATCCTCGACTTCAGCAAGATCGACGCCGGCCAATTCACTTTCGCCGATGAACCGTTCGACCTTGGCCACACGGTGCGGGCCACCACCCGCCTCTTCGACCGCCCTGCGTCGGCCCGCGGCCTGTCCCTCAACATCGACGCGCCTGAAGAGGGCGAGACCTGGCTGCGCGGCGATGCCCTGCGCCTCAGGCAGGTCCTCAGCAACCTTCTCTCCAACGCGATCAAGTTCAGCGAGCGCGGGGTGGTCACAGTGCGTTGCTCGGTCGAGCCACGCTCGAACGCACGCTCCAGGCTTCGCCTCACGGTCCAGGACAAGGGGCTTGGCATGTCCCCCGAGGCGCAGGAGCAATTGTTCGAACCCTTCACCCAGGGAGATACTGCGGTCGGCCGCGGGGGGACCGGGCTTGGCCTTGCCATCAGCCGCCGGCTGGTAACAGGCATGGGCGGCACCATCTCGGTCCGCTCGGCGCTCGGCCGGGGGTCGGCCTTTACCGTGTCGCTGACGCTTCCCCAGGCGGCGCCCCAGCCGCGCGCGGCCAAGCGCCCGGCGACGGCGGCGGGCCGCCCCCTCGACCTTCTTCTGGTCGAAGACAATCCCGTCAACCAGCTGCTCGTCAGCGCGCTGCTGAAGCGGATGGGGCACAAGGTCACCTGCGCCGCCGACGGGCTGCTCGCGATCGAGGTCGCCGCCGAGCGCCGATTCGATCTCATCCTGATGGACATGCATATGCCGCGCTGCGACGGCCTTTGCGCGACCCACCGGATCCGCACCGGCGGCGGTCCCAATGCGGCGGCCCCGATCATCGCCCTGACCGCCGATGCGGCGAGTGAGCGACGCGCCATCTATACCGAGCGCGGAATCGATGCCCTGCTGACCAAGCCTGTGGATTGCGACGCCCTTGCCGCGACGCTGAACCGGCTGGTGTGGGGAGGGGCTGGCGCGGACGTTACCTCGCAACGCGACCCGCGGCCGCTGGCGGCGACGCTCGACCCTGAAGTCATCAGCGACCTCCGCGAAGCGCTCGGGTCAGCGCGGCTCGGCGATCTTCTCGAACTTCTTGCGTCCGAACTCGACGGAAGATCGCGCGCGATCCGGCAAGCTCTCGCCGACCGCGACCGCGACCGGGCCGCGGCCGAGGCGCATAGCCTGAAGGGCGCTGCTGCCAACCTTGGCGCCCGGCAGGTTGCCGACGCCGCATTCGGTCTCGAACAGGCCATCAAGTCCGCCAGTCCCTGCCAACATACCGACCTCGGGCCGGCGCTCCGCTCGCTTGCGCTGGCGGTGGAGGAAACCCAGGCCGAACTGGCGAAGTTGAGACTGCCGCAGGTGGCGCTGGCGTCGAATGGCTGAAATGGCGCCTCGCGGTCCTCGCGGCCACTTCCCACCATCTCTTCCCCCGCTATAACGTCTCCCGACAACGCCGTGCGGATGATCCAAACCGCCGGCCCGGGGCATAAGGACTGAGTAGCTGCGATGAAGGCGACGATCGAACGGGCCACCCTCCTCAAGAGCCTGAGCCACGTCCAATCGGTGGTGGAGCGCCGCAACACCATTCCGATCCTGTCGAACGTCCTGCTCGACGCGCGTGAGGACGGCTCGCTGCGGCTGATGGCGACCGACCTCGACCTCCAGGTCGACGAAACGGTCGCCGCCAACGTCGCCACCGCCGGCGCCACCACCGTCTCGGCCCACACCTTCTTCGACATCGTGCGAAAGCTTCCCGAGGGCAGCCAGGTCGAGCTCGCCGCGGCCGATGGCAAGATGCAGGTCGTCGCCGGCCGCGCCCGCTTCAACCTGTCGACCCTGCCTCGCGACGACTTCCCGGTCATCGCCGAGGGCGACCTCCCGCACCGCTTCGAACTTCCGGCGGCGACGCTCCGCCAGATCATCGACAAGACGAAGTTCGCCATCTCGTCGGAAGAGACCCGCTACTATCTGATGGGCATCTTCCTCCACGTCGCCGACGACATGCTCAAGGCCGCCGCCACCGACGGCCACCGCCTCGCCCGGGTCACCGTCGCCAAGCCGGACGGCGCCGACGGCATGCCCGACGTGATCGTGCCCAAGAAGTGCGTGCTCGAACTCAGGAAGCTGCTCGACGAGGTCGAGGGCACGGTCGAGGTGTCGCTCTCGCCGACCAAGATCCGCTTCGTCCTCGGCCATGCCGTGCTGACCAGCAAGCTGATCGATGGCAGCTTTCCCGACTATAACCGGGTCATTCCGACCGCCAACGACAAGCTGCTGAAGCTCGATCCGGGCAGCTTCAAGGCTGGCGTCGACCGCGTCGCCACCATCGCCAGCGAGAAGACCCGCGCGGTCAAGATCAGCCTCGACCGCGACCGCGTCACCCTGTCGGTGACCTCTCCGGAGAACGGCCTCGCCACCGAGGAACTGGCCGCGGACTACAGCGCCGACGGGCTCGAGATCGGCTTCAATGCCCGCTATCTCCTCGACATCCTCGGGGAGATCGACGGCGATACGGTCGAAGTCCACCTCGCCGACGCCGCCGCCCCGACTTTGCTCCGCGAAAACGACAAGTCGAGCGCGCTCTACGTCCTCATGCCGATGCGGGTGTGACCACCTCCCTCTCCCGCGAGCGGGAGAGGGAGGAGCCCGCGGCGAAGCCGTGGGAGGGTGAAGGCCTGCCGGGCCGGGACCAAGAATGCCCGCCTGATCGTCGATGTGGCCGCAGAGGACGCAGCTGCGAGCACCTCATCGATCGAGGCACCGGCCACTGGTAGAGCGACCCACCCTTGCCGAGTGTGATGCCGAGCGCGTTGCGCGCGTCGCAGAGAAGGATGTGGATCGCCTGGTCGGGCAGTGCGGAACCCTGGCCTGCCTCGCGGAAGCGGGCGACCTATGGCTCTACGCCACGCCGATCCTCCACGCGTCGGAGGTAGCCTCGACCCCGACACGCCGGAGGGTCCTCCAGGTCGACTTCGCCGCGGAAGACTTGCCCGGCGGCCTCTGCTGGCTCGGCGTCTGACTAGGCCCCGAAGAGGCACGGGGTCGGCTGACCTCAAGTCCCGTCCGGACCCGAGGTCAGCCGCCCCGGGACCGATCTAGAACTTCACGCCGGCCTGAATGCCGAGGATCCGCGGCTCGTTGACGAAGCCGGTCAGGTTGTTGAAGTCGATCCCGCCGACCGCGCTCTCGTCGTTGGTGATGTTGCGGCCGAACAGCGCCACGTCATAGCGGTCGTTGCGCCAGCCGAGGCGGAGGCCGCCCTCGAGCAGCTTGTCGTCGCTGAACTCGACCGAGCGGTAGAGGAAGAACTGGATCTTCGAACGATAATACCAGTCGGTGAAGGCGTAGATTGCGCCGTTGCCGACCGGATGCTCGTAGCCGGCGCTCCAGTTGAGCGTCCACTTGGGCGCTTGGGGGAGCTGGTTGCCGTCGATCGAATAGATGCCCGGGCTGCCGGCGCGCTGCGGGTTGAGCACGGTGCAGGGCGCCGCGCAGCCGGCGACGAACAGGCCGTCGTCGTCGATCTCGGTCTTGTTGTAGCTGACGCCGCCGGTCAGGGTCAGCCCGCGCACCGGCCGCGCCTCGACCTCCAGCTCCATGCCCCGGCCGCGGACCTTGTCGGCGTTGAGCAGGGTGGTGAAGTTGGACGCGCCGCCGACCGCGGTCAGCTGCAGGTCCTTGGTGTCGAAGGCGTAGAAGCCGAGGTTGAGGCGCAGCCGCCGGTCGAGCAGCGTGGTCTTGATCCCGGCCTCGTAGGACAACGTCTTCTCGCTGTCGGCGACCGACAGATCGCGGCCGAACAGCAGACGACCCTGGATCGACGGCGCGCGGTAGCCGCGGGCGACCCGCGCATAGACATTGGCTTCGGGCGACAGCTCGAAGACGCCGCTGGCGTCCCAGGTCAGCACCTTGTCCGCGACCCGCTGGCGAAGCTCGGCCACGGGCCCGCCGAAGCCGAGGAAACCCGGGCGGGTGTCGACTGGACGGCTGGCGCGGAAGTCGCGCTCGTCGCGGTTCCAGCGCGCGCCCGCCTGGAGCGTCAGCCCATTGCCGAAATCATAGTTGAGCGAGCCGAAGATGCCGAGCGCGTCGCTGACCTGGCGCTGGAGGGCGACCGCGGCCGCGACCCGGTCGGTCGGCGCCCCATAATCGTAGCTGGCGATATCCAGCTTCTCGTTGAAGAGGAAGATGCCGCCCTGGTAGCCGAGGCCGGGGCCCGAAGCGCTGGAGGCGAAGCGCAATTCCTGGGTGAACTGGTCGAGGCTCGGCACGTCGTCGCGGCTCTGCGCCGAGAAGGGGATGAAGCCCGGTCCCATCACCGGGGCGAACTGATTGCCGAATCCGCCGTCGATGTCGCCGCGGCTCCTGAGGTTGCCGTTCCAGTAGGCGGTGACCGAGTAGAGCGTCACCGGCCCGAGGTCGTAGTCCATGTGCACGGCGACGTTCTTCGCCTTCAGCCGCTGGAAGTTGAGCCCGTCGGCGCGGGTCTCGTCGCGCTCGAAGTCGGCAGTCGGGGTCAGGCCCTGCAGCTTGTTCGAGCCGGTGCGGAAGAGGTTGGCGCGGAACAATCGGGCGCTGCCCTTGTAGTCGCGCAGCTGGCCGGTCAGGCGGATGTTGAACCGGTCGCTGGCGGCAAGCCTGATCTGCGCGCGAAAGGCGATGTCGTCATAGCCTTCGAGATCGTTGTCGCCGGGCTGGTCGATATTGTCGACCCAGTCCTTGCGATGCTGGACCAGGCCGGACAGGCGGACGGCCGAGCCTTCGCCCAGCCCGGCCTCGATCGCGCCCTCGGCATTAATCGTGTCATAGGTGCCGTAGCTGATGCGGGCGAAGCTGCCGCCGCGGCCGGGCCGCACCGTGTCGAACTTGACGATGCCGGCTGGCGTGTTGCGCCCGAACAGCGTGCCCTGCGGCCCGCGCAGCACCTCGACCCGGTCGAGGTCGAATACCGGGAAACCCTTGAGAATCGGGTTCTCGAGCACGACGTCGTCGTAGAGCAGGCTGACCGGCTGCGAGGCGTTGAGGTCGAAGTCGGTGTTGCCGAGCCCGCGGATGTAGAAACGCGGAAAGGTTCGGCCAAACGAGCTTTCGATGTTGAGGCTGGGCGCGCGGCCGGCGAGGGCGCGGATGTCGGCACCGCCGGAACTGATCGCGTCGATGGTCGCCTCCGGGACGACGGCGACGCTGACCGGAACGTCCTGCAGGCTCTCCTCGCGGCGGGTGGCGGTGACGGTGATCGTCTCGACGCCTCCATCGTCCGTCGGGGTGGTGGCGGCGGGCTGCTGCGCTTCGCTTGTGGCCTGGGCATGGGCCGGCGCGGCGGCGAGCGCCGACAGGCAAACGGCGGAAAGCAGGAAAGTACGGCGCATGGCTAGCCCCCCGGATGAGTGTTCGATCGATGAAAAGCGTACGGACGGCCCCCCGGCCGTGCTCCAGCGCCTCTACGCGACCCGTGCGCAGTCGCCAAGGCAGGCAAAGGCGGCGATGCCTGAAGCGGACGGCAATGCGACTTCGGCGACACAGCCGCGGCCATGGACCCGCTGGCGCCCGGCGCGCGCCTCTGCTTAATCCGCAGCCATGACCGACGCCGCCACCGCCTCGTCTTCCGGCGCCCGCCTCTGGCTCTACAAGCGCCCGTTCTCGATCGGCGTGGCGCACGAATGCTGGGTACTGGTCGAGAGCCGCATGTCGGGCCTCGTCAGCCGCCTGATTGTCGACGGCGAGGAGGTCGCCAGCGACTTCACCCCGGTCTCCGGCGCCGAGGCGATCCGCAATCATCGCCTCACGCACCGCTTGCCCGACGGCCGCCGCCTCGAGATCGAGGCCGGTTACATCAACTGGTATAATGTCGGGATCGCCGCTCGGGTCGACGGCACGCTCGTCCACGAGAGCCACCCCGGCAAGCGCATCGCCTTTCCGGCCAGGTTGGCGAAGATGGTCGCCGAGCAGAACCAGGACGGCCAGGCCGCCTACGACCCCGGCAAGTTGAAGCGCAACAAGGTACCGATCGCGGTCGACCTCGCCACCGGCCTGCTGTTCTTCATCGTTGCCAAGCTGACCGACCTCAAGACTGCGGCGCTGGTCGGCGCCGCCGCCGGCCTGGCGCTGGTCGTCATCCAGCGCTTCGTGAAGGTCGACCTGATCGGCGGGATGATGCTGTTCGGAGTGTTCATGCTGCTGGTCAGCGCCGGCTTCGCGATCCTGTTCGAGGACGAGGAGGTGATCAAGCATCGCTCGACCATCGTCGGCCTGGTCGGCGCGACCTGCTTCCTGTTCGACGGCCTGGTGCTGAAGGGCCGCAAGCTTGGGCGCGGGGTCGACCGCTACATGGCCTATACCGACATCGATCCGCGCCGGCTGAGCATCGGCATGGGGCTGACCGGCCTCGTCATGGCCGGCGGCAACAGCCTGGTGGCCTGGTTGTTCTCGACCGACGTCTGGCTGGTCTACACCACCTTCCTCGACATTCCGGTCAGCATGGGCCTCATCTTCTGGACCATCAGCTGGGCGAGAAAGAGCGGCAAGGCCGCAGCGCCCGATGCCCTGTCCGGCGCGCTGCCGGGCTGATGCTCGCCCGGCTGACCCTCACCGACTTTCGCAATCACGCCGGTCTCGACCTGAGGCCGGGCCCCGGGTTCGTCTGCCTCCATGGCCAGAATGGCGCGGGAAAGACCAACATCCTCGAGTCCGTCTCGATGCTCGCTCCGGGTCGCGGTCTTCGCGGCGCGGCGTTGAGCGAGATGGCCCGAAGCGAGGGGCCGGGGGGGTGGAGCGTCAGTGCGAATTTGTCCCCGTTTTCCCCGAGCCAAGTCGAGGGGCATGGCGCAACGAGTGCCTCGACTTCGCTCGGCACGAACGGTGAGGCGGTGTTCGCGATCAGCGAGACGGTCCTCGGCACCGGCACCCTCGCCACTGCGCCCGAACGCCGCGTCGTTCGGATCAACGGCGCCTCCGCCTCGGTGAACAGCCTTGCCGAATGGCTTGCCATCCTGTGGCTCACCCCTGCCATGGACCGGCTGTTCAGCGGCCCCGCGTCCGACCGTCGCCGCTTCCTCGACCGGCTGGTGCTGGCGCTGGAGCCTGGCCATGCCCATCATGCCGCCCGCTACGATGCCGCCATGCGCGCCCGCAACAAGTTGCTCGCCGAGCCGGACGGCGCCGATCCCGAGTGGCTGTCCGCGCTCGAAGCCGGAATGGCGGAGCATGGCGAGGCGCTCGCCGCTGCCCGGGCCCGCACCGTCGCCGGCCTTGGCGAGATGCTCGCTGCCGCGCCCGAGGACCTCTTCGCCAAGGGCGCCATCGCCCTCGAGGGGGCAGAGCAGGCCGGTCTTGCCGCGATGCTGCGCGCAAATCGCGGCCACGACGCCGCCGCCGGACGGACTACCGAGGGTCCGCACCGCCAGGACTTGGCTGTTACCCACGCCGCCAAGCGCCAGCCTGCTGCCCGCTGCTCGACCGGCGAGCAGAAGGCTCTTCTGCTCGGTCTCGTCCTTGCTCATGCCGCGCTCGTCACCGAGCGGCGCGGCGCACCGCCCCTGCTGCTCCTCGACGAGGTCGCGGCGCACCTCGATCCCGGCCGTCGCGCCGCGCTGTTCGAACGGCTCGAGGGCCGCGGGCAGGTGTGGATGACAGCGACCGAAGCCGCGCTGTTCGAAGGGGTCGGCCAGGCGACGATGGTGCACGTCGCTTAGGCCGATTGGACAAATCACCGCGCATCACCTACATGGCCATCAGCGAGACGCCACAAAGCGGCGTGATCGGCAGCCTTTCATGGCTCCGGCCCGCGTCTCGGTTCACTCACAGAAGTTCTCCACATCACGCGGGGTTCTTGCAAAAACCCAGCTCCGGCAGCGGCTTTCCGCTTGCCGGATGCGTCATGTTGGAAGACTAGAATGACATTCGAACAACTCGGGCTCTCGACGCCCCTGCTCACCGCGCTCGCCGCGAAGAATTACACCGTGCCCTCGCCGATCCAGGCGCAGGCCATCCCGTACGTGCTCGACGGCCGCGACCTCCTCGGCATCGCCCAGACCGGCACCGGCAAGACGGCCGCCTTCATGGCGCCCTCGCTGCAGCGCCTCGCGGCCAATCGTCCGCAGTTCCTGAAGCCCGGCCAGATCCGAATGCTGGTGCTTGCCCCGACCCGTGAGCTCGCCTCCCAGATCGCCGCCAGCGCCGAAGCCTATGGCGCCGGCCTCAAGACCACCGTCGGCGTGATCTTCGGCGGCGTCGCCAATGCCAAGTCGGTGCGCACCGTCAGCCGCGGCCTCGACGTGCTCGTCGCCACGCCCGGCCGCCTGCTGGATCTCGTCGACCAGCGCGCGGTGAACCTCGGCCATCTCGAGATCCTCGTCCTCGACGAGGCCGACCAGATGCTCGATCTCGGCTTCATCCACGCGCTGAAGCGGATCGTGAAGATCATCCCGGCCAAGCGCCAGACCCTGTTCTTCTCGGCCACCATGCCGAAGGCCATCAAGAGCCTCGCCGACGAATATCTGAAGAACCCGGCCGAAGTGGCGGTGACCCCGGTCGCGACGACCGCCGAGCGGGTCGAGCAGCGCGTCACCTTCGTCAACCAGGCGGAGAAGACGGCGCTCCTCACCCTCTTCTTCCAGAACGGCAAGGACATCGAGCGCACGCTCGTCTTCAGCCGCACCAAGCATGGGGCGGACAAGATCGTGCGGATGCTCGGTGCGGCCGGCGTGCCCGCCAATGCGATCCACGGCAACAAGAGCCAGCCGCAGCGCGAGAAGGCGCTTGAAGCCTTCCGCGACGGCAGCGTTCCGATCCTCGTCGCGACCGACATCGCCGCGCGCGGGATCGACATTCCGGGCGTCAGCCATGTCGTGAACTACGACCTGCCGAACGTGCCCGAGCAATACGTCCACCGAATTGGCCGCACCGCGCGCGCCGGCGCCGACGGCATCGCCATCGCTTACTGCGACCGGGAGGAGCGTCCGTTCCTCAAGGATATCGAGAAGCTCACCCGCCAGAAGCTGACGGAGGAAGCGCTCCCGGCCGGCTTCATCCAGGCGGTCGAGGCCCTGAAGCGCCTCAAGCCCGAGCCGAAGCGCGAGCCGCAGCAGAACCAGCGCAACCGCCGCAACGAAAGCGGCGCGCGGGGCCACGCCCGCGATCCGCAGCGCCATGGGCTGCCGCGCAACGATCCGCGTCGCGACATGCCCGAGGACCGCAACGGTCCGCGTGAGGGCGGCCGCTCGATGCGCGGTGTCCCCGGTGCCGTGCGCGGCCCGGTCGGCAATCCGATCCGCGCCGACGTGCCGTCGGCTGGCCAGCAGCAGAAGCAGCGCCACGGCGGTCAGCGTCCTGGCGGTCAGCCGGGCGGCGGCCGTCCGAACGGGGGCCAGCGCCGCGGTGGTCGTCCCGGTGGCGGCGGGCAGCGCCGCGCCGGCTAGGTACTTGGGCTTGGGCCTGCAACTGGCGCGACGTTGCGCTGTTAACCTTCCGGCACTTCAGTCAGGAGCGTGAACAGATGCGGACCTTCCTCGTCGCCGCCAGTATGCTGGCCCTGGCCGCCTGTGGCGGCTCCACCGACACTTCCAACACGGCGGTCACGAACGACATCGCGGCCGTCGACACGATGATCACCGACGACGGCATGGGCAACATGACCGGGAACACCGCCGGCAACATGGCGATGGGCTCCGGCACGGTGACCGTCACCATCAACGGCGTCACCCCGAACGGCGGACCGGTGCTGGTCGCGCTGCAGGGCGAGGGCGACTTCGCCAAGCAGGCCGCCGCCTACAGCACCAGGGTCGACCCGACCGCCGCGACCGTCACCGCGACGATCAGCGGCGTGGCGCCCGGAAGCTATGCCGCCGCCGTCGTCCAGGACAGCAACAGCGACGGCACCTTCACCATCGGCGAAACCGGCCCGGCCGAACCGTTCGGCTTCAGCGGCTCGGCGCAGAGCGGCGCCCCGACCTTCGGCCCGGCCTCGTTCAACGTCGCCGAGAGCGGCGGCAGCGCGACGGTAACGCTGAAGGGCAAGTAATCGCCCAGGCGGGCGGCGCGTTTCCCCCTTGGCGCGCCGCCCGTCACCCATGATCAGTCTTCTGCCCAAGAGCCTCGCGTACACGCGCACGCGCGTGACATCGCCGCCCTGTCCGCTATAGCCGGGGGCATGGCAGAAGAAGCAAACCAGAACTCCTACGGCGCCGACAGCATCAAGGTCCTCAAGGGCCTCGACGCGGTACGCAAGCGGCCCGGCATGTACATCGGCGACACCGACGACGGCTCGGGCCTCCATCACATGGTGTTCGAGGTCAGCGACAACGCCATCGACGAGGCGCTCGCCGGCCATTGCGACCGCATCCTCATCCAGCTCAATCCCGACGGCTCGGTCACGGTCGAGGACAATGGCCGCGGCATCCCGACCGGCATCCACGCCGAGGAAGGCGTGTCGGCGGCCGAGGTCATCATGACCCAGCTTCACGCCGGCGGTAAGTTCGAGAACACCAGCGACGACAATGCCTACAAGGTCTCCGGCGGCCTGCACGGCGTCGGCGTCAGCGTCGTCAACGCATTGTCCGAATTCCTCGACCTCACCATCTGGCGCGATGGCGAGGAGCATTACATGCGCTTCCGCCACGGCGACGCCGTTGCCCCGCTGAAGGTCGTCGGCCCCGCGCCCGAAGGCAAGAAGGGCACCCGGGTCACCTTCCTGCCGAGCCCCGAAACCTTCAAGATCACCGAGTTCGACTTCGACAAGCTCGAGCATCGCTATCGCGAACTGGCCTTCCTCAACTCCGGCGTCCGCCTCGTCCTCGCCGACGCCCGGCATGAAGAGCGCAAGGAAGTGGAGCTGTTCTACGAGGGCGGGATCGCCGCCTTCGTCAAATATCTCGACCGCGCCAAGACGCCGCTCTTCCCCGATCCCATCGCGATCTCGGCGGTGCGCGACGGCATCGGCATCGACGTCGCGCTGGAGTGGAACGACAGCTATTACGAGAACGTCCTGCCGTTCACCAACAACATTCCCCAGCGCGACGGCGGCACCCACCTCGCCGCCTTCCGCGCCGCGCTGACCCGCACCGTCAATGGCTATGCCGAAAAGTCCGGCATGCTGAAGAAGGAAAAGGTCACGCTGACCGGCGACGACATGCGCGAGGGCCTGACGGCGATCGTCTCGGTCAAGCTGCCCGATCCGAAGTTCAGCAGCCAGACCAAGGACAAGCTGGTCAGCTCCGAAGTGCGCCAGCCGCTGGAAGCGCTGATGAGCGACAAGATGACGGAATGGCTGGAGGAAAATCCGGTCAACGCCCGCGCCATCATCCAGAAGATCATCGACGCCGCCGCCGCCCGCGAAGCGGCCAAGCGTGCCCGCGAGCTGACCCGCCGCAAGGGCGTGATGGACATCGCCTCCTTGCCCGGCAAGCTCGCCGACTGCCAGGAACGCGATCCCGCTTTGTCCGAACTTTTCCTGGTCGAGGGTGACTCCGCCGGCGGCTCGGCCAAGCAGGGCCGCAATCGCCACAATCAGGCGATCCTTCCCCTTCGCGGCAAGCTGCTCAACGTCGAGCGCGCCCGCTTCGATCGCATGCTTTCGAGCCGCGAGATCGGGACCATCATCCAGGCGCTCGGCACCGGCATCGGCCGCGAGGAATTCAACCTCGAGAAGCTGCGCTATCACAAGATCGTGATCATGACGGACGCCGACGTCGACGGCGCCCACATCCGCACCCTGCTGCTGACCTTCTTCTACCGCCAGATGCCCGAGCTGATCGAGGCCGGGCACCTGATGATCGCCCAGCCGCCGCTCTACAAGGTCGCCCGCGGCCGGTCGGAGGTCTATCTCAAGGACGATGCGCAGCTCGACGATTATCTCGTCGATGCCGGGCTCGAAGGCCTGCAGATGGAGACCGGCGGCGAGGTCCGCCAGGGTGCCGACCTCAAGAGCCTGGTCGATCATGCGCGCCGGATCCGGACGCTGCTCCGCTACGCGCCCAAGAAGTATGATCCCGCCCTTCTCGAGGCGCTGGCGCTGGCCGGCGCGCTCGATCCCGAGCTGTCGGAGGCCGGGCGTCTCGCCGCCATCCAGAAGGTGAGCAACTGGCTCCAGCAGGGTGATGCCGAAGGGCAATGGTCGGGCGAGATCGCCCACGAAGGCGGCTATCTCCTCCGCCGACTGTGGCGCGGCGTGACCGACGTCACCATTGTCGAGCCGAGCTTCATCACGTCCGCCGAAGCCCGCAAGCTGCACGGCCTCGCCGCCGAGCAGCGCGACACCTACGCCCGCCCGTCGACCCTCCGCACCCTCAAGAAGGGTGCTGCCACCGAGGCCGAGCCGACCGTCGGCCCGGGCGAAGGGGAGGAGGCGCTCGAACAGGCCGCCGCCGACACGAAGGGCAAGCCGGTCGATGTCACGCGTCCGTCCGAGCTTCTCAACGCCGTGCTCGCCGCCGGCCGCAAGGGCCTCAGCATCCAGCGCTACAAGGGTCTCGGCGAGATGAACGCCGAGCAATTGTGGGAGACGACCCTCGACCCCGCCAACCGCTCGCTGCTTCGCGTCGAGATCGGCCAGGCCGACGTCGCCGACGAGATCTTCTCCCGCCTGATGGGCGAAATCGTCGAACCCCGCCGCGAATTCATCCAGGACAATGCGCTGAGCGTGGCGAATCTGGACGTCTAGGAACGGCAGGCGCGGCCATGGTTTGAGCGAAGGTGTCCGCTTCCCTCACCCTCGCTACCTACAACATGCGCAAGGCAGTCGGTCTCGACCGCCGGCGCGATTCGCATCGCATCCTCAGGGTGCTGGAGGAGGTCGGTGCCGACATCGTCGCGCTGCAGGAGGCCGATCGTCGGGTCGGTGGGCGGGCGTCGGCGGTGCCGCACGAATTGTGGGAAGGCCATAGTCCCTATCGCCCGGTGCCGATCGGAGTGAAGAACCGCCGCATGCTCGACGGCATGCCCAAGGTCGGGGCGCGGGTCGACGAATGGCTCAAGGTCGATACGCGCAACATCGGATGGCACGGAAATGCCATCCTGGTGAAGCCGCACATCGGTGTGCTCGACATCGCCGCGCTCGACCTGCCGATGCTGGAGCCGCGCGGCGCGGTGCTGGCCGAACTGCTGGTCGGCGACCGCCCGATCCGCATCGTCGGGCTCCATCTCGATCTCAGCGGCCTGTGGCGGCGGCGACAGATGAAGGCGATCCGCGCGGCGATCGACGCCCGCCCGCAGAAGATGCCGACGGTGCTCATGGGCGACACCAACGAGTGGCGCGCCACCGCCGCCTGCCTGCGTGACTTCGAGACCGGGTTCCAGATCTGCGCCCCCGGCCCCAGCTTCCACGCCCGCAGGCCGGTCGCGGTGCTCGACCGCATCTTCGTCGACCGCACGCTCAGCATCGAGGAATCGGGCGTGCACCACAGCGAACTGGCCCGCGTTGCGAGCGATCACCTGCCGGTCTGGGCGCGGGTGGGATGGTGAGCCGCAGCGGGCTCTTCGACTTCGCGCGTTGCGCTCCGCTCAGGGCCAACGATAGCCAGGGTCTGCGGATCTCGTCCGTCCTGAGCGAAGTCGAAGGACGCCAGGGCAGCTAGGCTGCCCGCCCCGAGATCGCCCGCTGCCGCCGCCGCTGCACGCTCGACCCGATCCCGACCGCCTCGCGATATTTGGCGACGGTGCGCCGTGCCAGGACGAAGCCCTGCTCCTTCAGCAACTCGACCAGTTGGTCATCGCTCAGCACTTCGGTCTCGGCCGCGACCAGCCGCTGGATCGCCTTCTTCACCGCCTCGGCGCTCGCCCCCTCGCCATCTTCCGCGGCCACGCCGCTGGAGAAGAAGCTCCGCAGCTCGAACAGGCCATGCTCGCACAGCAAGGTCTTGGCGCTGGCGACTCGGCTGACCGTGCTCTCGTGCATCTCGACCATCTCGGCGACCTTGCCCATGGTCAGCGGGCGGAGCGCGGACACCCCCTGCTCGAAGAAGCCGCGCTGGCATTCGACGATGGCGCTGACGATGCGCACGATCGTCCGCGCCCGCTGGTCGAGCGCCCGCACCAGCCATGACGCGCTCTGGTAATGCTCCGACAGCCACGCCCTGCTCTGCTTGTCTCCCGCCGCCGAAGCCTTGAGCTCGGCATGATAGCGGCGGTTGACCAGCACACGCGGCAGGGTCGCGGGATTGAGCTCGACCGCAAAACCGGCGCGGGTCCGCCGCACCAGCACATCCGGCTCGGTCGCCGTGGCCGGCTCGGCGGCGAAGCGGCAGCCGGGCTTGGGATCATAGGCGCGAAGCTCGGCGATCATGTCGGCGAGATCCTCGTCATCCACCCCGCAGATGCGCTTCAGCGCCGTGGTTGCCCCACGCGACAGCAGGTCGAGGTTGGCGATCAGCCGCGCCATGGCCGGATCGTAGCGGTCGGCCGCCCTGGCCTGCAGCGCCAGGCACTCCGCCAGGTTGCGCGCGCCGACGCCCGCCGGATCCAGCCCCTGCACCAGTCTCAGCCCGGCCTCGACATCCCTGAGCGGCAGCTCCAGCGCCGTGGCGATGTCCTTGAGCGGGGTCGTCAGCCAGCCGGTCTCTTCCAGTTCGTGGACGATCGCCTCGGCCGCGCGGCCGGCCGCGCCGCCGGAACCGTGCAGCTGCACCATCAGATGCTCGCACAGCCCGGTTTCGCAGCTTTCCAGCCGGTCGAAGTCGAAGCCCTCGTCGTTGCCGCCCGAACCGCCACCGATTTCGTAGGCGGCATCGGTCTCCCCGGCCGCCTCCTGCCAGTCCGAATCGAGCGCCTCGTCGCCGTGCCCGCTAAGCTCGTCCGCCCCGCGCGGGTCGGGCGCGGCGTCGCCGAACTCGACATCCTCGCGCACCACCACGTCGCCGTCGCCGCCGACTTCCAGCAGGGGATTGCGCGCGAGTTCCTCGGCGATCGCCGACTGGACTTCGAGGTTGGTGAGTTGCAGCAGCTTGATCGCCTGCTGCAACTGCTGGCTCATCACCAGCGACTGGGATTGGCGGAGGTGAAGTCCGGGGCCCAGGCCCACGACCGCCTGTCCTAGAGCTCGAAGCTTTCGCCGAGGTAGAGCCGCCGGACATCCTGGTCGGCGACCAGGGCTTCCGGGGTCCCGGCGAACAGCACCTGGCCGTCGTAGATGATGCAGGCGCGATCAACGATGTCGAGGGTCTCGCGGACATTGTGGTCGGTGATGAGCACGCCGATGTCGCGGCTCTTCAGGTCCTTCACCAGGTCGCGGATGTCGGCGATCGAGATCGGGTCGATGCCGGCGAACGGTTCGTCCAGCAGCATGATCTTGGGGTCCGCCGCAAGCGCGCGGGCGATCTCGCAACGCCGCCGCTCACCGCCAGACAGGGCCATGGCCGGCGAGGCGCGCAGTCCGGTCAACCCGAACTCGCCGAGCAGTTGCTCGAGCCGCGCCTCGCGCGCGCTCCGGTCAGGCTCGGCCACCTCCAGCACCGCCAGGATGTTCTGCTCGACCGTCAGTCCGCGGAAGATGCTGGTCTCCTGCGGCAGATAGCCGAGGCCGAGGATCGCGCGGCGGTACATGGGCAGCGGGGTGATGTCCCGCCCGTCCATCATGATCCGGCCCTGGTCGGGCTTCACCAGCCCCATGACCGAATAGAAGCAGGTCGTCTTGCCGGCGCCGTTGGGACCAAGCAGACCGACCACCTCGCCGCGATGCACTTCCAGGCTGACGTCGCGAAGCACCTGGCGCTTGTCGTAGCTCTTGGCGATGCTGCAGACTTCGAGGCCGCGCATCGCCGCTGGCCCGGCGCTGTCCGCCGTCAGGGGAATGGCGCTGGCCTCGTTCACGGCTCAGCTGCCGCGGCGCTGGGGAACGGTGAAGCGGCCCGTCACCCGGCCGCCCGACTCGCCGACGCCCGCCGGTCCGCCGTCGACCACAGCCCGGCCGCTGTCGAGATCGATGGTCAGGCGAGCGCCGGAGATGCGTGACTCGCCGCGCTCGAGCTGCACCGCGCCGATCAACGTGATGATTCTGCGATTGAGATCGTAGACTCCGAAATTGCCGCGCGCGGTCTCCGACGGCGAGCGCACCACCACGCCGCCGCTGGCGTCGAGACGGTCGATCTGCAGATTGCCCGTGCTGGTGTAGGCGACCGTCAGCCGCTGTGTGTCGAGCGTCAACTCGGCCTGGCGGACCTTGACGTTGCCGGCGAAGATGGCGCGGTCGGCGCGGTCCTGCACTTCGATCCGGTCGCTTGCGACATCGATCGGCGCGTTGCTGTTGTGCCCCTTCAGCGCCGACACCGGCCCGCCCTGCGTCTGCGCGAGCGCAACCCCGCCGGCGGTGGCACTGGTCAGCGCGAAGGCGACGGCAAAGGTGCGAAGGCTCCCCATGGCGCTCATCTGACGGTCCCGGGCCTGATTTTCAACCGGGCGCCGCCGTCAAGCACGACGATCCTGTTCTCGAGATCGGCCCGCATCCGCCCCGCCGAATAGTCACCGAGCTTGAGCTGGCCGGTGACGTCGCCGTTCAGCGCCACCTGTTTGGTACCGAGATCGGCCGACAGGCTGTCGGCGTTGAAGGTGCCGACCGGCATGCGGCCATTGACTTCGCCGGTGCTGCGCACCTGGCGGCTCTTGAGGTCGACCAGCACGTCGCGGGTGAGCAGTTGCTCGCCTTCCGGACCGCTGACCCGCACCGGCCCGCTCACCGCCACCTGCTGGCGGTCGAGGTTGTAGCGTCCACGCAGCGCCTGGATGGTCGCCGGTCCCTGGCGCAGTCCGAGCCGCGCCATCATGCCGGTAATGTCGACCACCGGCACGTCGCTGGTCTGCTGAACCGCACGGTTGGCAACCAGAAGGAAGGGCTGTCCTTCGTTGTCGGTGCCGCTGTAGCGCGCCGACTCGATCTTCATCCGTTCCTCGGCCCGCACGACGTCCTTCTTGTCGAGGATGAAGCTGACCTCCTGCTGCTGGGTCAGCGGCAGGGTCAGGAAAACGGCCGCGATCACGCCGACGGCCGCCGGCAGGGCGATCTTCAGCGTGCCGACGAGCTTATCGTGCCGGCTACCGGGCTCCGCCCAGTGCTGCGCGCGTTCGCGCTGGAGGTTGGCGGCCTCGCTCATCAGCTGTGCGCGAAGATGTCCTCTTCGGGCCAGCCGGCGAGGTCGAGCTCGGCCCGGGCCGGGAGGAAGTCGAAGCAGGCCTGCGCCAGCGCCGTCCGCCCCTCGCGCGCGAGCCGCTGGTCGAGCTTCTCCTTGAGCGCATGAAGGTAACGAACGTCGCTCGCAGCATAGTCGCGCTGCGCGTCGTTCAGCTCGGGTCCGCCCCAGTCGCTGGTCTGCTGCTGCTTGTTGAGGTCGGTCCCAAGCAGTTCCTTCACCAGCTCCTTCAGCCCATGCCGGTCGGTATAGGTGCGCACCAGCCGCGAGGCGGTGCGGGTGCAGTAGAGCGGCGCGGCCATGATCCCGAGATAGTGCTTCATGATCGCGATATCGAACCGGGCGAAGTGATACAGCTTCAGGCGGTTCTGATCGCCGAGCAGCGCCTTGAGGTTCGGCGCGGCATAATCGCTGCCCGGCGAGAATCGGACGAGATGCTCGTCACCCTGCCCGTCGGACAATTGCACGAGGCACAACCGGTCGCGGCCCGGATGGAGCCCCATCGCCTCGGTGTCGACGGCGATCGACCCCGCCCCGAACAGCTCGGTCGAGGGCAGATCTTCTTCGTGGAAATGAATAGCCATGGATATGCACGGACCCCTGTCTCAGTCCCGCTTAACGGGTCCTGACGGAAGTGGCGAGACAAACGGCTAGAGGAATGCGGTTTTTTCCTGTAAGCTCCGGATCGGAATCATGTCTGAATGGCATTCCATGACCGGTTGCGCCTTTGAGCCCAGCGCGTTGGTTTGAAGAGAATCGGGTTCGAGGAAGTTTGCACGGGCATGGGTTACGATCGAGGGCGTAAGGGCGACCGGGGCGGTCGCGGACGCGATAGCAAGGGTGATTTCGGCGGCGGCGGCGGCGATTTCTACGGTGGTGGAACGCCGGACTTCGGTGGCGGCGGCGGTTTTGCCGGTGGTGGTGACCGATTCGGCGGCGGCGGTGGCGGTGGCTTTCGCGGCGGCGGCGATCGCTTCGGCGGTGGCGGCGGCGGTGGCGGTGGCTACCGTGGTGGCGGCGGCGGCTTCGGCGGTGGCGGCGGCGATCGCTTCGGCGGCGGTGGCGGTGGTGGCCGCTTCGGCGGCGGCGGCGGCGGCGGCTTCCGCGGTGGTGGCGGCGGTGGTGGTGGAATGCCCCCGCAGGTCGTCGGCGAAGGCAAGGGCGTCGTCAAATTCTTCAACCCGCAAAAGGGCTTCGGCTTCATCGTCCGTGACGATGGCGGTGAGGACGTGTTCGTCCACATCTCGGCGGTCGAGCAGGCGGGTCTCACCGACCTGGCCGACGGCCAGCCGCTCGAGTTCACGCTCGTCGATCGTGGCGGCCGCGTCTCCGCGACCAACCTGCGCATCGACGGCGAGCCGCTCGCGGTGGAGCGCGCCGAGGCCGCGCCGCAGCGTCAGCTGACCGGCGAAAAGGCTTCAGGCACCGTCAAGTTCTTCAATGCGATGAAGGGCTTCGGCTTCATCCAGCGCGACGACGGACAGCCGGATGCCTTCGTGCACATCTCGGCCGTCGAGCGCGCCGGCATGACCAGCCTCAACGAGGGCGACCGGCTCGAGTTCGAGCTCGAAGTCGACCGTCGCGGCAAGCATGCCGCGGTGAACCTTTCGCCGCTTCAGGGCTAAGGGACACTCGCTTCCACGCGAGGGGCAAGAGGGCCCGCCGGAGAAGCTCTCCGGCGGGCCTTTTCTTTATGCCATGGCTCCTCGGGACTGTCGGGACCTCGTGAAGCGGCCTTTGCCTGAGGTACTGGACTTCGCCGGGACGACGTCAGTCTTTCCGAAAGGGTAATTCCCCCCGCATGGCTTCCAGCTCGAAGGCCACTGCCTCGCGCTCCCGCTCGAGAAACTCCGCCACTGCCGCCCTGAACCCGCCATGCGGAATGAAGTGGGCGCTGTAGGTCAGCACCGGCTCATAACCGCGCGCCAGCTTGTGTTCGCCCTGCGCGCCCGCCTGCACCGTCGCCAGGCTATGCGCGATCGCCCATTCGATCGCCTGATAATAGCAAAGCTCGAAGTGCAGGAACGGCACCTCCTCGCTGCACCCCCAGTAGCGCCCGAAGAGCGTATCGGCGCCGACCCAGTTGAGGGCCCCCGCGATCGGTCGGCCGTCCCGCTCCGCCAGGAACAGCAAGAGCTGGTCGCCCAATCGCTCCACCGCTTCCGCGAAGAAGGCGTGGGTGAGATAGGGCTGTCCCCACTTCCGACTGCCGGTATCCTGGTAGAAGCCCCACATGGCGTCCATCTCGGCCGGACCGATCTCGGCGCCGCGCAGCTGCCGGAAGGTCAGTCCCTCCCGCGCCGCCGCCCGCTCCCTGCGGATGGCCTTGCGCTTGCGGCTGCTGCACCGGCCGAGGAAGCCGTCGAAATCCGCTTCGCCGGCGTGGCGCCAATGATATTGCACCCCGTGCCGCACCAGCCAGCCCCGCTCCTCCGCCGCAGCGGCTTCGGCCTCGGTCAGGAAGGTGACGTGGGCCGACGACAGCCCGTTCTGCCGCACCAGTGTCTCGGCGCCCGCCAGCACCAGCGCCGGCTCCGGCCCAAGCAGCCGCCGCCCGACCACCGGCGTGAACGGCACCGCGATCTGCAGCTTGGGATAATAGTCGCCGCCTGCGCGCGCCCAGGCATCGGCCCAGCCATGATCGAACACATATTCGCCCTGGCTGTGGGTCTTGAGGAAGGCCGGCGCCGCGCCGACCGTTTCGTCGCCGCGCGCCACCGTCAGAGGGAGCGGACTCCATCCGGTGTCCTCGCCAACACTGCCCGACGCTTCCAGCGCGGCGAAGAAGGCGTGGCTCAGGAACGGATCGTCGCTCCCCGCCAGCCGGTCCCACGTCCGCGCGTCCACCGACTCGAACGAATCGGAAAGTCGCACTTCCACGGGATCACGGTCGGCCATCGCCCTCCCAGATAAGCGCATCCACCCGATGCGAAAGGGCGGCGCGCTGATCGCTGGTCCGAACCGTCCAGCTGTAGACGGGCCGTCGCGCCCGCTGCCGGGCGACCCACGGCCGCACCGCCGCCGTCGTCTCCACCGCCACGAAGTCCGGATCGGCCAGTAGAAGCGCAAGCTTCCGCTTCCAGGCCGGCAGGCTGTCGGCCACGACCAGGCCGCGCCGCCACGCCGGCGCACTGGTCTTGATCAGCCGCACCAGCCGCGGCTCGAAGCTCATCACGCCGAACGGACCGGAATAGCCCGCCAGCGCGGCAGTCAACGCCGGCAGCCAGCGCCAGAGATCATCCGCCACCTTCACCTCGAGCAGCAGCGGGACCCGGCCGCCGACCAGGGCAAGCAGACCTTCGAGCGTCGGGATGGGATGCTCGCCGACCCGCAGCCGGGCAAGCTCGGCGGCGGTCGCGCGGCCGATCACGACCGGGCTGCCGCACAGCCGCCGTGCATCGGCATCGTGGAAGACGAGGATATGGTCGTCGGCGGTCAGCCGGAGGTCGCACTCGATTCCGGCGCCGGCCTCCAGCGCGGCGGCGAAGGCGAGCAAGCCATTCTCCGGAAAGGCCATGCCCTGGTGGAGGCCGCGGTGCGCGAACCCCCTTGCACCAGGGTCGAGCGGATCAGTCGCGGACCTCGACAATCGCATCCACCTCGACCGCCACGCCGAGCGGCAGCGCCGGCACGCCGACCGCCGCGCGCGAATGGCGCCCGGCCTCGCCGAACACGTCCTGCATCAGCTCCGACGCGCCATTGGCGACCTTGGGCTGGTCGGTGAAGTCGCCGGTGCTGTTGACGAACACGCCGAGCTTCACGATCCGGCTGACCCGGTCGAGCGAACCGCCAAGCGCGAGCTTGACCTGCGCCAGCACCATCAGCCCGCAGCGCCGCGCAGCTTCCTGCCCGGCCGCGAGATCCATGTCCTCGCCGAGGCGGCCGGTGATCCGGCCGCCGTCCTCGGCAAAGCTGACCTGGCCGGACACGAACAGCAGATTGCCGCTCTGCACCACGGGCACATAGGCCGCGACGGGCGCGGCGGCTTCGGGAAGGGTGATGCCGAGCTCGGCGAGGCGCTGGTCGATGGACATGGGCACGCTCAACACCGGCCGCCTGACAAAATCAACCTCGTTCGTCCCTCGACGGCGCCCGGGACAAGCGGATCACGAAATCCCCCCATCCGTTCGTGCCGAGCGACGTCGAGGGCGCCCGCGTCAGCTACTTCCGGTTCATCGCGAATCCGGCCCAGTTCTGCCGGGTCGGCATCAGCTCCAGCGCATTGATGTTGAGGTGCGGCGGACGGCTCGCCACCCACAGGATGGTCTCCGCCAGATCCTCGGCCGTCATCGGGTCCAGCCCCGCATAAAGCGCGTCGGATGCCGCCTGGTCGCCGCCGTTGCGGACCAGGGTGAACTCCGTCTCGGCCATGCCCGGCTCGATCGAGGTCACCCGCACGCCGGTGCCGGCAAGGTCGTTGCGCAGCATCAGGCTGAACTGGCGCACGAACGCCTTGGTCGCGCCATAGACGGCGCCGCCGCGATAAGGGTAGGTGCCCGCCACCGACGACAGGTTGATGACCGAGCCCCTGGCCGCGATCAGCTTCGGCAGCAAAGCCCGGGTCAGCGCGACCAGCCCGGTGACGTTGGTGTCGAGCACGACCTTCAGCGCGTCCCATTCGCTGTCCTGGAGGTCGGCCATCGGCGGCGCCAGGCCGGCATTGTTGATCAGGCAGTCGACCGTGCCCCATTCGCCGTCCAGCCGGGCAAGGTCCTCCAGCGCGCCGAGGTCCTGCATGTCGACGGCGAGCGGCAGGAAGGCGCTTCCCAGCTCCTCCTGCAGGCCCTGCAGCCGCTCGACCCGCCGCCCGGTCCCGATCACCCGCCACCCCGCCGCCGCGAAGGCGCGGGCGGAGGCGGCGCCGATGCCGGCGGTCGCACCGGTGATGAGGCAGGTCTTCATGGGTCAGCCTTCCAGTCGTTCGAGGATCCAGGGTGTAGCCGCCGTCCAGTCGTCAATCCGGGCATGGGCATGCTCGGCAGGCGCGGTCACGGCGGCGAGGCTCGGCTCGGCCACCATGTGCAGGCGGTGTGTGTCGGGCGAATGCTTCGCCACCGACGCGTGGTGGACGGCGAGATCGTCGACGAACAGGTGCCGGCTCGCCCCGTGCCGAGCGACGATGCCCTTCAGCGGCTCGCCCTTCCCGCCGCGATTGCACACCACCTCATGGTGGATGCCGAAGCGGGCGAGCTGCTCGATTCGCCCGTTCCTTGCTTCCTCGCCAAGATTGGTGAGGATGACGATGTCGGCCTTCTCGCCGATCGTGCCGAGCGCTTCGATCGCGCCGGGAACGATGGTCTGGCGGTGCATCTCGCTCCCGAAGAAGCCCCACAGAAGCTCCCACACGCGCTCGCTCGGCACCCGTTCGCCGGTCGCCGCCAGCTTGAGCGCGCCCGCCATGTCGCCCTCCTCTGGCCGAAACAGCACGCCATGCTCCTCGCCGAGCCAGTCGGAGAAGTGGCGGACCATGTGAAGCAAGACCTCGTCGCAATCGGTGACGAGCAGGGGGCGACCCCGGTTGGCTGTGGCATTCATGCGTCGAGAGCGTTCCTTGCGGCGACCAGTTCCTGCGGTGTCCGGCCCATCTCTGTCGCTACGGCAATGAGGTCCGGCTCGTGATCCTCGAGGAAACGAAGCACGGCGACGAGAACATCGGGCTCCGCGGCGCGTTGGCGCAGGTCGTCGGGTGAAAGGCCGGTCAGCGCGAGCAGTCGCGACGCCCGTGCATCGTCCCCCAGCGAGACGGCAAGTGCCTGCAGGGCAACCGCAATGACGTCGCCGTCGTTTGGGCTTGTCGGCTTCATCGCCTATGATGTGAGAATGAGGAGCGCTTGAACATGGCCAGGATCCTGGTTGTCGAGGACAATGCCCTCAACATCAAGCTGTTCTGCGACCTCCTCAATGCCCATGGGCACGAGGCGCTTCCGGTCACCGATAGCCGAGTAGCGCTGGACCAGGCGCGGGAGTTCCGTCCCGACCTCGTCATTACCGACATCCAGCTTCCCTATTTCAGCGGCGTCGATCTCATCCGCGCCATCCGCGAGGAGCCGGCGCTGGCCGACGTGCCGATCATGGCGGTCACCGCTTACTCCGGCCAGGGCGACGACGAGCGAATCCGCGCCGCGGGCGCCCAGGCTTATGTGTCGAAGCCCATCTCCGTCGCGCGATTCGTGGCGGAGGTCAGCGCGCTCCTGCCGAAGGAAGTGCCGGCGGCCTGACGCAAGAAAGGGCGCCGAAGCGCCCTTCAGCCGCTGAAGCGGCCTGCCCTGCTCGACCCGGGACACGCCCGGGCCGGGCGATTACTTGATCTTCGCTTCCTTGAACTCGACGTGCTTGCGCACGACCGGGTCATACTTGCGGAAGCTCATCTTCTCGGTCGTGTTGCGCGGGTTCTTCTTGGTCACGTAGAAGAAGCCGGTATCGGCCGTGCTGACGAGCTTGATCTTGACGGTTGCCGGCTTGGCCATCGTGGTGCACCCAAATGCTAGAAACGAAAAAGAGCGGCCTCAAGCCGCCCGCATCGGGCGCCCCAATGGCGGCGCCGCCCCTGCTTGTCAAGGTCATGGGCCCGTCAGCCTCCAGTCACGGCCACGTCTTCAGCCTCTGTTTACCCTGCGGGCGCAGCTTTGCAGGAACGGAAGAAGAGGTGGACCATGGATGATTCGCTCGACGACCTGCGCCACGAGCTGCAGCAAAGGCTCCACGACATCCGTACCCGCGCCGCGGCGCTGAGCCCGCTCGACATCCACGCCCGCATGGACGACATCCGCGGTGCCGCCGACCGCGCCGGCCTCCACGCCATGGAAGGTCTCGCCCACCTGTCGTCGCAGCTCGCTCTCCTGCCCGGCTGCCGGGTCGCGACCCGGGCCTGCCTCGACCATGCCGACGATGCCCTCGCCGCCCGCACGCCGGCCGAGCGCCAGGCCGTCCTCGCGGCGATCGCGACCCGCCTTCACTAGGCCTGTTCGCGGAACTTCGGGCGTGGCATTCGTTACGCCTCCATGCGCGCTTTCTCGCAGCTGCTCGACTCGCTCGTCTACACCCGGTCGCGGCTGGCCAAGCTCAAGCTGATCGGCGACTATCTCAGGCGCACCCCCGATCCCGACCGCGGCTATGCCCTCGCCGCGCTGACCGGCACGCTCGACATCCCGCATGTGAAGGGCGCCGTCATCCGCGGCCTCGCCGAGGAGCGCGTCGATCCCTTGCTCCTGCGCATGAGCCACAATTATGTCGGCGACCTGGCGGAGACCGTGTCGCTCCTCTGGCCGAGCCCGGAGGGCGAGCTCGACGATGGCACCATCTCGATCAGCGAGGCGGTCCACCGCCTCAAGGCCGCCAGCCGCTCCGATGCGCCGGCGGTGCTGGTCCAGATGCTCGACCATCTCGACGCGCCCGGTCGCTATGCCCTGCTGAAGCTCGCCACCGGCGAGCTTCGCGTCGGGATCAACGCGCGCAACGCCAAGCAGGCCTTCGCCGACGCCTTCGAGGTCGATGTCGAGGCGGTCGAGGAGGTCTGGCACGGCCTTGGCCCGCCCTATCTCGAACTCTTCGCCTGGGGCGAGCGGCGCGCCCCGCAGCCGACCGCGCGCGACATTCCCGTTTTCCGCCCCTTCATGCTCGCCCACCCGCTCGAGGATGCCGAGCTCGACCTCGACGCCTACGCCGCCGAGTGGAAATGGGACGGCATCCGCCTTCAGCTGGTCCATGCCGGCGGCGAGACGCGTCTCTATAGCCGCACAGGCGACGACGTGACCCGAAGCTTCCCCGAAGTCGCCGAATCCTTCCGCTTGCCGGCCGTGCTCGACGGCGAACTGCTGGTGCGCGGCGCGGGGCAGGGGATGGACGAGCATGGCGGCTCGGCCGCCAGCTTCAACGCCCTCCAGCAGCGCCTCGGCCGCAAGGTCGTGAGCGCCAAGACGCGCGACGAATATCCCGCCTTCGTTCGCCTCTACGACCTTCTGTTCGACGGCGAGGAGGATCTCCGCGCCCTGCCCTGGTCGGAACGCCGCGCCCGCCTCGAAGCCTTCATGCCGCGCCTCGATCCCGAGCGCTTCGACCTTTCCGCCCTGATCGAGGCCGACAGCTTCGCCGGGCTCGCCGAGATCCGCTCCGGTGCCCGCGACGCCGCGATCGAGGGCATGATGCTCAAGCGCCGGGACGCGCCCTACGTCTCGGGCCGCCGGGTCGGCCTCTGGTACAAATGGAAGCGCGATCCGCTCACCGCCGACTGCGTCGTCATGTATGCCCAGCGCGGAAGCGGCAAGCGCTCGAGCTTCTATTCGGACTTCACCTTCGGCTGCTGGGCCGAGGATGGCGAGCTGCTGCCGGTCGGCAAGGCCTACATGGGCTTCACCGATGAAGAATTGAAATGGCTCGATCGCTTCGTCCGCCGCCACACCGTCAACCGCTTCGGCCCGGTGCGGGAAGTCGAAAAGACCCTGGTGTTCGAAGTCGCCTTCGACTCCGTCCACAAGTCCAAGCGCCACCGCTCCGGCCTCGCCATGCGCTTTCCCCGAATCAGCCGGATCCGAACGGACAAGCCCGCGCACGAGGCGGACCGGGTCGAGACGTTGCTCGGAATGGTGACCTAGAGCGCCTTCTCCAGCACGACGAACTCGAGATCGTTATAGAGCGCGCCGGCGTCCGGCCACTCGCCATAGGGGAACGGCCGCCGCTCGCCGGTCGGCTTGTAGCCGCGCCGGTCGTAGAAGGAGAGCAGCTCCCGGCGCCGGCTGAACACCTGCATCTCCATCCGCCGCGCCCCGAGAACCTCCCCGGCATAGCCCTCCGCAGCGGCGAGCAGGCGCTTGCCGAGCCCCTCGCCCTGCAGCGCCGGATCGACCGTCAGCATGCCGAGATAGGAGAGCCCGTCACCCAGATCGACCAACCGCACACAGGCGCGGATCACCCCGTCGTCCCGCCACACCAGCAGATGCTCGCCGGCATCGAGCAGCCCCTGCAGCTCCACCTCGCTGGTCCGCGGGCCGGTCAGCAGGTCCGCCTCATGGCTCCAGCCGCCCCGCGCGGTCTCGCCGCGATAGGCGCGCTCGACCAGCGCATGAAGCGTTGCAAGGTCGCCCGTCGTCGCCCGCTCCAGCTTCATGCCTCAGCGGCGCTCCTCGTCGCCGAAGATGGCGACCGAGCGGCCGTTCGAATCGGCCTTGCCGCGATACATGCCGGCCGAATTGAAGCTGTACGCCATCTCGCCTTTCGGCGTGACCACGATCACCCCGCCGCTGCCGTCGATCGCCGCCACTTCCTTCATCACCGCGTCGGCCGCCGTGCCCGCATCCTCCTTGAGGAAGCGCATCCGCGCGCAGATCTCGTGCGCTACCCCGACCCGGATGAACATCTCGCCCGAGCCGGTCGCCGACACGGCGCAGGCGCGGTCGTCGGCATAGGTGCCGGCCCCGATGATGGGTGCGTCGCCGACGCGGTTCCAGCGCTTGCCGGTCATCCCGCCGGTGGAGGTGGCCGCGGCGACATGCCCCGCCCGGTCGAGCGCGACCGCGCCGACCGTCCCGTAGCGATATTCGATGTCGAGCGCGCCGACCTTGGCCGACTTGAACTCCTCCAGCTGCTTGCGGCGGTAATCGGTGCCGAACCAGGAGGGATCGACCTGGTCGAGGCCCTGCTCCCGCGAGAAGCTGTCCGCGCCCGCGCCGCTCAGCATGACGTGACTGCTGTTCTCCATCACCTTGCGCGCGAGGCTGATCGGGTTGCGGGTCCGGGTCACGCCCGCCACCGCGCCGGCCGCCTTGGTCCGCCCGTCCATGATCGATGCGTCGAGCTCGTTCTTGCCGTCAGCCGTGAAGACGGCACCCCGGCCGGCGTTGAAGTTGGGATCGTCTTCCAGCACCCGCACCGCGGCTTCGACCGCGTCGAGCGCCGTCCCGCCCCGCTCCAGCACCGCCGACCCGGCCGCGAGGGCCCGGTCGAGGCCGGCGCGGATTTCCTGTTCCTTGCCCGGCGTCTTCGCCAGCTGCGCCCGCTCGATCACGCCCGCGCCGCCATGGATCACCAGCTTCCAGTCGGCAGCCTTGGCAGGCGCGGCGGCGAGGGCGGACATAAGCAGGACTCCGAGCAATGGATGACGCATGAGGGCTCCCCCAGAACGCAGATCGATAGCGGCAGGCCCCTAGCCGAGCGATGCCCACTTGCACAGTGTAGCGGCTTGGTATAAATTTGATATCAGATAAGGAGGCATTCATGTCTGACAGGGGAACCAACAATCTTTCGGCCAGCACCGAGCGGCCAGCACAGACCTTCAGCGGCTACGCCA
Organism: Sphingomonas sp. LHG3406-1; assembly: GCF_029637485.1. Classification (GTDB taxonomy): domain Bacteria; phylum Pseudomonadota; class Alphaproteobacteria; order Sphingomonadales; family Sphingomonadaceae; genus Sphingomicrobium. The sequence continues at coordinate 1,850,302 of NZ_CP069128.1, read as the reverse complement.
TGCTGGCCCTGCTGCTGCTCGCCATCGGCGTCCAGATCGCCAGCATCGTCGGCCTGATCGGCCAAGAGGGCGCGGGTCCGCCGCTCGCGATCGCCGGCGTCGTGCTCGCGCCCATCGCCCTGCTCTTCATCCTGTGCGGCTTCTACATGCTGCAGCCGAACCAGGCGGCGGCGATCACCCTGTTCGGCTCCTACAAGGGCACCGACCGGACCCACGGGCTGCGTTGGGTCTGGCCGTGGGAGATGCGGGCCAAGATCTCGGTTCGCGCCAACAACTTCATCTCCGACCGGATCAAGGTCAACGACCAGCGCGGCAACCCGATCGAGATCGCCGCGCAGATCGTCTGGCGCGTGGTCGATACGGCCCAGGCCCTGTTCGACGTCGACGACTACAAGGCGTTCGTCACCGTCCAGGTCGAAGCGGCGATCCGCACCGTCGGCGCCCGCTATCCCTATGACGATTTCGAGCACCATGACGTCACTTTGCGCAGCCACCACGACGAGGTCGGCGGCGAGCTTCGCCAGGAACTGAACGCCCGCCTCGCGGTCGCCGGCATCACCGTCGACGAATGCGGCTTCACCCACCTCGCCTATGCGCAGGAGATCGCCGGCGCGATGCTCCGCCGCCAGCAGGCGCAGGCCGTGGTCGCTGCCCGCCAGACCCTGGTCCACGGCGCGGTCGGCATGGTCGAGATGGCGCTCGAGCAGCTCTCGGCCAAGAATGTCGTCGAGCTGGACGACGAGCGCCGCGCGGCCATGGTCTCGAACCTGATGGTGGTGCTGTGCGGCGAGCGGGACACGCAGCCCGTCGTCAACACCGGCAGCCTGTACCAGTAAGCAGTCATGGCGGAGCGCAAGGCCTTCCCGCTGCGAATCGATCCCGACCTCTGGTTGGCGGTCGAGCGCTGCGCGACGGCCAACCTGCGCTCCGCCAATGCCGAAGTGGAGTGCCTGCTGCGCGAGGCGCTCAAGGCGCGCGGCGTCAAGCTTAGCCCACCCAAGGCGGTGAAGCGCGGGCGGCCGGCGAAGGAGAATGACGATGGCTGACGGTCCCGAATGGTTCGCGCCCAAGGCGAGAGGGGTGGGCTCGGGCCTGCCGATCGCCTGGCAGGGCTGGGCCTTGCTGATCGGCTACATCGCCGTGCTGCTGGCACTGACTCCGCTGGCCGGGCGCTCGATCCTCGCGCATCTCAGCGCGGTCTCGGCGCTGACCGTCATCTTCATGATCATCTGTGCAAAGACGACCCGCGGCGGCTGGCGCTGGCGAGGAAGGGAGTAGGACCATGTTGCATATCCTCGCCGCTAGCGCCCTCGCCGCCGCCGCTCCGGTCACGACGGAGGTCACGGCTCCCGGGCCGAAGGGCAATCTCGCCGGGACCATGGTCGACGCCGGGAAAGGCGCGCCGGTGGTGCTGATCATCCCCGGCTCCGGTCCCACCGATCGCGACGGCAACAACGGCATCGGCCCCAGCGGCAGCTATCGCCTCCTTGCCGAAGCCCTCGGCCAGCGCGGCATCTCGACCGTCCGCATCGACAAGCGCGGCATGTTCGGAAGCAAGGAAGCGGTTGCCGATCCCGATGCCGTGAAGACGGCCGACTATGTCGCCGACATTCGCAGCTGGATCCGGGTCATTCGCGGCAAGACCGGTGCCGACTGCGTCTGGCTGGCCGGTCACAGCGAAGGCGGCGTGGTCGCTCTCAAGGCAGCCGGCACGCCCGAGGGCATTTGCGGCGTCGTCACCCTCTCCGCCTTCGGCCGCCGCCTCGGCGATACGATTCGCGCGCAGCTTCGCGCCAATCCGGCCAACGCGCCCTTGCTCGATCCCGCCCTGTCGATCCTCGACCGGCTCGAAAAGGGCCGGAAGGTCCCGGCCGCGGAGATTCCGCCGCCGCTCGCCCCGCTGTTCCGGCCGGAGGTGCAGGACTATATCATCGACGTCCTCGCGCTCGACCCGGCAGCGCTCGCCGCATCCCTCACCGTACCGCTGCTGGTCGTGCAGGGCGAAACCGACATCCAGACCAGCGTGGAGGACGCAAAGCTGCTTTCCGGTGCCCAGCCCAAGGCGAAGCTGGTGCTGATCCCAGGCGTGAACCACGTCCTCAAGGCTGCTCCGCTCGACCGCGCCGCCAATATTGCCGCCTACCGCGAGGCGTCGCTCCCGATCGCTCCGGCGGTGGTGGATGCCGTCGCCGGCTTCGTGAAGCCTTAGCTCCCGGGTCGGAGGGAGCAGCTGCGGACTGGAGGGCGAAGGAGCGCGGCTGACCTCGCCCCTGTCCTACACGAACCAGATGGGCTAAGCTCTTCTGATGCCGCGATTTGTCTTCGCCCGCCTGCCTTCCCATCGACGCCTCGAGGGGCCGGGACCGGCAGTCGGGCCGGAAGGCCGCCACCGGTGACCTTCGTGACCTTGTTCAGAATGATTAACGTGCTTAGTCGCCGCCGCGCCGCCGTTCCGGCGCGACGCCCCGCAACACCGCATCGTCGAGCATCCGGGCGAGCCGCAGCCCGCCGGCGAGAACCTGCTGGCGAACCGCCGGGATCATCGCCTGGACCTCGGCCTCGGTCACCTCGCCGCGCTCGTCCTTGGCCCGCTCGCGGCAGGGATCGCCGAGCGCGCTGGTGTAGGCATGGGTGCGGGCATTCTCCCACGCCTTGCGGCTCCAGTCCTCGACCGTCCCGCCGGCCAGTTCCGCCTTCTGCGCCGGTGTGACGCCGCCCAGCAGCCCCTTCACCCCGCTCGGAGGAGAGGTGACTGCCCGCTCGGGGATCCAGCCGTCCCAGATGCCGTGGAGATTCGTCCGCCCGGCGACGATCCCGTACGTCACCGGGACCTGGTTTCCGCCAAGATCGCCGCGGTCGCCGCCGTGCATCGGCTGGGCGAGGTCGCCGACGAAGTGGGTGAGGTAGGCCAGCGCCATGACCCGGTCCCGCACCGGCAGCTTCCGGTCCGCCAGCAGTCGTGCGTTGCGCTCGATCTGCGCCGATACGCAATTGCCGTCCTTGCACGCGCCCTGCAGGCTGAACGGCTTGCAGATGTTTACGTTCTGATAGTGCCAGCTCGACTGATAACTGAAGCGGTCGCCCAGCGGCTTGATGCAGTCGGCCCAGACGCTCGCATCCTCCAGCGTACCGACCGGGCATTCCGGGGTCTCCAGCCGATGGCCTTCGCGCATCAGGGCCCGGAGCCTGGCCCGTGTCTCGGGCTGGATCTCGGCCCAGGCGATGCTGGCGACCAGGCGGTGGGTATATTCCCAATAGGCCGCGGCTGGCGCGGCGGCGGTCAGCGCAAGCAGCGCTGCGAGGAAGCGGAAGATCGGCACGGCGGCTCCTTAGCGGCGCGCAGGGACCCGCGAAAGCCCGCCTTGGTTCCGTCACCGACCGGCTCTATATGACTGACATGTCTTCGCTTCGTCCCTGGCGCCACATCGAACGCCGCCAAAGCCGCCAGATCATGGTCGGCAACGTGCCGGTCGGCGGCGATGCGCCGATCACCGTCCAGACCATGACCAACACGCTGACGTCGGACGCACGGGCGACCATCGACCAGATTCGCCGCTGCGAGGAGGCCGGGGCCGACATCGTCCGCGTCTCCTGCCCCGACGTCGAAAGCACGGCTGCCCTGCGTGAGATCGTTCGCGCGGCCAAGGTGCCGATCGTTGCCGACATCCACTTCCACTACAAGCGCGCGCTCGAGGCCGCCGATGCCGGCGCCGCCTGCCTGCGCATCAACCCGGGCAATATCGGCTCGTCCGAGCGCGTCGCCGAAGTCGTCCGCGCCGCCAAGGCCAATGGCTGCGCGATCCGCATCGGGGTCAATGCCGGCAGCCTTGAGAAGGACCTGCTCGAAAAATATGGCGAGCCGTGCCCGGAGGCGCTGGTCGAAAGCGCGCTCGACCACATTCGCCTGCTCGAGGACCATGACTTCCGCGAGTACAAGGTCGCGGTAAAGGCCAGCGACGTGTTTCTGGCCGTCGCCGCCTACTCCGAGCTTGCCGCTCAGGTCGACTGTCCGCTGCACCTCGGCATCACCGAGGCGGGTGGGCTGATCGGCGGGACCGTCAAGAGCTCGGTCGGCCTCGGCATGCTGCTGTGGAGCGGCATCGGCGACACCATCCGTGTCTCCCTTTCGGCCGAGCCCGAGGAAGAGGTCCGTGTCGGTTACGAGCTGCTGAAGGCGCTCGGCATCCGCAACCGCGGCGTCCGCGTCATCTCCTGCCCCTCTTGCGCCCGCCAGGGTTTCGACGTTATCCGCACGGTCGAGAAACTGGAGGAGCGCCTGCAGCACATCCGCACGCCGATGAGCCTGTCGGTGCTCGGTTGCGTGGTGAACGGCCCCGGCGAAGCCCGTGAGACCGACATCGGAGTCACCGGTGGCGGCAACGGCAAGCACATGGTCTACCTGTCGGGGGTCACCGACCATCATGTGCAGGACGAGGGCATGATCGACCACATCGTCGCTCTGGTCGAGCAGAAGGCGGCCGAGATCGAGGCCGCCACTGCCGCCTCCGAGGCCGCAGGCCAGCCGGTCGCCGCCGAATAGGCACCCTTTCTTTACCGCATCCCGCCTAGGTTCGGCGCCATGTTCCGGGCCGCAATCGGGATCGTCGTCGTCGCAACCCTGGTCGGCGTGCTGATGCCGGCGCGGGGACCGTCACGCGGCGAAACCACCAACGCTGCCGCGGCCCCTCTCCCGGTACCAGAGCCGCGGACGAGCGGGGCACAGGGCTGGGGATCGAGCCGTAGCGAGATCGCAGACGACGGGGAGGTGCGCCTGACCCGGCAAGGGAATGGCCACTTCTACGCCGACGTCGAGGTCAACGGCACCACGCTCGAATTCATGATCGACACCGGCGCGACTGGCGTCGCCATGACCGAGGAGGACGCCCTCCGCGCCGGCGTTCCGCTCTCCGCCGCGCAGAACAGCTATGTTGGCGAAGGGGCCGGCGGCGCGCTCACCGGCAAGGTCGTCAGCCTCGACCGCGTCAGGCTCGGCGACAAGACGGCCAATGCCATGCCTGCCGTGGTGATCGACGGCGCAAGCACCAACCTCCTCGGCCAGAGCTTCCTCGCCCGCTTCAGCGAAGTCACCGTGCGCGGTGACGTCATGACCCTGCGGTAACCCGCCCGTTTGCGTTGCCATCGTGAGCCACTAACCTTCCGCCATGCTCATTCTCGCCTTCCTCGCCAACTTGGAACCGGCCCAGCAGCAGGCTTTTCCGGAGCGGATGCCCGCCCTCATCGAAGCCTGTCTCGAACAGGCGGTTGAGGGTGAGCAGGCCGCGACTGAGAAAGGCGAGCACAAGTACATCTGCACCGGGCAGCCCGCGCGCGACCTCTGGTCTTTCCTCGAGAACAGGAACGTACGCGCTTAAGAGCAGTCTCCGCCGGAGGAGGGCAGCTGGCTCAGCCGGGAGTTCCCCCTTGTCGGCTGCTTTCAGCGCACGCGAATGGCTGATGGCTCGAGGCTCGTCCCTGCGCTTTCCTGCACCATCTGGATTCCCGCCGCCCGCAACTGATCGCCCGGGTTGCAACAAGCCCGTGAGCAGCTAGGCGGAAGCCATGTCGCGGCACCGCCATCTCCTCCCGTTCGCCGCCGCGGCGCTGGGCATCGCGCTGTTCGCGGGCATGGATGCGGCGATGAAGGGGATGGCGGCGGTGCTCGGCGCCTATGTTGCCATGCTCTGGCGCCAGTTCTTCGGCCTGTTCGTCTCGGCTCCCTTCTATCTCGTCTCGCGGGAGCGCTGGCCGAGCCGGCCGGCGTTCCGCTTCCACCTGATGCGGGGCGCGGTCGGGGCGGTGATGGCGGTGACCTGGTTCTACGGTCTCGCCCGCCTGCCCATGGCCGAGGCGATCGCGCTCAGCTTCGTCGCGCCGCTGATCGCCCTCTACCTTGCCGCCGTCCTGCTCGGCGAGACGATCAGCCGGCGGAGCACATTTGCCTCCCTGCTCGGCCTTGTTGGCATGATGGTGCTGGTCGCGGCCCGGATCGGCGCGCCCGGCGAGCGGCACCTCGACGGCGTCCTCGCCATCTTCTTCTCGGCCGGCCTCTATGCTTGGAACCTGATCCTGATGCGCCAGCAGAGCCAGGTCGCGACCCCCTCGGAGGTGGCCTTCTTCCAGACCCTGATCTCGGGAAGCTGGCTGCTGCTGGCGCTTCCGGTCGCACTCCTGTTCGCGCCCTCGCTGCGGCTGGTTCCGGCCCCGGGCGAATGGCCGTTCCTGGCGCTCAGCGCGCTTCTCACCATCAGCAGTCTTGCGCTGCTGAGTTGGGCCTATGGCAAGGAGGAAGCGCAGGCACTGGTGCCGATCGAATATAGCGCCTTCCTGTGGGCGGTGCTGCTCGGCGCGATCTTCTACGGCGAAGGGCTGAGCGTCACGACGGTGATCGGGACCGGCCTGATCGTCGCCGGCTGCCTCCTTGCCAGCCGACGCCCGCGTCATGTCTCGCCAGTGGTCGAAGGAGCAAGTTGATGGCCTGGTTCCTGCTCATCCTCGGCGGCCTGTTCGAGGTCGGCTTCACCACCTCGCTCCGCTTCGTCGACGGCTTCCGCAACCTGCCGTGGACGGCTGCCTTCCTGGTCAGCGTCACCGCCTCGATGATGCTGCTCGAACGCGCCGCCCGCGAGATCCCGATGGGGACCGCCTATGCCGTCTGGGGCGGAATCGGGGCGATCGGGACGGTGGTGGTCGGCATGGCCTTCTTCGACGAACCATCCACCACCATCCGCCTGCTCCTCATTCTCGTCATCGTTGCCTCCATCGCCGGGCTAAAGCTGACCGCCTAGCCGGCGTTCAGGCGGTTGCGCTGCGGTTCCAGCGCCGGAGCGATCTCGGGCGACTCTTCGATGCTCCGCAGGAAGTGGGCGACGGGCAGGGCGCCGCGCACCGTCTCATAGGCGTGGCCGAAGGCGAGCAGCCGCCCGTCCGACCATTTCGGCCCGACGAAGCTGAGGCCCACCGGAAGCCCGCGGATCAGCCCCATCGGAACGGTGAGATGCGGATAGCCCGCGACCGCCGCCATCGAGCCGATGCCATTGCCGCCTGGCGAGACGTCGCCATGCACCGCATCGATCTTCCACGCCGCCGGACGGGTCGGGAAGACGACCGCATCCACGCCCTTCAGTAGCCGGTCGAGGTCGGCGCTGGCGGTCCTGAGGCTGTTGGCCCGGGCCTTGCGATACGCCGGATCGCTCAGTCCCCTGGTCTTCTCGGCCGCCTCGAAGATCTCCTGCCCGAACAGCGGCATTTCGCGCGCGCCATTGGCCGAGTTGAAGGCGATGACCTCCGCAAGGCTCCTTGGCACGGCGGCGGGGCTGTCTTGCAGATAGGCGTTCAGTCCGGCTTTGAACTCGGTGAGCAGCACCTGATATTCGTCGTTCCCGAAGTCGCCCGTGGGCTTGAACGCCTTCACCTCCACGATCTCGGCACCCGCGGCTTTCAGCGCAGCGACCGCCTGTTCGAACAGCGCGTCCGTGCCGAAGCCGGCGGCGAAACGCAGCACGGCGATCCGCTTGCCCCTGAGCGCATCGGGAGAAAGGCCGGCAACATAGTCGGCGCGGCGGGCATCCGCTTCCCTGGTGGCGGGATCAGCGGCATCGCTGCCGGCGATCACCGTCAGCAACTCCGCCGCCTGCCGCACGGTGCGGGTCATCGGACCGGCGGTGTCCTGCGATTCGCTGATCGGGATGATGTGGGTGCGCGAGACCAGGCCGAGCGTGGGCTTGAGGCCGACCACGCCGGTCATGCTGGCCGGGCAGGTGATCGATCCGTCGGTTTCCGTTCCGATCGCATAGTCGCTGTAGCCCGCTGCGACCGCCGCCCCGCTTCCGCTCGAACTGCCGCAGGTATTGCGGTCGAGCGCATAGGGATTGCGCGTCTGCCCGCCGACCGCGCTCCAGCCCGAAATGCTGCCGGTCGAGCGGATGTTGGCCCATTCGCTGAGGTTGGTCTTGCCCAGGATCACGGCGCCGGCTTGGCGGAGGCGCGCAATGATCGGTGCATCGCGGCCAGTGACGTTGCCAGCCAGCGCAAGGCTTCCGGCAGTCGTAGGGAGACCGGCGATCTCGACATTGTCCTTCACCAGCACCGGCATGCCGAACATCGGCCCGCTGCGCGGTGCGCGGTCCAGTGCCGTGGCTTGGTTGCGATGATCGGGGCTGATGGCGATCACCGCATTCAGCGCGCTGTCGCGCGCCATCATACGGTCGGCAGCCCTGACCACGCGCTCTTCGACAGGACCGCCATAGGCGGGCGTGACCACGGCCGGAAAGGTCGCCGGTGCCGTGGATGGCGCTGCCGCCATCTGACCTGAGCCCGGGAGTGTCGTGCTGCAGCCGCCGAGCAACACGGAGGCAAGGGCCAGAGAACGCAATCCGTTGATCAAGTCATGACTCCCGTTGGTCGAAAGGCGGGGTGGCAAGACATGGAAGGTTCAGCGCAGGGGGGCAAGCCGGCACGGCACCTTCATTACCCATGGATGTTGAGCCCCCGATGAAACGCCATATCCTGTATGCCTCCGCGGCCCTCGTCACCGTCCCGGCCTTCGCGCAGAGCGCCCCCCCGCAGCCCCCGAGCACCGAGCAGGCTCAGCCGGTTGACGCCGAGCAGCCCCAGCCCGCCGCCGATGAGGAGGAAGAGTTCGAACAGGAGATCACGGTTACGGGTTCCCGCCCCCGCGGCTCCGTCGTCGGCAACATCCCGCCGGAGAACGTGCTCGACAGCCGCGACATTCGCGCGACCGGAGCGACCAGCATCTCCGAACTGCTTGCGTCCGTCGCTTCCCAGACCGGCAGCGCCCGGGGACGCGGCGGCGGGCAGCCGGTCGTGCTGCTCAACGGCCAGCGCATCTCCGGCTTCCGCGAGCTGCGCGACGTTCCACCCGAAGCGATCCAGCGGATGGAGATCCTGCCCGAGGAGGTCGCGCTCAAATATGGTTATGCCGCCGACCAGCGTGTCATCAACATCGTGCTCCGCCGGCGCTTCAATTCCACTTCGGTGGAGGTCGGCGGACGGATCGCGACGGACGGCGGCTATTCGGCCGGACGGGCCGATGTCGGCAAGCTCCTGATCAACGAGAATACCCGCACCTCGGGCAATCTTCGCGTCGAAGGCAACAATCCGCTCTACGAAAGCGAGCGCGACATCGCCCAGCGGGTCGGCGAGCCGGCCGACAGCCGCCCATTCCGAACCTTGAGCGGCGCCGGCCAGTCCGCCCGGCTGACCGGGACCATCAGCCGTCCTCTCGGCGACCAGTTCAACGGAACGCTCACCGGGGAGGTCGAGCGCCGGCGTGGGACGAGTGGACTCGGACTCCTCGACGGTGACTTCCTCGGCCGTCGCACCACCACCGACACGCTCGGTGTCGGCAGTGCGCTCAACAAGCAGGCGGGGCGCTGGCGCCTGTCTGCGACCGGCAATGCCGAAGTCGTGCGCAGCGAATCCGATACCGAGCTGACCGGCGATCTCAGCCGTTCGACCCGCCAGTCGCTGGTGCTGGACGGGACGGCCAACGGCCCGCTGCTCGCACTTCCGGCCGGCACCGCCAACGTCACGCTGAAGGTGGGGGCAAGCGCGCTCGGAATCGACAGCCGCAGCCGGCGAAGCGGCATCCCGTCCGACGCCGACCTCAATCGCCGGGCGGTTGAGGGCTCGGCCAACGTCGATCTGCCGCTCACCGAGCGGGCCTCGGCGATCGGGCGGCTCACCGCCAACTTCAACGGTGGTGTGACCTACCTGAGCGACTTTGGAACGCTGACGACGCTCGGAGCAGGCTTCAGCTGGTCGCCGGCGCCGCGTGCCAATATCATCGCGAGCTGGACCCGCGAGGAAGGTGCGCCGTCGCTGCAGCAGCTCGGCGATCCCCTGCTCGAGACCAGCGGCGTGCCCTTCTTCGACGCGGTGCGCGGCGAGACGGTCGCGGTGCGGACCCTGACCGGCGGCAATCCCGATCTCGAATCCGATCGCCGCAACGTGTTCAAGATCGGCGGCAATTGGCAGCCGCTGGAAGACCCGGACCTGCGCCTGCGGGCGGAATATGTCCGCCAGACGATCGACAACCCGCAGATCAGCTTTCCGGCGGTGACGTCGTCGCTGCAGACGGCCTTTCCGGGTCGATTCCAGCGCGACTCCACGGGCCAGCTGACCGCCGTCGACCTGCGCCCGGTCAATGCGCAGCGTTCCAGGCGCGAGACGCTGCGCTGGGGCTTCGACTTCACCAAGAGCCTGCGCACGCAGCGTCCGTCGCCGCAGACGATCAACCGCCTGGTCGACCGGGCGCGGCAGTCGGGCATCGTTCCGGGTGGGCAGCAGGCTCCGGGGAGCACGGCTCCGGCGGGTACCCCGCCGACGCCGGCGCCCGGCTCGGGCGAACCGGCCGTGGTGGCCCGGGAGGGCGGGCCGCCTCCGGCCGGTGGAGCCGGCGCGGGCCCCGGAGCTGGAGTTGGTGGCGGGCCCCGCTTCGGCGGCGGCGGGCGGTTTGGCGGCGGCGGGCGCGGCGGGCGCATGACTTTTTCGGCCACCCACACGCTCACCTTCACCGACGAGCTGGTGATCGGCCCCGGCTTGCCGGTGCTCGACTATCTCGATGGCGAGGCGACGGGATCGGCCGGGGGCCGGGCGCGACACCTCGTCGAGATCGAGAGCGGTTATTACAACAATGGCCTGGGGGCGCGGCTGCAGGGCAATTGGCGCAGCGCAACCAGGGTCAGTTCCGCCGGGGATGACCTGCGCTTTTCGCCTTACGCCACCTTCGATCTGCGCCTGTTCGCCAACCTCGGCGAGCGGCTTGATCTCGTGACCAGGGCGCCCTTCTTCCGCGGAACCACCGTCCGGTTCGAGGTGAACAACATCTTCAACGCACGGCCCGACGTGTCGGGCGGCGCCGGCAACGTCATTCCGTTCGCTTATCAGGCGGACCGGCTGGAGCCGATCGGGCGCACCGTCGGGATCACCTTCCGCAAGCTGTTCGTGCCGCTGCGCTTCGTCCGCCAGACGATCCGGCAGGGGCAGCAGGGCGGACGACCCGACGAATGAGAGGTGGGAGCGAGGGGTCTAGAACCCCTCGCGCTTCGCCCGCTCAAGACCGTCGACGATGACCTTCTTGGCGTCCTCGGCATTGCCCCAATGACCGACGCGCGTCCACTTCTCGGGCTCGAGATCCTTATAGTGGGTGAAGAAGTGCGCGATCTGGTCGAACACGATCTTCGGCAGGTCGTCGCCTTCGGTGATCCCCTCGTAATAAGGAGTGGTCTTGAGGTCGGGGACCGCCAGCAGCTTCTCGTCGCCGCCTGCCTCGTCCTCGAGGAACAGCACCGCGACCGGCCGCGCGCGCACGACGCAGCCAGGCATGAAAGGCCAGCGATTCATGACCAGGCAGTCCAGCGGATCGCCGTCCTCGCCCAGCGTGTGCGGGATGAAGCCGTAATTGGCCGGGTAGCGCATCGCCGTGTGGAGGATGCGGTCGACGAAGATGGCGCCCGACTTCTTGTCGAGCTCATACTTCACCGGCTCGCCGCCGATCGGGACCTCGATGAAGACATTGATGGATTCGGGCGGATTGGCGCCCGCTGGCACGAGGTCTAGGTTCACTTTGGCTCCAGAAGGATGTCGAGGGCGCCCCGCCCGCTGCCCACCTTGGTGAAGCGCGGATAGCGAAGGCCGCCGTTCCAGGAAAGGGGGACGGTGCGAACATTGTCCCCGCGCTTGATCGTCAGGGCGATCGGGGCCTTGCCGCCCTTGGCGGCGGTGACGGCGGCCTTGATGGCGCCGTCCGAATAGGCCTTCGCGCCGACCGCGACCGCGGTTTGACCGCTGGTCAGCCCGGCCTTGAATGCCGGGCTGCCCCAGATGACCTGGGTGATCTTGCCCTCGCGATCGAGGCTCATGCCGAGTGAGTAGACGAGGTCGGTCGCCCGGCTCACCTTGAGCAAAGCGGCCTGCGCCGGGGTCGGCTCCTCGCCATAGTCAAGCCGGTAGCCGGAGCGGGTGAAGCCCTCCAGCGGAGCACCCTCGCTCGACGGCTGGTAGACCCGCCTGACGAGGAAGCCGCGCCAGTCGTAGGGATGGACTGCGTTCAAGGCCGCGACCACGTCCTCGAAGCGGTAGGTCACTACCCCCCAGTCGCCGTCGCGGATACCGAAGAAGGACTTGGCGAAATCGTCCATGCCGCGGGCATTGTTGGTGCCCTGCCGGATGATCGCATCCGCTTCGGTCCAGATCAGCAGCCCTTCGTTGTAGTAATCCTCGCTCCGCTGCCAGCTGACCCAGCCCTTGGGCCGGCGGGCGGCGATGATCGGATCATGGGTGGTGTCGACCAGCGCCCGCCACTCGCGGCCGCGGCGAATGTCGAGGCTGGCCGCGATCATCGCCAGCTTGTCGAGCACTTCCTGCTTGGTCGACATGCCCGAGCGCGCTTCGAGCACGTGGCCCCAGAACTGGGTCTGCCCTTCGTACACCCAGAGGAGATTGTCCCGCATCGGCGTCTTGAAGTCCGGCGTCCACAACTCGGCCGGGCGGCGGAACTTGCCATTCCAGCTGTGCACGAATTCGTGCGGCAGCAGGTTGTGATCTGGCAGGCTCGCCTGCCAGTCCTTGAAATAGCCCGGATCGTTCTGGTTCTCGCTCGACCGGTGGTGCTCGAGCCCGATCCCGCCCATCTCGTCGGTGATGGCGTGGAGGAAGTCGTAATGGTCGAAATGCTTCGCGCCGAACAGCTTCAATGACTGGGTGACGAGGTTGCGGTGCTTCTGCAGCACCTCCGGGCTGACCGCCAGTTCGTCGGGCGTATCGGCGACCGTGTTGAGGAAGACGTTCTGGCCGAGGTCGTCGCGGCGGAAGTGGCGCCCGGCGAAGACCGGCGAATCCTGCAGCGTCTCGTAGCTGACGGTGCCGTAGGTGACCTGGCCGCCCCTGGTCGCCGTCGGGCGAAGCGCGGTCGCGGCGGTGAAGCCGGCAGGATAGGTGACGCTCGCCGTAACCGGAATGCGGCGGGTGAAATAGCCCGCGGGATAGAGCGATACGTCCTCCCACTGGAGGTTCAGCATGTTCGGCGTGACCAGGATACGGCCCTGATTGCCTTCGGTCGGGGTGAGGAACTGGAAGTTCGCCTCGATCTCGCGCGCGCCGGCGGGGACGTCGAGATGGAAGGCGTAGATGTCGACGTCGTCGCGAACCCAAGGAATGACTCGCCCACCGGCACGGAAGACGAGGCCGGCGATCTTCTCCATCTCGCCGCGAGGCGCGTGATTTCCGGGCAGCCACTGCGGCAGGAGCAGGGTCATCCGTCCAGGCTGGGCGACAGGGATGGTCTGGCGGATCGTCCAGATGCCCTGGCCAAGGTCGCTGACATCGACGTCCAGCCGCATCGTCCCGGGGTAGGGCACGTCGCGGGCGGCGGGGATGGTGGTCGCAATGGGCACCGGCTGCGGCGCGGAATTGCCCGCCGGTTGGGCGGCGAGGGGCGAAGCGGTGACCAGCAGGGCCAGCAGAACAAAGTGACGCATGCGCGCCCGCCTAGCCAGCCGCGCCGCCACCCGCTAGTGGCGCACGCAACTTTCATGGCCCAGAACATCACGCCCCAGCCCGTCCGCGGCATGCAATCGCTCCTCGGCGAGGAAGCCGATCGTTTCCACGCGGTCGTCGCCGCCTTCGACCGCGTCCGCCGCCTGTTCGGCTTTCGGCGGGTCGAGGTGCCGGTGCTCGAACCTACCGCCGTCTTCGCCCGCTCGCTCGGCGAGACGACCGATGTCGTCTCCAAGGAGATGTACACGTTCGACGACCGCTCGGGCGACAGCGTCACCCTGCGGCCGGAGTTCACCGCCGGAATTGCCCGCGCCTTCCTCACCGAGGGGTGGCAGCAGTTCGCGCCGCTCAAGGTCGCCACCCATGGCCCCGCCTTCCGCTACGAGCGCCCGCAGAAGGGCCGCTTCCGCCAATTCCACCAGCTCGACGCTGAAATTCTCGGGGCAGCCGAGCCGCAGGCCGACGTCGAGGTGCTCTGCTTCGCCGACCAGCTGCTGCGCGAACTCGGCATCGGCGGCAATGTCGTCTGCAAGTTGAACACGCTCGGCGACCCGGCGACGCGTGCCGCCTGGCGCGACGCGCTGCACGCACATTTTGCCGCCCATCGTGCCGACCTCAGCGAGGACAGCCGCGACCGGCTCGACCGCAATCCGGTCCGGATCCTCGACAGCAAGGCGCATCAGGATTGGCCGATCGTGGATTCGGCGCCCGTAATCGACGATTTCCTCACCGCAGAGGCGAGTGACTTCTTCGCCGCCGTCACCGCTGGCCTCGACGCCGCCGAAGTTGCCTGGGAGCGCGCGCCACGTCTGGTCCGCGGCCTCGACTATTATCGCCACACCGCGTTCGAGTTCGTCACCGACGCGCTCGGGAGCCAGGGCACGGTGCTGGCGGGCGGCCGCTACGACGGCTTGGTCGAAGCTCTCGGCGGCCCGCACACGCCCGCGATCGGCTGGGCGGCGGGGATCGAGCGGCTGAGTATGCTGATCGACGCGCCGGTGATCGTGCAGCCGGTTGCGGTGGTCGCGGAGAATGTCGCCCGCGAGGCCGATGCCGTCCGCTTCGCCGTCGAGCTTCGCCGTCATGGCGTGCCGGCGGAGGCGCTCGTGACCGGCAGCCCGCGCAAGCGCTTCCAGCGCGCGCTCAAGGGCAGCCCGCCCGCCCTCATCAGCTTCGACCTGCGTGACGGCGTGCCAACGGCCAATTTCAAGCTGCTGGACGAAGCCAGCCCCGAGGCGACCAAGGCCGGAGAGCTGTTCCAGCGCGGGTCCGCGGATCTTTCCGCATGACCCAGATCTCCTCCGAGCGGATCGCGCAGATCGAATCGAAGCGGCAGGAATTGTCCGAGGCCATGGCCTCCGGCGATCTCGCGCCCGACGTGTTCGTCCGTCTCAGCAAGGAATATGCGCAGATCGAGCCGGTCGCCGCAGCTGCGCGCGAGGTTCGCCGGCTCCGGGCCGAGCGCGAGAGCCTGTCGGCCATGACCCGCGACGGGGACGAGGAGCTTCGCGCCATGGCGGCGGAGGAACTGGCGTCGATCGAGGAGCAGCTGCCCAGGGCCGAGCGCGCGCTCGCCGTCCAGCTCCTGCCCAAGGACAGTGCCGACGAACGCGCCGCCATGCTCGAGGTGCGCGCCGGCACGGGCGGCGACGAGGCGGCTCTCTTCGCCGGCGACCTCCTGCGCATGTACCAGCGCTTCGCCGACGAACATGGCTGGAAGTTCGAGCTGATCAGCGCCTCGCAGTCGGAAGTCGGCGGCTACAAGGAAGCGGTCGCCTCCATCAACGGCAATGGCGTCTTCGCCCGCCTTAAGTTCGAAAGCGGAGTCCACCGCGTCCAGCGCGTCCCCGCAACCGAGAGCGGCGGGCGAATCCACACCAGCGCCGCCACCGTGGCCGTCCTGCCTGAGGCCGAGGAAGTCGACGTCCAGATCGACGACAAGGACCTGCGCATCGACGTCTACCGGTCGAGCGGGCCCGGCGGCCAGTCGGTCAATACCACCGACAGCGCCGTCCGCATCACCCACCTCCCGAGCGGCCTCGTCGTCATCCAGCAGGACGAGAAGAGCCAGCACAAGAACAAGGCGAAGGCGCTGAAGGTGCTTCGCACCCGGCTGTTCGAGCTGGAGCGCGAGCGGCTCGCGTCGGAGCGCGCCGGCGCTCGCAAGTCGATGGTCGGCTCCGGCGACCGGTCCGAGCGGATCCGCACCTACAATTTCCCGCAGGGTCGAGTCACCGATCACCGCATCAACCTGACCCTGCACAAGCTGCCCGAGATCCTCGAAGGCCCGGGTCTTCGTGAGCTCACCGACGCGCTGATCGCCGAGGACGAAGCGCAGCGGCTGGCGGGACTGGAAGAGCAGTGACGCTCGGCCGGCCATGCCGGTGAAGGCCGTCGAGCGCGCCCTGTCCGACGCCGCGCGCCGGCTTCCCGACTGCACCGACACGCCGCGCCTCGATGCCGAACTGCTGCTCGCCCACGCCTACGGGATCGAGCGCGACGAACTTCTGCTGCGGCCGCCCGCCACGCCGATCCCGCCTTCGTTCGACGACTATCTCGAGCGTCGCTGCGCCGGGGAACCGGTTGCCTACATCATCGGCCGTCGCGCCTTCTGGAATATCGAACTGGAAGTCGGACCCGGTGCGCTCATCCCGCGGCCGGATTCGGAGACGCTGATCTCCGCCGCCATCGAGCATTTCGGCAAGTCGGACGGCCCGCACCGGATCCTCGACCTCGGCACCGGTCCCGGTACGCTGCTGCTCGCGGCGCTCGACCAGTGGCCGCGCGCCACCGGGCTCGGCATCGACGCCAGTGACGACGCGCTCGCCTATGCCCGGCGCAATGCCGGGCGGCTCGGTCTCGCCCCGCGCGCTCACTTCCGTCGTGGCGACTGGGCGAAGACCGTGACCGAGCGCTTCGATCTCCTGCTCTGCAATCCGCCTTATATCGCCGAAAACAGCGAGCTCGGCCCCGGCGTCGCCGAGCATGAGCCTGCCATGGCACTCTTCGCGGGCCTGGACGGGCTCGATGACTATCGCCGCCTCGCGCCTGAGATCGCCCGGCTGCTCGAACCGGGTGGTTTGGCGGCCATCGAGATCGGCTACGATCAGGCCGAAAGCGCCTCTGCCCTGTTCGTTGCGCAAGGGCTCGAGCCGCAGATCGCCCGCGACCTTGCCGGCCGTTCGCGCGCCTTGCTGATCAAGGCTTGACGATAGGGGCTTGGAAAAGGCCTGCGCTCTCGCTACATCAGGGGAAGCACCGGTCCGCCTCGACGGCCGACCGAGGCGACCCCCGCTGAAATCGCTTGGCTCCGCACCTTCTGGCGCGACACCGACGACGACAAGGGGCACCGGGCAACGAGCGGTTCGTGTCCCGGCATCGCAGCTCACGCGCTTCGAGGATGTGTTCGGCGCCAGTGTTCAAGGAACGATACGCTTGATGAACAATCGCCAGGGCGGCCGCCGTCGCGGTCGTGGGGGTCAGCGTCCGCAGGGTCTCGGTGGAGGCGGCGGCGGCGGTGGTGGCGGCAACAGCCGCGACCAGCGGAGCCGCGGCAATGCCGCGCAGCTGCTCGAGAAGTACAAGAACATGGCGCGTGACGCACAGCTTGCCGGCGACCGCGTCCAGACCGAATATTATCTCCAGTTCGCGGACCATTATTTCCGCGTGCTGGGTGAAACCCGCTCCCGCTTCGAGGATCAGCGTCCGCGCAACGACGACGACGAGGATGAGGGCGACGAGGACCTGATGGATGGCGAGGGCGAGGAGGAAGTCTCCGAGCAGCGCCAGGACCGTTCCGACCGTCAGGACCGTCAGCCGCGTGCCGAGCGCGGCGAGCGGTACGAGCGTCGCGAGCGCGCCCCGCGTGACGATCGTCCTCGTGACGAGCGGCCGCGCGAGGATCGTCCGCGGGAGGATCGTCCCCGGGACGAAAGGCCGCGCGAGGATCGTCCCCGCCGGGAGCGCTTCGAGCGTCGCCCGCGTGAGGATGAGGAAGTGGTCGCCGCGGAAGAGGCACCGACCGGCATCGCCGACTTCCTGCCGCCGGCGATCGGGCCTGTTGCCGAGGTCGCCGACGAAGCGGAGGAGGCGCCGCGTCCGCGCCGCCGCACCCGCCGTCCGCGCGTCGAGGACAATGACGAGGGCGTCGCTCCGGCCGCCTGAGCCGGCGCCTTCGATCCACACCTGCAAGCTGGAATGCGGCGGTCACCCTCGGGGCGGCCGCCGTTTTCCGTTGCACTCGCTCCGGCGCGACCGGGAAGCCACGGCGAGGCGTTGCCGGACATCGTTCAGTTGACGCTCATGTAATAATGTCACAAGCTTCTTCTCTGCTTGAGAAAGGAGCTTGTGCATGCGGTTGGTCCTGGGTCTCCTGGCGGCGGCAGCCGCAGTTCCGGTCGCTGCGCAGACCATTCCGGCGCCCGAGGCGAGCGCCCAGGGCGACGTCGCGGTCACCATCTACAACAACGACCTCGCCCTGGTGCAGGACCGCCGCGACCTGTCGCTTCCCGCGGGCCGTTCGCGCCAGGAGTTCCCCGACGTCTCCGCCCGAATCCGCGCCGAAACGGTGACCCTCAACGGCGCTGGCCTGGGCATCGTCGAGCAGAATTTCGACTATGACCTGCTGTCGCCCGCGGCGCTGATGCAGAAGGCGGTGGGCGAGACAATCACGCTTGTGCGAATCAATCCCGCCACGGGCGCCGAGACCCGCGAGCGCGCCCGCGTACTGGCGGCGAACGGCGGCGTCGTGCTGCAGATCGGCGAGCGCATCGAAGTGCTGCGCGACGACGGCCTTCCGGTCCGGGTCATCTTCGACAAGGTGCCAGAAGGGCTGCGTCCCCGACCGACGCTGTCGGTGACCCTCACCGCGCCCCGCGCCGGTCGCCAGCCGGTGACGCTCACCTACCTCACGCCCGGGCTGGCCTGGGAAGCCGATTATGTCGCCCTGTTTGACGAGAATGCCGGGCGGATGGACGTCCAGGGCTGGATCACGCTCAACAACCAGAGCGGCACCGCCTACCGCAATGCCGAGGTGGTGCTGGTCGCCGGCTCGGTCGGCACCGGAGAGCCGCAATATGGCCGGACCTTCCCGCCGCCGCCGCCCTTGCGAGAGGCGGGCATCGAGACCGCGGCGCGCGAGCGACTAGGCGACTTCTACCTCTACCCGCTGCCGCAGCGGACGACGATCGCGCAGGCGCAGCAGAAGCAGGTGAGCTTCCTCGACGTGTCCGGCGCCCCGGCCCAGCGAGCCTATGAATATCGCAACGGCTGGCTCGGCTCGTCCGACCAGCCGGTCAGCGTCAACAGCGTGCTTCGATTCTCAACCGGGCGTGCGCAGGGGCTTGGCGACGCGCTTCCGGCCGGCACCGTGCGTGTCTACCAGCGCGACAGCCACGGCACGCCGCAGTTTGTCGGCGAATCGCGGATCGGCCACACGCCGATGGGCAGTGATCTCGGCCTCACCACCAGCCAGGCCTTCGACATCAAGGTGCAGCCGACAGTCGAACAACGCACCCGCGTCAATTCGAACGGCAGCCGCTGGCGCACCGCCATGCGCTACAAGCTGACCAATGCCTCGCCGACGCCTGTGACCATCCAGTTGGTCCAGAGCGGCCTGTGGGGCGACACGCGAATCCTCGCCGAATCGCAGAAGAGCGAGCGGCGCTCGGCCGACGAAGCGCTGTGGCGGGTCGAGGTGCCGGCCAATGGCGAAGCCGCCGTCACCGCCACCTTCGACACGCGCTACTAGGGCGCGCCGCGCCATGCGCGCTCTTGGGCCTTTGCTGCTCGCGACGCTGGCCGTTCCGGCAGCAGCGCAGGTGCCGGTCGTCTCCCCCGCCCCGGAGCGGGTGGGAGTGACCGTCTATCGCGACCTTGACCGCGGCAACGCGCGTCCGAACCTCCGCTGGCTGAACGGCTATGCCCTGATCAGCGAGACCCGCACCATCTCCATCCCGGCTGGCGATTCGGAGCTCCGGTTCGAGGGTGTCGCCAGCGGCATCGTGCCGCAAAGTGCTATCGTCGGCGGCGTTCCTGAAGGCCTGCTCGAACGCAACCGCGATGCCTTGTTGCTGTCGGCCGGAAGCCTGATCGACCGATCGCTTGGCCAGAGGGTGACGCTCCGCCGGACCAGCAAAGCGGACGGCAAGGTCACGACCGTCGACGCCATCGTCCGCACCGGCAGCCAAAGCGGCGTGGTGCTCCAGACCCCCGACGGCTTTGAGGCGCTGCGCTGCACGGGGCTGTCCGAGACGCCGATCTACGACCGCGTGCCCGCCGGCCTGTCGGCGCGACCGACGCTGTCGGTGCGGGTTCGTGCCCGTCAGCCGATCACCGCCACGGTCACCCTTTCCTATCTCGCGACGGGATTCGACTGGCAGGCGGACTATGTGGCGGTGCTGTCTCCGGACCAGCGACGCCTGCAATTGCAGGCTTGGCTAACCCTTGCCAGCACCGACGACACCAGCTTCGTCGGGGCCACCACCCAGGCGGTCGCGGGGCGTGTCAACCGGGAACGGACCCAGGTTCCCCCTCCCGTCGCGTCGCCCCTGCGCCTGCGCTGCTGGCCGCACGCCACGACCAGCGATGTCCCCGCAGTCGCTGTTCCGGAGAGCGGCGTCGCTGACAACCAGCTCTATCCGGCGCCCCCACCGCCACCGCCACCTGCCATTGCGATGCGCAGCAGCGAGATCGTCGTCACCGGAAGCCGGGTGACGGCGCAGCGCGAGCGGCTCGGCGATCTCCAGCTCTACCGCATCCCGGAGCCGGTCACCGTCGCCGCCAA